>JBEIHU010000016.1:0-32263 GCA_040381175.1 Burkholderiaceae bacterium
CCGCCGCCGCCACCGCCAACCTGCAGAAGGAGGGTCATGCTCTCACCCTGAAGGTCGGCGCGCAGGCCGGGCGAGCGGTGCTGTTCAGCATCACCCCCACGCTGGACCCCTGGACGGCGGAGCAAAACGGATGGCGCCCCGGCGGCTGCAGGCGTGATCGCACGCATCGCCGACCGCTTCGGCGTCCAGGGCAGCGGCGTCGTCAAGATGGCCTTCACCGTCGATGGCCTGTACGAGAAGGGCGACAGCCTTGCCTTCGATGCGGGGGACGGCAAGCTGCCCTTCGGCGCGGGGTTGTTCAACCCCGGCAGCCTGGTGGAGTCGATTTCGTCTGCGACGAGGGCATCGTGCGCATGGGGCAGCAAGCCGCCTTCAATGGCTTCGCGCTCGGCCGCGACCGCAGCGACGCGCCCTTCGCCTTCGAGCCCGTCATCTCGGCCGAGGACCTGCTCAGGTCGAGCGACTTCGAGGCGCCGGGATCCAGCCAGGGGCCTTCGGCGCAGTTGCCCGGCGAGCCCACCGTGAAGGAGCGCAGCGTGACGGTGACGCTGCCCGCTGTGATCGGGCGTGGGCTACCGCTTGGCGGCCGCCGCGAGCCGATCCCCGAACCGGCCGCCCATGCGTTGATGCTGGCCTCCCTGGCCGGTGTCCTGGCGCTGGCCCGCCGGCAGCGCCGGCCGGGCTGATCAGTAGCCGCGGCTGCGGTCCACCAGATGCTCGGGCGTCGCGCCCGAGAAGCAGCGCCGCAGGTTGGCCGCCACCACCTGCGCTGCGCTGCGCGGGTCGGTCTGCGCGGCCACGTGCGGCAGCACCGTCACCTGCGGATGCGTCCAGAAGGCATGGCCGGGCGGCAGCGGCTCGCTGCGGAACACGTCCAGCACCGCATGCGACAGCTGGCCGCGGTCCAGCGCGGCCAGCAGGTCGGCATCGACGAGGTGCGCGCCGCGCGCCAGGTTGACGATCGCCGCGCCGCGCGGCAGCGCCGCGAAGAAGCGCGCGTCCAGCAGCCCGGCGGTGGCCGGTGTCAGCGGCAGCAGGTTGATGACGATGCGCGAGGCAGCCAGCAGCCCAGGCAGGGCATCACGGCCATGCCGGCAGTCGATGCCGTCGGTGTCGGTGCCACGCGGGCCCAGGCTCCAGCCGCGCACCGGATAGCCCTGCCGCGCCAGCCGCCGCGCGGACGTCAGGCCCAGCTGCCCCAGCCCCAGCACCAGCACCGGCGACTCGTCGGCGCGCTGCTGCGGCTGCGGGTGCCAGCGGCCGTCGCGCTGCGCGCGGGCATAGTCGAAGAAGCCGCGGTGCAGTGACAGCGTGGCCCACAGCGCGGTCTCGGCCATGGCCGCGTTCATCGCCGGGTCGACCATGCGAGCGATCGGCACGCCCGGCGGGAGCGTGGGGTCCTGAAGCAGCCGGTCAACCCCGGCCCATAGCGACTGGATCAGCCGCAGCTTCGGCAGCCCGCTCAGGCTGCCCGGCGGCGGGTTGGCCACCACCGCCGCCTCGACCGTGTCGGACACGTCCAGCGCCTTGTCGCGGTCCAGCCAGCGGGCCTCTGGCAAGGCCGCGCACAGGCACAGCCGCCATTCGTGAAGTCCCGCCGCTTCGAATTCGCCGCTGAGAAGGATGTTCATGCAGCGCGAGCCTAACGCAGCCGACAATCCTGGACATGCAGCGTTTGCGAGGGCGCGTCGATGTCCTGTCGTCCGCCGTGGTGCGGTGGGCGTTGGCGGGACTGTGTCCAGGCGCCCAGGCACAAGGCCTGACGCTGCACCACCATGACCGCCTACCGTATTCGTTCACCTGGGTCGGTGGCGCGGCCGCCAGCCTGGAGGCCCCGCTGGCCGCGCGGGCCCTGGGTGAGGCCGGCGTGCCCTTCGCCTCGGCGCGAACGCCAAGTCGGCGCCAGCCCGGGCTGATCCAGGAAGGCGCCGGGCTGCACAGCAACGTCGGCTGGTTCCGCAACCCGCAGCGCGTGGCGCTGGTCAAGCTCGGCAAACCGCTGTTCAGCGACAAGCCCTTCTTCGCACTGGCGCGACACGGCAGCCGGCAGCGTTCGGGCTTGCGCGGTGCCGAGGTGCCGGCCCTTGACACGATGCTGCTCAAGGATGGCTGTTCCTGCAGCCGGCAAACAGACCGCCGGTTCGTCGTGCGCACGCCCGCGCCCGGCGCCTGGCTGGCGGGCGCCGACCAGGCGCTGGCAGCACAAGCCTGCTGAGCCCAAACATGCCGCTGCGCTGGCCCTCGCTGTCGATCCGTGCGACGGTGCTGGCGGCCATCATCGTTGGCATGGCGCTGCCGGCGCTGGTGGTGCTGGGCGTGGACAGCCATGTGTCCCGCCCCGCCCACGAGCCGCTGGTGGAGCGCAACCGCGCCGCGGTGCTGGTGCTGGCCACGGCGGCGGTCACCGAGCCTGCCTGGACGCTGAGCAAGGCCGGCCTCCATGCCGCGGCGCAGCGCATCCTGCAAGAGCCGTCGGTGTGCGCGGTGGAAGTGCGCGACCTGCAGCCCGCGCAGGCGCCGCTGAGCATCAAGGCGCAGCGCTGCGAGCCGGGGCTGCCGGTGGTGATGCGCGATGCGCAGGTGCTGCACGAGGGCCAGCGCGTCGCCAACCTGCGGCTGAGCTTCGACGCCACCGAGATCGACCAGATGGTGGCGCAGCGCCACGGCATGATTTTGTGGCTGGTGGCCGCGCAGGTAGTGGTCGGCGTGATGGTGCTGCTGGGCGTGCTGTCGCTGCGCCTGCTGCGCCCCATCAACCGACTGAAGCTGCAGGCCAGCACGCTGGCCGCGCGTGAATCGGTGCCGGCGCAGGTCTGGCGCCAGCGCGACGAACTCGGCCAGCTGGGCCAGCACCTGAACACCGTGCGCGAGCGCATCCAGGAGCTGTTCGAAGAGCTCGAGGCCAAGAACAAGCAGCTCAGCAAGATGGCGATGTACGACCATCTGACCGGGCTGCCCAACCGCACGCTGTTCCGCGAGCTGTTCCAGCACGAGGCCGCGGCCGCGCGGCGCCACCAGCACAGCTGCGCGCTGCTGTTCATCGACCTGGACCGCTTCAAGGCCGTCAACGACGCCATGGGCCATGCCGCCGGCGACGAGTTGCTGCTGGGCATCAGCCAGCGCCTGGTGGCCACGCTGCGCGAGTCGGACATCGTCTGTCGTGTCAGCGGCGACGAGTTCCTGGTGCTGCTGATGCAGGCCGGCAGCTGGGAGCAGGTGTCGCAGACTGTCGAGCGGCTCTCGCGTGCCGTCCAGGCGCCGATGCTGTTGCCGCGCGCGGCCAGCAGCGCCCAGGTCAGTGCCAGCATCGGCATTGCGCTGTTCCCCGACGACGGCGACGATTTCGAGGCACTGGCGCGCTGCGCCGACCTGGCCATGTACAAGAGCAAGGAAATGGGCAAGGGGCGCTACTGCTTCTACGAGCACGACCTGGACATCGCCTTCCGTTCGCGCCTGGAGTTGGAGCGGGAGCTGCTGCAGGCCATCGCCAACCACGAACTGCTGCTGCACTACCAGCCGGTGTTCGACATGTGCAGCGGCCGCCTCGTCAGCTGCGAGGCGCTGGTGCGCTGGCTGCACCCGCAGCGCGGCTTGCTGATGCCCGACACCTTCATCCAGACGGCTGAGGAGACCGGGCTGATCCGCGAGCTCGGGCTGTGGACGCTGGATGCCGCCTGCTCGCAGCTGGCGTCTTGGAAGGCTGCCGGGCTGCACCCGGGGCGGGTTGCCATCAACGTGTCGGCGCTGCAGTTTCGCGACCAGCGGCTGCCGCAGGTGCTGCGCATTGCGCTGCAGACCTACGACATCCAGCCCGGCGAGCTGGAGCTGGAGCTGACCGAAAGCACGCTGATGTCCGACACCGAGGCGGCCCAGGCCACCGTGGCCAGCCTGCGCGAGCTGGGCGTGGCGCTGGCCATCGACGACTTCGGCACAGGATATTCGTCGCTGTCCTACATCAAGCGGCTGCGCCCGGACAAGCTGAAGATCGACCGCAGCTTCGTCAAGGACCTGCCGGCAGACTCCGACGACCGGGCGCTCACCGAGGCCATCGTCAGTATCGCGCAGGCGCTGTCGATCACGGTCGTGGCCGAAGGCGTGGAAACCGCCGAACAGCGCGACTACCTGCTCGGCCTGGGCTGCTCGCTGCAGCAGGGCTACCTGCTGGGCAAGCCGATGCCGGCCGAGCGCCTTCGCGAGCTGATGTCCGAGGCCGAAAGCGCCGCGCTGGCCTGATCCGGTTCGCGATCAAGGATCGACAGGCAGGCGACCGCTGGCGGCGCAAACGGCTGCCTGAGGATTGAAGGCGAATCGTAGGGGTTCAGGCAGCCGCTTCACGCAGCCGGCGCAACGCCTGCCGCAGCGTCTGCTCGCGCACCGCGCCGCGATTGCCGGTCAACTGCAGCCGCTCGGCACGCACCTCGATGTCAGCCCCTGCGCCGCGCACTGCCAGTGCCAGCCACACCGTGCCCACAGGCTTGCCGGGGGTGGCGCCGCCAGGTCCGGCGATGCCGGTCACGGCCACTGCCAGCTCGACGCGGGCGCGTTGCACCGCGCCCTGCGCCATGGCACGCGCCACGGCCTCGCTGACGGCGCCGTGCGTGGCGATCAGGGCCGGGTCCACGCCGAGCAAGTCGGTCTTTGCGGTGTTGCTGTAGGTCACGAAGCCGCGCTCGAACCAGTCGCTGGAGCCGGCCACCGCAGTGCATGCGGCGGCGACCAGGCCGCCTGTGCAGCTCTCGGCCGTGGCCAGGTGCCAGCCGCGGCGGCGCAGGGCGTCGGCCAGCGCCAGCACCTCGGCTTCGACGGCGTTCAGGTCCACAGCGGGCTCAGCAGGGCCATGACCAGCAGCGTACACGCCGCGGCCACCAGGTCGTCGAAGAGGATGCCGAAACCCTGCGCCCAGCCCACCGCTGCGCCACGAGCGGGCTTGAACAGCCGGTCGGCCCAACCCACCGGGCCGGGCTTGGCCGCATCAAAGAAGCGGAACAGCGCGAAGGCCAGCAACTGCGCCCACCAGGCCGCCGGGCCCATCAGCCACAGCACTGCCCAGAAGGCGATGACCTCGTCCCAGACGATCGAGCCCGGGTCGGCCACGCCCAGATGGCGTGCGCACAGCGTGCAAGCCCAGACGCCGAGCAGCAACCCGGCCAGCAGCAGCAACACCCAGGGCAGCGGGCCGAAGCCGCGTTCCAGCAGCACGAACAACGCCCATGCCGCCAGCGTGCCCGCGGTGCCCGGCGCGCGCGGCGTCAGGCCGCTGCCGAAGCCAAGTGCGACGGCATGCGCCGGGTGGCGCAGCATGAAGCGCCAGTCGGCGCGCCTTGGCGTCATGCCTTGAAGTGGTCGAAGCCACCGCGTTCGACCTGGAGCGCCCGGCCGCGACCGTCGGTCACCACCAGATCATGGCCGGGCTCGATGCGGCCGATGCGGCTGACCGGCACGCCGGCCGCGAGGGCCGCGGCCCGCACGGCAGCCTGCTGTTCGGGCGCGGCCGTGAACAGAAGTTCGTAGTCGTCGCCGCCGTGCAGCAGGCATTCCAGCTGCGTGGCCGGCGGCAGCGCAGCGAGCTGCGCGCTGCGCGGCAGCGCGTCGGCATCGAGCCGCGCTCCAACGGCCGAGCGTTGCAGCACATGGCCCAGGTCACCGAGCAGGCCGTCGCTGACGTCGATGGCGCTGCTGGCCACGCCGCGCAGCCGCTGGCCCAGCGCGACGCGCGGCTCCGGCAGCTCCATCGACTGGCGCAGCGCCGCGAAGGCATCGGCGGGCGGCTGCAGCGTGCCGCGAAAAACCTCGAGCGCGGCGCGTGCGTTGCCCAGCGTGCCGCTGACCCACAGCTCGTCGCCCGCGCGCGCGCCGCTGCGCAGCAGCGCCTGGCCCGCCGGCACCTGGCCGATGGCGGTGATGCAGATGTTCAGCGGCCCGGCGGTGGTGTCGCCGCCCACCAGGTCGATGCCATGCCGATCGGCCAGCGCCCACAGGCCGTCGGCAAAGCCCTGCAGGAAGCGCTCGTCGGCGCGCGGCAGCGCCAGCGCCAGCGTGAAGGCCAGCGGCTCGGCGCCGCAGGCCGCCAGGTCGCTCAGGTTCACGGCCAAGGCCTTGTGGCCCAGCCGCTCGGGTGCCACGGTGCCAAGAAAGTGGCGTCCTTCGACCAGCATGTCGCTGGTCACGCACAGCTGCATGCCCGGCGCGGGCGCGAGCAGCGCGCAGTCATCGCCGACGCCGAGCACGGCGCGCTGCGCCGGCCGCGTGAAGAATCGCTCGATCAGCTCGAATTCGCCCAGCGCCATGTGCGCATTGTGGCTGCGCCGGCGCGGGCTCAGACGCCGGCGTCGCGCAGCCGGTTGGCCAGCTCCACCGCGGACTTGACTTCCATCTTCTCGAACACGCGCGCGCGGTGGACTTCGACCGTGCGCACGCTGATGCGCAGCGCATCGGCGATGCGCTTGTTCGGCAGGCCTTCGGTCACCAGCCGCATGACCTCGGCTTCGCGCTCGGTGAGCTCGGCAAGGCGGCGGGCGCGGCTGCGCTGCTCGCGCCGGCACGCGAGTTTGGCGGCGCTCAGCGCCAGCGCCTGCTCGATGCGGTCGACCAGCGCGTTGTTGGAGAATGGCTTTTCGACGAAGTCGAAGGCCCCGCGCTTGACCGCGGCCACGGCGGTGGGCACGTCGCCGTGGCCGGTAAGGAAGATCACCGGCAGCAGCGGCAGCAGCGCGGTCTCGGCCAGCCGCTCGAACAGTTCCAGCCCGCTGGAGCCTGGCATGCGCACATCCAGCACCAGGCACACCGGCGAGACCGGCCAGGCGCCGTCGCCGCCGCGCCGCGCCCGCAGCAGCTGCCAGAAGGCCTCGGCACTGCCGAAGCCTTCCGACAGCAGCCGCCGTAAGCGCAGCAGCCAGGCCAGCGCATCACGCACCACGTCCTCGTCGTCCACCAGGAAGACCACCGGCAGGCCCAGGCTCGGGTCCAGGTTCGGGTCCAGGTTCGGGCTCATGTGTTCAGGGTCTGTGGCCTGCCAGTCTCGCCGGCGCCGAGCTTCGGCGCCGGTGCGGCAGGCAGCGTGAACCTGAATTCTGTGCCGCTGCGCGTGCCCGGAACCGGCGAATCGAAGTCCATCGCACCGCCGTGCTGCTCGACGACAGTGCGGCACAGGCTCAGGCCCAGGCCCATGCCGTCGCTGCGGGTGGTGAATAAGGGCGTGAACAGCCTGGCGCCGAGCTCGCGGCCGATGCCCGGGCCGGTGTCGGCCACGTAGAAGCTGACCCAGCGCTCGTGCGTCTGGCGCGTACGGATGCGCAGCACGCGCGCGGCCGGGTCGCTGCCGTGCTCCATGGCTTGGATGGCGTTGCGCGCCAGGTTCAGCAGCACCTGCTCGACCATCGTGCGGTCGCAGAGCACCCGCGGCGCGGGCCTGGGCAGTTCGGTGAGCACCTCGGTGCCGCTCTTGCGCGCCTGCAGCCGCACCAGCGGCAGCACCGCCTCGAGCAGCAGGTCGACGCCGATGCTCTCGCGATGCTGCTCGCGGCGGCGCACAAAGTCGTGCACGCTCTTGATCACCCGGCCGGCGCGCTCGGCCTGCTCGGCCACGCGCTGCAGTGCCTCGCGCAGCATCGCCGGGGTGTGGTCGTCGGGCCGGTCGATCAGGTTGAGCGAGCCGCTGGCGCTGCACGGCCGGCGGCGACAGGGCGGTGGCGGGGCTGTTCAAGGCGCGGCTCCGCTGGGCGCGAGCCGCCCAGGCATCCGCAGTATTGCGCGCGGCGTCCCCCGGTGGGCTACGCAGTTTTGCGCATGGCCAGGGCGCCGAAGCAGCGCACACTGCGCGCTGCGCACCCTGTCTGCGACTCGAACCTAGAATCGGCCCCCCGCGTCGGACAACGCATCAGCGAAAGACAGCATCGTGCCCAAGAACGCGAACAAAGCCGCCGAATTGCGGCAGGCGGCGCTGGAGTACCACGAATTCCCGGTGCCGGGAAAGGTGGCTATCGCCGCCACCAAGCAGATGGTCAACCAGCACGACCTGGCGCTGGCCTACTCGCCGGGCGTGGCCGCGGCCTGCGAAGAGATCGTCAGCGATCCGGCGAATGCCTTCCGCTACACCGCGCGCGGCAACCTGGTGGCGGTGATCACCAACGGCACTGCGGTGCTGGGCCTGGGGGACATTGGCCCGCTGGCGGCCAAGCCGGTGATGGAAGGCAAGGCGGTGCTGTTCAAGAAGTTCGCCGGCATCGACGTCTACGACATCGAGGTCAACGAAAAGGACGTCGACCGGCTGGTGGACGTCGTCGCCGCGCTGGAGCCGACCTTCGGTGGAATCAACCTCGAAGACATCAAGGCCCCGGATTGCTTCGCCGTCGAGCGCCGCCTGCGCGAGCGGCTGAAGATCCCGGTCTTCCACGACGACCAGCATGGCACGGCCATCGTCGTCGGCGCGGCGCTGATGAATGCGCTGAAGGTGGTCGGCAAGGACATCGGCAGCGTCAAGCTGGTGGCCAGTGGCGCTGGCGCCGCGGCGCTGGCCTGCCTGGGCCTGTTGCTGAAGCTGGGGCTGAAGCGGGAGAACATCTGGGTCACCGACCTGGCCGGCGTGGTCTGGCGGGGCCGCACCGAGTTGATGGACGAGGACAAGGCGCAGTTTGCCCAGCCGACATCGCTGCGCACCCTGGCCGAGGTGATACCCGGTGCAGATGTGTTCCTGGGTCTGTCGGCCGGCGGCGTGCTCAAGCCGGAGATGGTGGCGGCCATGGCGCCGCGGCCGGTGATCTTCGCGCTGGCCAACCCGACGCCGGAGATCCTGCCCGACCAGGTGCGCGCGGTGCGCGGCGACGCCATCATCGCCACTGGCCGCAGCGACTATCCGAACCAGGTCAACAACGTGCTGTGCTTTCCGTACATCTTCCGCGGGGCACTGGACAGCGGCGCGACGACCATCACCGACGAGATGGAAATCGCCGCGGTGCACGCCATCGCCGAACTGGCCCAGGCCGAGCAAAGCGAGGTGGTGGTGGCGGCCTATGCCGGCGAGTCGCTGGCCTTTGGTGCGGAGTACCTGATCCCCAAGCCCTTCGACCCGCGGCTGATGATCAAGATCGCGCCGGCCGTGGCGCGCGCCGCTGCAGCCGCGGGCGTGGCGCGCCGGCCGGTCGCCGACTGGGAGGCGTACGTCGAGAAGCTGCAGAGCTTCGTCTACGCCTCGGGCCAGATCATGCGGCCGATCTTCGCGCTGGCCAAGCGCGCCAAGGTGCGCCGCGTGGCCTATGCCGAGGGCGAGGAGGAGCGCGTGCTGCGCGCGGTGCAGGTGGTGGTCGACGAGGGCCTGGCGCGGCCCACGCTGATCGGCCGCCCGGCGGTGATGGCTGCGCGCATCGAGAAGTTCGGCCTGCGTCTGAAACAAGGGGTCGACTACGACGTGGTCAACGTCGAGCAGGACGAGCGCTACCGCGACTTCTTCATGAGCTATCACCGCATGACCGAGCGCAAGGGCGTGACGGTGCAGGTGGCCAAGATCGAGATGCGCCGGCGGCTGACGCTGATTGGCGCGATGCTGCTGGAAAAGGACTTTGTCGACGGCATGCTCTGCGGCACCTGGGGCACCACCGCCAACCACCTGCACTACATCGACCAGGTCATCGGCAAGCGCGTCGGCGGCAGCCCGAGCACGCAGCAGGACGTGCCGGTCTATGCCTGCATGAACGGCCTGATGCTGCCAGGCCGCCAGGTCTTCCTGGTGGACACCCACGTCAACGCCGACCCGAGCGCGGCCGAACTGTGCGAGATCACGGTCATGGCGGCCGAGGAGATGCTGCGCTTCGGCATTGCGCCCAAGGCGGCGCTGTTGTCGCACAGCAACTTCGGCAGCAGCGAACTGCCCAGCGCGCAGAAGATGCGGCGCACGCTCGAGCTGCTGCGCCAGCAGGCGCCCTGGCTGGAGGTCGACGGCGAGATGCACGGCGACGTTGCCCTGGACGCCGAGGCGCGGCACAAGCTGATGCCGCGCAGCACGCTGGCCGGTGACGCCAACCTGCTGGTGCTGCCCAACATCGACGCTGCCAACATTGCCTACAACCTGCTGAAGACAGCCGCTGGCGGCGGCATAGCCATCGGCCCGGTGCTGCTGGGCGCCGCCCGCCCGGTCCATATCCTGACTCCGTCTGCCACCGTGCGTCGCATCGTCAACATGACGGCTCTCACCGTGGCCGACGCCAACGCCGCACGGTAATTTGTCCCGGCCGGTTGGCTGTGGGCCGGCCCTCGCATGAATCTCTTCGCCCGGCGCCTTCTGGAATGTGTGCGCACGCTACCCTCACTTAGGCCAGTGCCCCACTTTGAGGCTGGTGCTTGAGCTTTTCGGCGCACTCCGGTACCATTTGCGCTTCTTTGTGCAGGGTTATCCCGTGGTGCTGTCGCGTTTGCCGTCGCCAAGGCAGTCGATCAAGAAGTTGGCGCTTGCAATCGCGGTGACAGGGGTGGTGGCTTTCTGGGGCGCGGCGCTGGGCCGCAGCCCGACAGCGTCGCCACCGATGCCATCGGTGGCCCTGTCTGAGTTGCCGGACGAAGTGCGGCAGACTGAACAGCTGATTCGCAAAGGCGGCCCCTTTGCGTACGCCAAGGATGGCAGCGTGTTCGGTAATAGAGAGCAGCTGTTGCCGGCAAATGCCCGCGGTTATTACCGCGAATACACCGTGAAGACTCCTGGTGCGCGTAACCGGGGCGCCCGCCGCATCGTCTGCGGGGGCAGTCAACCAACTAAGCCTGATGCTTGTTATTACACCAGCGATCACTATGCGAGCTTTGCGCGCATGTTGCAGTGATTGCTGCTTCCACGTCGTTGTGATTGAAGGAGGTAGGTGACATGCTGTTGCAAACAGTCCGTCCCAATATCGTGCAGGCGATTCGAGCCTACAGGGTGGAGGATCTGATGCAGGCCGCGGAGGGCGTCGGCCAGCATTTCCTGTATGCCAACCTTTCGTCGGCGCAAACCAAACAGGACGTTCTGGACCGCATTGCCGAGTCGTTCCTGTTCCCGACCCATTTCGGCAAGAACCTCGACGCGCTCTATGACTGCATGACCGACCTCGTGCACAAGGCTGGTGCGCAACCAGGCTTCGTCGTCGTGCTTGAGCAATTGCCGGACAACCCTCGTTTCGATCGCGAGGCGCGTGAGCAGTTGCTCGACGTGTTCCGCGACGCTGCGGATTTCTGGGCGGAGCGACGAATACCATTCCGATGTTTCTATTCTTTTCAGTAGCCCGTTCCCTGGAAATCGGGTCAGGGGAACGGGCGGAAATGACCCAGATGGTGGCCGACAAGCCGGCGCCGAAGGTGGCCGTGCCGAAGAACGGGACCAACCCGAACTTCGGCATGAACATGCCGCTGATGAGCAGCGCCTTCGATACGGCAATGTGGCTGACCGCAGCTTGAAGCCGGCGTGAAGTCTGTACGAACGGCCCGCAAGGGCCGTTCGCTTTTTTGGCGGCGTCGGGCCCTTGTGCGGTGCCCATTCGCGCCGCGTCCCTGCGCGACACAGCGGCTGCGCCGCAAGACCGGCTTCGTCAGTCGCGGGCCAGCTGTTCGGCCAGGGCGACGTACTGCGCCACCGGCACCTCCTCGGCGCGACGTTGCAGGTCGAAGCTGCCACTGAAACTGCGTTCGGCCAGCCAGCGTCCGAGGGTGTGGCGCAGCAGCTTGCGCCGCTGGGAGAAGGCCACCGCTACCAGTTCGGCCAGCAGCCGTGGCTGAGCCGCAACCTTCGGCAGCGGCCGCATGCGCACGACCGCCGAGTCCACGCGTGGCGGCGGTTCGAAGGCCTGCGGCGGTACCTCGAGCACGGTGTCGATGCGGTAGCGCCACTGCAGCATGACCGACAGCCGGCCGTAGTCCTTGCCGCCCGGAGCAGCCGCCATGCGCTGCGCCACCTCTTTCTGCAGCATGAAGTGCTGGTCGGTCACCTGCGCTGCGGCATCCAGCAGGTGGAAGAGGATCGGTGTGGAGATGTTGTAGGGCAGGTTGCCCACCAGCCGCAGCGGCTGGCCCAATTGCTGCGCCAGCGCGCAGAAATCCACCGTCAGCACGTCGGCCTCGATGACCGTCAGCCCGCCGCCGTGCTCGCGCAGTCGCGCCGCCAGGTCGCGGTCGAGTTCAATCGCGGTCAGCGCACGGCAGCACTGCAGCAGCGGCCAGGTCAGGGCGCCGAGTCCGGGGCCGATCTCGACCAGCGCCTGCCCGGGCCGCGGGTCGATCAGGTCGACGATCGCCCCGAGCACATGGGCATCGCTCAGAAAATGCTGTCCGAAGCGCTTGCGCGCCACGTGCTTCATCGTCGGCCTAGGGCGGGTCGCGAAGCTCGACGTAGGCCCGGCCGCGCAGGTCCTTCACCCAATCGAGGTAGGCCTGCTCGTACTTCTGCTCGCGCACCGCATTGGCGGCCTGCTCGCGCACCTGCCTCGCGTCGAGTGTGGTCTCGCGCCGGTCTGCCACTTCGATCAGGTGCACGCCGAAGCGCGACACCACAGGCTGCGACAGTCCGCCGACCGGCAGGCGGTTCAACGCGTCCTCGAACTCGGGCACGAAGGTGCCGGGGTTGGTCCAGCCGAGGTCGCCCCCCTGTGCCGCCGAGGAATCCTCAGAGAACTGGCGCGCCAGGCTCTCGAAGTTGTTGCTGCCGCGCTCGATCTGCGCGCGCATGTCGGACAGCCGCTGGCTCGCCAGCTCCACGCTGAGCTGGGCCGACGGGCGCAGCAGGATGTGCCGCGCCCTCGTCTGGGTGATGCGTACCCCCGTGGTGTCGCGGCGCTCGATCAGCTTGAGCACGTGGAAGCCGGCGCCGGAGCGAAGCAGCCTGGGCGAGACTTCCCCCGGACGCAGATCGCACACCGCCGCGACGAACAGGTCGGGCAGCCGCGAGGCCGGGCGCAGCCCGATTTCGCCGCCACGCGCACGGTTGGCTTCCTCGGACATCTCGCGCGCCACGGTGGCGAAGTCCTCGCCGCCGCGCACCCGCGCCAGTGCCAAGTCGGCGCGCGCCTGGCGCTGCGCCAGCAGCGCTGCATCGGCACCCTCTGGAACCGGGATCAGGATCTGCGCGATGTTCAGCTCGCTGTCGCGCGCGCTGATGGCATTGCGCTCGGCCAGGTACTTGTCGATCTCGGCGTCGGTGACGCGCGTGCGCTGGCCGACCTCGCGCTCACGCACCCTCTCCAGCAGGATCTGGTCGCGCAGGTTGGCGCGGAAGCGCGCGTAGTCGATACCGTCGGCGGCGAGCCGCTCGCGCAGCTGCGGCAGAGTCAGCTGGTTCTGCGCCGCCACGCTCTGCACGGCGCGGTCGATCTCGGCTTCCTCGAGCCGCAGACCGCTGTCGCGGGCGTAGGTGAGCAGCACGCGTTCCTCGATCAGCGACTCCAGCGCCTGCTCGCGCATCTGCTCGGTGGCCGGCGCTCGGGCGCCGCCGCGCGCCGCGCTGGCGGCGCGCATGCGCTCGAGCCGCTGCTCGAGCTCGGCGGCGGTCACCAGTTCGCTGTTGACGACGGCGACGATGTAGTCACCGCTGAAGGCGGGAGCGCGCACCACCACCTGCGGCGGCTGCGGGCTGGCCGCGCTGCGCATTTGCAGTTGTGCCAGCGCCGGCACAGCGACCAGGCCGAGGGCCAGCGCCAGGGCGGTCAGTCGAGGCCGCAGACCCATGTCAGCCGCCCGCTGTACGGTGCACGCCTGGCCAACCCCGAGGCCGGGCGTCCTGGCGGCTGACGCCGACCCGGATGCGCCGGTCGGCAGGCAGCGCCATCGGCGCAGAGCGCGCAGCATGCATGCGGTGATTCATTTCAGTCAGGGAAGGCCGAGGCCGGCGATGCGCTGCCCTTTTCGCGCAGCAACCGATAACCGGGAATATTGTCCCTCAGGACAGAGATCGCATTCGAGCCCAACCGCGACAGGCCGACCAGCTCCAGCTGCAGCAGATACTGGGTCGAGGCCTCGCTGATGCCGGTGGACCAGCGGCTGACTGCCACCCGTGCGATCCAGCAGCCTGCGTCGTACTCGAGGCCGACGACCGAGTCGGTGACGCGGTCGTCGGCGGTGCTGTAGGCGACACGGCCCACCGTGTACCAGGCGCCGCCGCAGCTGTTGGCGCTGCCGTCCCATGGCTTGCGCTGCGGCGTGCCGCCGGGCTGGTAGATCGGCCATTGCCAGGAAGCCTCGATCTGCGAGCTGACGTTGCGGGCATAGCGGTAGGTCAGGTTCAACGTGCGCAACGGCCCCGGCGCGTACTGGGCGCCGAGGATCGTGCGCACCACGCGGTCGACGCTGGGGCTGTAGCGCACGTAGCCTTCGAGGTTGAAGGGCTCGAGCACCCGCGTCGAGCCGCGCAGCAGCACGTCGGAATAGCCCCGGTTCTCGGCGATACCGCTTTCGGTGACCAGCTGGTCGTTGAACAGGTAGCGCTGCACGATGCCCAGCTGCAGCAGTTCCACGCCGCTGCTGGCGTCGAGCAGCCGGGTGGTCACGCCGGCGGTCAAGGCATTGGTGTCCGATACCCGGTCGATGCCGGAGAACACGTTCTCGGAGTAGATCGACGCAAAGCTGTAGTCCTTCACCGCCGAATCGAAGATCGGGTAGTTCGACTGGTTCACGTAAGGGGTGTTGACGTAAAGCAGGCGCGGCTCCAGCGTCTGGCGCAGCGAGCGGCCGAGCCACTGCGTGGGCCGCTCGAACTCGGCCCCGCCGCTCAGACTGAAGGTCGGGATCACGCGCGACGCGCTCTTCCTGCCGTCGGGCATGGCTTCATCGGTGTAATAGCTGGCTGCATTGAACAGCAGGGCCGGTGTGATCCACCATCCGGGCTCGCGCCAGGGCCGCCTGATCCAGCCCTGTGCGTGTATTCGCGAGCCGTTGATCGGCGTGCTGGCGGCGCCGTAGCCGGGGTTGTCGGGCAGCACGAAACGGTTGGCCTCCGTCTCGAAGGCGAATTGCGCCCCGCCCAGCAGCGAGCCGCTGCCGCGCATGCCGAATTGACCTGCGCGGTCGAAGGGCGCTTCCATGATGTTCGGCGCCTGCAGCACCTGCCAGCGCTGCGTACCCGCATACAGCTCGACGCCCAGCGCCGGCGCGCCGAAGTCGCGCCCGGCCTGCACCGTCAGCGGCAACAGCCGCGGCGTAAGCGACGCATGCCGGCGCGGGAAGTCATTCCACCAGTCGTCGTCCGAGACCCGTTCCACGTTTGCGCTGTAGCGCCATTCGTCGGCAATGCGGCCGCTATGGTCGAAAGTCAGCCAGTAGCGTGTGCCCTCGTACACCCGGTCGTAGGGCAGCAGGTCCAGGTTCAGCCGGCCGGCGAAGTTGGGCTCCAGATAGCGGAACTCGCCGTTGACCGCGAAGCCGCGGCGCGTGGCGATGGCCGGCGAGATCGTCGCATCGCGGTTTGGCGCGATGTTCCAGTAGTACGGGGCGCTGACGCCGAGTTCGATGCCGCTGCCTGTGGTGAAGTCCAGGTTGGGCGGCAACCAGCCCGACTTGCGCTGGTCGCTCAGCGGAAAGCTCAGCGTCGGCAGCGACAGGATTGGCACGTCCAGGAAGCGCAGCTCCGCGCCCTCGGCCACGCCGACGCCGGCATCGAGGTCCAGGTCGAGTTGGCGCGCGCTGAGGATCCAGTCTGGTTTTTCCGCGCCGTCGCGCCTGCAGCTGGTGTAGTTGCCGTTGATCACCCGCGAGCTGCCCGGGCCCAGGATGTCGATTCGCTCGGCGCGGCCGCCGGCGCCGGTCAGCGCCAGCTGGTACTCGGGTTCGCGCACCACGCCTTCCATCCGCTGCAGCTTCAGCTGCACCTCGGGCCCGCTGAACGACGAGCCCTCGAAGGTGATGCGCACCTTGCCCTGGGCCACCGCCAGGTCCTCGGCCTGGTCGTATCGAAGCTGGTCGGCGCGCAAGACCACGCCGGCGTGGCGCAGTTCAACCCGGCCGTCGGCCTGCAGCATCGCATTCGGTTGGCCGCTGAGCTTGTCGGCCCGCAGGTACAGCGGCGCCCGACGGCGACCGGCCTCGCCCGAGGGCGCGGGCCCCAGCCGTGGGCTGGCCTGCAGCGGCGGGGCAGCGTCCTGGGCCCGCGCCGGCGGGCCGAGCAGCAGGCACAGCGCCAGCAACGACGGCGCGTGGCGCGAGTGGATGACGAGGCGAATGGACGCGAGGGAGGGCACTTTCTGCGTCGCTGATGCAGCCTCGACGCGGCGCGCGCCGGCGCTGCGTTCAACGGCCGATTTGTAGAATTCATTATCCAACGAGCGCGCGACCGCCGCGCCTGCCGCCGATGAACGCTTCCGCAGCGCCGCAGCCTGCGCCGATCCCCTGGGCCGATGCCTCCCGCCGCGCGGCCTTCGAGCGCTGGCTGCAGGCTGTCGGTGAACGCCATGGCCTGCGCCCGGACACCCTGGCGCCGGCTTCGGCCGACGCCAGTTTCAGGCGTTACCTTCGCATCCAGGCGCAGCGCGGCAGCCTGATCGTCATGGACGCGCCGCCGCCGCAGGAGGACGTGCGCCCCTTCGTGCGGGTCGCCCAGGCCATCCGCGCGGCCGGGCTGAACGGGCCGCAGGTGCTGGAGTGCGACGCGGCGCATGGCTTCGTGCTGCTCAGCGACCTGGGCACCGAGCTGTACCTCGGCGCCTTGCAGTCGGCCAGCGCGGCGCGGGCCAATGCGTTGATGCGCGACGCCATCAGAGCTCTGGTGCAGTGGCAGCTGCGGATGCCGGCGCAGCCGCTGCCGCCCTACGACCAGGCGCTGCTGGCGCGCGAGCTGGCGCTGTTTCCCGAATGGTGCGTGCAGCGCGAGTTCGGCCTGCAGTGGGGCGAGGCCGAACACGCGCGCTGGCAGAAGGTCTGCCGGCTGCTGATCGACAGCGCACTCGCGCAGCCCAGCGTCGCCGTGCACCGCGACTGGATGCCGCGCAACCTGATGGTGGCAGAGCCCAACCCGGGCATCCTCGACTTCCAGGATGCGGTGCGCGGCCCGGTCAGCTACGACATGGCCTCGCTGCTGCGCGATGCCTTCATCTCCTGGGACGAAGAGCGCGAGATCGACTGGGCCGTTCACTACTGGAGCGAGGCCAAGCGCGCCGGGGTGCCGCTGGGCGAGGATCTGGCGGCCGACTTCGGCGAATTCTGGCGTGCGCTCGAATGGATGGGCCTGCAGCGCCACCTGAAGGTGCTCGGCATCTTCTGCCGCCTGAAGCACCGCGACGGCAAGCCGGCCTATGCCGAGGACCTGCCGCGCTTTTTCGCCTATGCGACCAGGGTCGCTTCGCGCTATGCGCCGCTGAAGCCGCTGCTCAGCCTGATCGAGCCGATGAGCGGCTTCAAGCCGGCGCAGGCCTTCTCGCTGCGCTGACGCGGCGCAGCCGCCCCGCGCGACGGCGTCCTCAGTCGCCGCCGCGCGTGCGCGAGAACAGCTGGATCACGACCACGCCGACGAGGATCAGCGCGATGCCTGCAAGCTGCCCGGCACTGAGCTTCTGGTCGAAGGCGTGCCAGCCGATCAGCGTCACCAGCGTGATGCCGATGCCCGACCAGATCGCGTAGGCCACGCCCACGGCAATGACCTCCAGCGCACGCGTCAGGGACAGGAAGCACACCAGGTAGGCCGCCGCCAGCACGGCGATCGGCATCGGGCGGGTGAAGCCGGCGCTGGCCGACAGCGCCGACGTGCCGGTGACGCCGGCGACGATGGCCAGCAGCAGCCAGGCGTAGGCGGCCAGGCGGGCCCGGCGGCGGCGCGGCGTGTGCAGCCGCTCGTCGATGCTGGCGCCGGCGGTGGCGGCCAGGTCGGCGAGCGGGTCGTGCGCACCCGGTTCGACGTCGAAGACGGGTTCGAGGCGCTGGTCGGCGCCAGGAGCGGGCGTCGGCGGCGTCATGAGCTGGCGATCGTCGACCAGTTCAGCACCACCACGCCGAGCACGATCAGGGCGATTCCCGCCAGTGCGGGCGCGTCCAGCCTCTGGCGGTAGACCACCCAGCCGATGAGTGTGATCAAGGCGATGCCCGCGCCCGACCAGACCGCGTACGCCACGCCCACGGGGATGGCCTGCAGCGCCAGCGCCAGGAAGTAGAACGCGACCGCGTAGCTGAGCACCACCACCAGCGATGGCACGGGCCGCGTGAAACCGCGCGTGGCCTTCAGCGCCGAGGTTCCTATGACCTCGGCCAGGATCGCGATTGCCAGGTGCAGGTAAGCCATGCCGCGGATTGTGCTTCGGCGCGTTGGCGCGCACCGTCTGGCGCGCCGCCGCGCCCGCACCCAACCGTCAAGGGCAGGCCGCCACCACCTGCGCCACTGCCGCGGTGAGTTTCTTGCCGTAGGGCACGTGCAGGAACTCGTTTGGCCCATGGGCATTGCTCTTCGGCCCGAGTACGCCGCAGACCATCATCTGCGCCTGCGGGAAGCCCTTGGCCAGCATGCTCATCAGCGGGATCGTGCCGCCCTGGCCGATGTAGCCCACCGGCGCGCCGAAGTGGGTGTCCGAGGCGGCATTCAGTGCCGTCTCCAGCCATGGCGCGAGTTCCGGCGCGTTCCAGCCGGTGGCGCCCAGCGCGCCGGCGCGGCCGTCGGGGTGGAAGCTGACCTTGGCGTTGTAGGGCGCGTTGTCCTCGAGCAGCGCCTTCAGGCGCACCGAAGCCTCATGCCCGTCCACCAGCGGCGGCAGGCGCAGGCTGAGCTTGAAGGCGGTGTAGGGCCGCAGCACGTTGCCGGCGTCGGCCAATGCCGGGAAACCGTCGACGCCAGTGACGCTGAGCGTCGGCCGCCAGGTGCGGTTCAGCAGCGCCTGCACCGGGTCGGTGGTGGTCGGCAGCACCACGCCGCCGTCGGCGCCGCAGGCCCAGGGGAAGCGCTTGTAGACCTCGTCCTTCAGGATCGCCGCGGTGGCCTGGGCCTGTTCAAGGCGCTGCGCCGGCACCGCGCAATGGAAGCTGTCAGGCAACAGCGTGCCGGTGCGCGAATCCTCCAGCCGGTCGAGCAGGTGGCGCAGGATGCGGAAGCTCGACGGCACCACGCCGCTGGCATCGCCGGAGTGGATGCCTTCGCCCAGCACCTCGACCTTGAGCACGCCGCTGACCATGCCGCGCAGGCTGGTGGTCAGCCACAGCTGGTCGTAGCTGCCCGCCCCGCTGTCCAGGCACACCACCAGCGCCACCCGGCCCATGCGCTCGCGCAGCGCGTCCAGGTAGGCCGGCAGGTCGGTCGAGCCGCTTTCCTCGCAGGTCTCGATCAGGCCTACGCAGCGCGGCCGGGGGATGCCCTGCGCATCCAGCGCCTCGATCGCGGTGATCGCGGCATAGGCCGCATAGCCGTCGTCGGCGCCGCCGCGGCCGTAGAGCTTGCCGTTCTCGTACTTCGGCGTCCATGGCCCCAGGTCGTTGCGCCAGCCGTTGAACTCGGGCTGCTTGTCCAGGTGGCCGTAGAAGACCACGGTGCCGTCGGCCTGCGCGCGCGTGGCCGGCACGTCGAAGAAGATCAGCGGCGTGCGCCCCTCCATGCGCAGCACCTCCAGCTTCAGCCCGGGCAGCTTGCGCCCCTCGATCCAGCTGGCGGTGTCGCGCACCACGCGCTCGAGGTAACCGTGCGCCTGCCAGTCGGCATCGAACATCGGGCTCTTGGCCGGGACGGCGATGTAGCCGGTCATGGCCGGAACGATCTGCTCGTCCCACTGGCGCCGGGCATAGGCGGCCAGCGCAGTGGATTCGTCGGGCTGCAGCGGTAGGTTCGGGTCGCGTGCGTTCATCGTGCGCTCTCCTTGGCGGGTATGTCCAGGTCCAGAGTATCGAGCCAGTCGCGCAGCACGCCGAACACCTCGGCCTGCTCGGGCTCGTTGAAGATCTCGTGGTACAGCGGCCGGAATTCGTGCGCCGGCACCAGCACCTGCGGCGCGGATGCGGCGAAGCCGGCGCTGCCGGCCGGCGCCACGCAGCGGTCGCTGCCGGCGTAGAGCAAAAGCGTCGGTACGCTCCAGGCGTCGGCACGATCGGCCACCATCTCGCCACCGTCGACGATGAAGCGCACCAGCCGCGGCGTCACGCGGTCGTGCACCAGCGGGTCGGCGACATAGTTGCGCACCACCTGCGCGTCGCGCGAGATCCAATGCGGCTTCAGCCCGTTGCCCAACGCCAGGTTGGGCGCCAGCGGCCCCAGCAGCGCCAGCAGCAGCCGCTGACCGGTGCTCATGCCCGGGTCCAGCGCCGGCGAGGACAGCGCCAGCGCGTCGATCGGGCGCGACCACGGCGGCGCCGGCGTGTCCAGGCGGCCGGCGGCGAAGCGCGCCGCCACCAGCCCGCCCATGCTGTGGCCCAGCAGCACCAGCGGCGCAGCCGGCCGCACCGCGCGCAGCGCATCGATCACCGCAGCCAGGTCGTGCAGCAGGTCATCGGCCTGGGCGATGGCGCCGCGCTTGCCTTCGCTGCGGCCATGGCCGCGCTGGTCGTAGCCGAAGGCGTCCCAGCCCCAGGCGTTGAGGTGCGCCGCCACGTGGCTGTAGCGGCCGATGTGCTCGCCCAGCCCGTGAACGATGAGCAAGCTGCCGCGCGCCGCCGCGCCGGCCGGCCAGGCCTGCATATGCAGCCGCAGGCCATCGCGGGCCGCCAGCTGCTGCGGCCAACCCTGCAACGTGGTTGGTTCGGCATCCATCGTGCGCAGTGTAGGCGCCGCCGGCCGCCCGGCCGGGTTCAGCCGCGCTCGATGCGGAACACCGCCACGCTGGCCAGCAGGTTGGGCCAGCGCCGGACCATGCGGCCGTGCCGCAGGCCGAAGCTGTCGCTGATGCGCAGCCCGAGCTTGGGTGCCAGCAGTTCGAAATCGGCAAACGTGCCCACGCGGATGTTGGGCGTGTCGTACCACTGATAGGGCAGCGCCTTGGTCACGGGCATGCGCCCGGCCAGCACGCTGAAGCGGTTGGGCCAGTGCGCGAAGTTCGGGAAGCTGACGATGCCCATGCGCCCGACGCGGGCGGTCTCGCGCAGCATGCGTTCGGTGTGGCGAAGGTTCTGCAACGTCTCCAACTGCAGCACCACGTCGAAGCTGGCGTCCTCGAACAGCGCCAGCCCGTCTTCCAGGTTCAGCTGGATGACGTTGACGCCGCGCTGCGCGCAGGCCAGCACGTTGGCATCATCGATCTCGATGCCGTAGCCGCTGCAGCCGCGGTGCTGCTGCAGGTGCGCCAGCAACTCTCCGCCGCCGCAGCCCAGGTCGAGCACGCGCGAGCCCGGCGGCACCAGCCTGGCGATGATTTCCAGATCCGCGCGTTCGCTCATGTCGGCCCCTCTCCCGGCGCGAACGCCGGTCGATGCCCCGAGGGGGTGAGCATGGACGGCCAGCGTCCAGCGGCCGCTGGACGCCGACGCACGGCCGGCTTGGGAGCGGCCCGGCGCTCGGCCCACCTCATGCTGCCGCCTCCGCCGCCACGCGATCGAAGCAGGCGCGCAATACGCCGTGGTAGCGCGCATCGTCCAGCAAGAAGGCGTCGTGGCCGTGCGGCGCGTCGATCTCGGCGTAGCTGACGTCGATGCGGTTGTCGACCAGCGCCTTGACGATCTCGCGCGAGCGCTCGGGCGCGAAGCGCCAGTCGGTGGTAAAGCTCACCACCAGGAAGCGGTTGTGGCGTGCCGGCGCGAAGGCCCGCGCCAAGTCACCGCCAGTCTCGCGCGCCGGGTCGAAGTAGTCCAGCGCGCGCGTGATCAGAAGGTAGGTGTTGGCGTCGAAGTATTCGCTGAACTTGTCGGCCTGGTGGCGCAGGTAGCTCTCGATCTGGAACTCGATGTCCTGCGTGCTGTAGGCCGGCTCAGCGTGGCGCAGCTGGCGGCCGAACTTGGCGTCCATCGAGTCGTCTGACAGGTAGGTGATGTGGCCCAGCATGCGCGCCACGCGCAGTCCGCGCCGCGGCAATGCGCCGTGGCGCTGGTAGTGGCCGCCGTGGAAGTCGGGGTCGGTGACGATGGCGCGGCGCGCCACCTCGTTGAAGGCGATGTTCTGCGCCGACAGGTTGGGTGCGGTGGCGATGGCCACGCACTGGCGCACGCGCTCGGGAAAGCGCAGCGTCCAGGCCAGGGCCTGCATGCCGCCCAGGCTGCCGCCGAGCACGGCTGCCAGCCGCGTGATGCCCAGCCGCTGCACCAGCCGGGCCTGCGCGTCCACCCAGTCTTCCACCGTCACCACCGGGAAGTCGGCGCCATAGGGCTGGCCCGGCGTGGCCGGGTTCGGGCTCATTGGCCCGGTGCTGCCGAAGCACGAGCCCGGGTTGTTGACGCCAATGACGAACAGCTTGTCGGTGTCCAGCGGCTTGCCCGGGCCCACCAGGTTGTCCCACCAGCCGGTGTTCTGGCTCTGGCCTTCGTAGCGGCCGGCCACGTGGTGACTGGCATTCAGCGCGTGGCACACCAGCACCGCATTGCTGCGCGCCGCGTTCAGCATGCCGTAGGTCTCGTAGGCCAGCGTGTAGTCACGCAGCACCCCGCCGCTGCGCAGCGGCAGCGCCTCCGCAAAATGCATCGACTGTGGGGTGACGACTCCGATCGAGGCCATTTGCCAGCAAAACGAAACCCGGTGCCGCAAGCTTTGAGGCGGTCACCGGGTGCCCCTCTTTAGCTGTATTTCTTGAGCGCCCGCACTCCGGACAAATCGGCGCTGAACCGGCAAAGTATAGCCACCCCACTCGACTGGCCCAGCCGCAAGCTGCCGGGCCGCAGCCTGCCGCTTGCGTCGGAGCGAAGGCGCGAGCGGGTGCTAGAAGCTTTCCCAGTCGTCGGTGCCGGTGCGCGACGGCGCCGCCGTGGTCGGCTCGACGCCAGCGGCTGCGGATTTGGCGCCGAAGGTCGGCCGGGCGACGTTCTTCGCACGGCCCGGGCCGCGACGCTCCACGGCTGGATCGCTGGCCTGCGGCGGCGCGACGGGCGTGGCCGGCACTGCGGCGGGCAGACCGCCAGAAGCGGTCTTGAACACCGCTACCGCCTGCACCAATTGCAGCGCCTGCTGCTTCAGGCTTTCGGCCGCGGCGGCCGATTCCTCCACCAGCGCGGCGTTCTGCTGCGTGGCCTGGTCCATCTGGCTCACCGCCTCGCCGACCTGGGCCACACCGGCACTCTGATCGGAGCTGGCGGCGCTGATTTCGCCCATGATGTCGGTGACGCGCTTGATCGAGCTGACCACCTCGCCCATGGTGGTGCCGGCCTGGTCGACCAGCGCGGTGCCTTGCTCGACGCGCTCGACGCTGGTGGTGATCAGCGCCTTGATCTCCTTGGCCGCCTCGGCGCTGCGCTGCGCCAGGTTGCGCACCTCGGCCGCCACCACCGCGAAGCCGCGGCCCTGCTCGCCTGCGCGGGCGGCTTCCACCGCGGCATTCAGCGCCAGGATGTTTGTCTGGAAAGCGATGCCGTCGATGACGCTGATGATGTCGGCGATGCGCTTGGACGAGTCGTTGATGCCCTTCATCGTGTCGACCACCCGGCCCACCACCTCGCCGCCATCCACTGCCACCGTAGAGGCGCCCAGCGCCAGCTGATTGGCCTGGCGGGCATTGCCGGCGTTTTGCTTGACGGTGGCGCTCAACTTTTCCATCGACGCAGCGGTTTCCTGCAGCGCGCTGGCCTGCTGCTCGGTGCGCGCGCTCAGGTCGTTGTTGCCCAGGGCGATCTGCGCCGACGCGGTGGCCACGCTGTCGGCGTTCTGGCGCACGCGGTTGACCACGTCGCTGAGGCTCTGCTGCATGGTCTTCAGATGGGCCATGAGGCTGGTGCTGTCGCCGTGGCGCAGCGTGATTGGCGTGCTCAGGTCGCCGGCCGCCACGCGCCGGGCCAGCGCGGCGGCCTCGGCCGGCTCGGCGCCCAGTTGCTGGCGGATCGAGCGGCTGATCAGCATGCCGAAGGCCGCGGCCAGCGCCGCGCCCAGCACGATGACCGCGATGGCCAGCAAGCGCAGCGTGGCAGCGGCCTTGGTGGCCGCCAGGTACTCCGCGCGGCCCTCCCGGACCTGCAGCGTCATCAAGTCATCGAGCGACTTCTCCAGCGCGGCCGACATCGGACCGACCTTCTCGACCTGCAGGCGCAGCACTTCCTTCGGGTTGTTCGCGCGCAGCGCGGCCACCGCCGGCAGCAGGCCTTCCTGCATGAGGGCCGTCCGTGCGTCGCCGACCGACTTGGCCAGCCGCGCCTCGTCGGCCGTGAGCTGGGTGGCCATGAAGGCGTCCCACATCTTGCTGGCCTGGGCCAGATTGGCTTCGACCTGCGCCACCGCATCGGCCACCGGCAGAGTCTGCAGCAGAGCGTTGGACACCGCCACGCGGCTGCCCAGTTGCAGCGCGTTGACATGGGCCAGCTGCTCGATCGGCACCGTGCGGTCTTCGTAGACCGTCTTCAGCGCGGCATTCGACAGCTTCATGCCCCACAGGCCCATCAGGCCGATGCTCAGCAGCATGAACCACAGCGTGCCGATCAGCCAGCTCAGCTGGGCGGAGATCCTCAGGTTCTTCACGTAGGCGTCCTTGTCTCGGAGTGGCGCGGCATCACTGCAGCGTGGGTTCGGCCAGGCCGATTTCGGCGCCGGACATCAGCTTCTCGATGTCCACCAGGATCAGCATGCGGTCGTCTACGGCACCGATGGCCAGCAGGTGTTCGCTGGCCACGCCCGAGCTGAACTCGGGCACCGCGCGCAGCTGTTGCGGTTCCAGCGTGATCACGTCGGACACCGCGTCCACCACCATGCCCATCACGCGCTGGCCGATGTTCAGCACGATGACGACGGTGAAATGGTCGTAGTTGGCCTGCTCCAGGTTGAACTTCAGCCGCATGTCGATGATCGGTACGATCACCCCGCGCAGGTTGACCACGCCCTTGATGAACTCGGGCGCATTGGCGATGCGGGTGGGCTTCTCGTAGGAGCGGATCTCCTGCACGCGCAGGATGTCGATTCCATATTCCTCGCTGCCCAGCTTGAAGGCCAGGAATTCACGGATCGACGTCGGGGCCGTGGTGGCCGCGGCCGACGGCGCAGCGCTGGCTTGCGTGGCGGTCTGCAGGTTCATGTGGGGCTTCCTTGAGGTTCTTCGGGGCGGCGACGCCGTACGGGCCCCGCTGCGGGGCTTTCTGCGCCTATCGGCTGCCCCGGCGCGGAGTTGACGCACCTTGGCGGTGCGGCAGCGCCGAAATGCTTTGTGACAAGGTGGTTCCGGGTATTTGGCACGTTGCGCCGGGCGCCTCAGGCCGCTGCCCTGGCCAGCCGGTAGACCGTCTTGCCCTGCAGCTCGAACAGATCCCGGGCGTGCGTGAAGTTCTCCGAATGGCCGGCGAAAAGCAGCCCGTCCGGCTTCAGGTGCCGGGCCAGCCGCTGCAGCACCCGCGTTTGTGTCGGCTTGTCGAAATAGATCATCACGTTGCGGCAGAAGATGGCGTCGAAGCGTGTGTCGATCGGCCAGCGCGACTCCAGCAGATTCAGCTGGCGGAAGCTGATCATCGACGCCAGGTCCTCGCGCACCCGCACCAGGCCGGTACTGGCGCCGCTGCCGCGCAGGAAGTGCCGGCGCAGCAGGGCAGCGTCCAGCTTGGCCACGGCATCGATCGGGTACACGCCCTGGCGTGCCCGCTCCAGCACCGCGGTGTCAATGTCGGTGGCCAGGATCGACACCGCGGGCGCGCTGGCGGCGTCGAAGGCATCGCGCGCCGTCATGGCCAGCGTGTAGGGCTCCTCGCCAGTGGACGCGGCGCAGCACCAGATGTTCAGCGGCGCCTGGGCGGCGCGCTGGCGCAGGTGCTGGGCCAACACCGGGAAATGGTGCGCCTCGCGGAAGAAGGAGGTCAGGTTGGTGGTCAGGGCGTTGACGAACTCCTGCCATTCGGGCTGGTCGCTGCCGCTGCGTTCCAGCTCGTCCAGGTAGCCAGGGAAATCGACCTGGCCCAGCGCGCGCAGCCGGCGCGACAGCCGGCTGTAGACCATCGTGCGCTTGCTCGAGTTCAGCGCAATGCCGGCATGGCGGTGGATCATCGAGCGTACGCGCTCGAAATCGGCCTGGTTCAGCTCCGCGGCCGGGCTCTGCAGGGACTGGGCGCTCATCAGTGGCGGGCACGGCGCACCAGCGCGCCGACATCCAGGATCAGGGCCACCCGGCCGTCGCCCATGATGGTGGCTCCGGAGACGTTGTCCACCGGGCCGTAGTTCGACTCCAGGTTCTTCACCACCACCTGCTGCTGGCCGAGCAGCTCGTCCACCAGCGCGGCGATGCGCACGCCGTCGGATTCGATGACCACCATCACTGCGTCGTCGCGCGGGCCGCCCGGGCGGCGCACGTCGAAGACACGCTCCAGCTCGACCACCGGCAGGAATTCCTCGCGCACCTGGATCACCTGGGCGCGGCCACCCACCGTCTTGAGCTGGTGCGGCGCGAACTGGAAGGATTCCACCACCGAGGCCAGCGGCAGCACGTAGCACTCGTCGGCCACGCGCACCGACATGCTGTCCATGATGGCCAGCGTGAGCGGCAGGCGCACCCGCACGCTCATGCCATAGCCCTCTGCCGAATCGATTTCGACCACGCCACCGAGTGCGGCGATGTTTTTCTTGACAACGTCCATGCCGACGCCGCGGCCGGACACGTCGGTCACCGCCTCGGCGGTGGAAAAGCCAGGCGCGAAGATCAGGCCAAAGACCTCGCTGTCGCTGAGGCTGTCGGGCGCATGCAGGCCGCGCTCGCGCGCCGTGGCCAGCAGCTTCCCGCGCGACAGGCCCTTGCCGTCGTCGCGCACCTCGATGACGATCGAGCCGCCCCGGTGCGAGGCCGCCAGCGTGATGGTGCCGGTCTCGGGCTTGCCTCGCTTGACCCGATCGGCCGGCATCTCGATTCCGTGGTCGCAGCTGTTGCGCACCAGGTGCGTCAGCGGGTCGGTGATCTTCTCGATCATGCCCTTGTCCAGCTCGGTGGCCTCGCCCTGCGTCACCAGCTCGACCTTCTTGCCCAGCTTGCTGGCCAGGTCGCGCAGCATGCGCGGGAATCGGTTGAACACCGCCGACATCGGAATCATGCGGATCGACATCACCGATTCCTGCAGGTTGCGCGTATTGCGCTGCAGGTCGGCCAGGCCCGAGGACAGCTGCAGCTGCGCCGCCGGCTCCAGCGACGCGCAGCTCTGCGCCAGCATGGCCTGGGTGATGACCAGCTCGCCCACCAGGTTGATCAGCTGGTCCACCTTGTCCACCGACACGCGCAGCGTGCCCGATTCGGCGCTGCCGGTAGCCGGGCGCGCCAGGGGCGCCGTCGAAGAAGCCGTGGTCGACGGGCTCCTCAACCGCCGGCGGAGCGCCAGGGTTTCCGCCGTGGAAGCCATAGCCCGGGCCCAGAGGTGCCAGGCGCACCAGCGCGCTGTCGATGACGAAGGAAAACAGGTCGGTCAGCTCGCTGTCGCTGCACTCGGTGCTGAGCTTGAAGCGGCGCAGGCCGTCGGCGCCCAGCCCGCCGTCCAGCGGCTCGATGCGGCCCATATCGGCGATCTCGGCGAACAGGTCCACGACGCTTTGCACCACCTGCGCGTCCTGTACCGGCCCGAGGGTCAGCTCCAGCAGGCGGCGGCCGGGCGCGGCCGCGGGCGCCGCGGCGGCAGCCGGCCCGGCCTTGGCCTTGGCGGTCTTCGGCCCATTGGCGGCCTTGGCTGGCTTGCTGGCCTTGGCGGCGGGTGCCTTCCGAGCCGGTGCGTGCTCGGCATGGGCAGACTGCACCGCGCCGGCCAGCTCGCGCACGCGGGCCAGCAGCTCGGTGGTGTCGGGCGGCCCGCCGCCCGCGCCCTGGTGCAGCGCCAGCTGCGCCTTCAGCGCGTCGCCGGCCTGCAGAAGCACGTCGACCATCGGCGCCGACGGCGCCAGCTCGTGGCGGCGCAGCTTGTCCAGCAGCGTTTCCATCTGGTGCGTCAGCTCGGCCACGTCAGCAAAGCCGAAGGTGGCGGCGCCGCCCTTGACCGAATGCGCGCAGCGGAAGATTGCGTTCAGCTCCTCGTCATTGGCCGATTCGATGTCGATGTCCAGCAGCAGCTGTTCCATCCGCTCGAGGTTCTCGCCGGCCTCCTCGAAGAAGACCTGGTGGAACTGCGACAGGTCGATGCCGGCCGCGCTGCTGGCGCTGGTGTGTTCGCTCATTGCGAGTCCCTTCAGCGGACGACCTTGCCGATCACCTCGATCAGCTTGGCGGGATCGAAAGGCTTGACCAGCCAGCCGGTGGCGCCGGCGGCTCGGCCAGCCTGCTTCATCTCGTCGCTGGATTCGGTGGTCAGGATCAGGATCGGCGTGTTCTTGAAGTTGGGGTTGCCGCGCAGCTGCTTGGTCAGTCCGATGCCGTCCAGCCGCGGCATGTTCTGGTCGGTCAGCACCAGGTCGAAGCGGCGGCGCAGCGCCTTGTCCCAGGCGTCCGCGCCGTCCACCGCTTCGACCACGTCGAAGCCGGCACTGCGCAGCGTGAAGGACACCATCTGCCGCATGGAGGGGGAATCATCGACAGCGAGGATCGTGTGCATGGGAGTCTTTCCGTTGGGGTTTCGCTGAATGTCCTAGAAGAGCTCGATCGAGCCGGCGTCCATTTCGTCCTGTGTCACCGGATTGGGCCGCAACAGCGCCGGCTCGATCACCGCTTCGCTGTCGTCGTCACCGAAAGCGGCGGCCGCCAGGGTGTCGGCGCGGTGACGCAGGCGCCGACGTGAGTGGCTGATCAGCTGGCTGGCCATGTCCTCGAACTGCAGCCCGGTCACCGCGCGCGCCAGCTGCTGCGCCAGCGGCTCGTGCCGTTGCGTGTCGTGGGCTTCGGCGCGGCCGGCGGCCAACAGCGCGCTCGCGGCCTGGAAGCCCTGGCTGAGGTCGGCGCAGGCGCTTGCCAGCAGAGCCTGCAGGCGGTCCAGGTCGTTGCACACCGTCAGCAGGTCGTCCTGCAGCTCGGCCGCCTGCTGCCAGCGCAACAGCTCCGGCGGCGCCAGCGTGGCGTCGGGTTCGTGCGGGTCCAAGGTGTTCATGCGTGGGAGGTCGCCAGTCCGGCGGTGCTGCGCAGACGTTCGATCAGCCGCGCGGCGATGTCCTGCAGCGGCAGCACCTCGTGCGCCGCGCCGGCGGCGATGGCCTCGCGGGGCATTCCGAAGACCACGCAGCTTGCTTCGTCTTGGACGATGTTGAAGCTGCCGGCGTCGCGCATCAGGCGCATCGCCTTGGCGCCGTCGCCGCCCATGCCGGTGAGCATCACGCCCAGCGCATTGCGGCCGACCACGCGCGCTGCCGATTCGAAGAGGATCTCCACCGAGGGCTTGTGGCGGTTGACCGGCTCGCCGTCGCGCACACGGGCCACGTAGTTGGCGCCGGAGCGCTCCACGCTCAGGTGCAGCCCGCCCGGCGCGATGTAGGCATGGCCGGGCAGCACGCGCTCGCCGTCGGCCGCCTCCTTCACGGCAATACGGCACAGGCCGTCCAGCCGGTCCGCATAGCTGCACGTGAAGCCCGGCGGCATGTGCTGGGTGATCATCACCGCCGGCGAGTCGGCCGGCAGCTGCACCAGCACTTCCTTGGTGGCCTCGGTGCCGCCCGTGGAGGCACCGATGAAGACAATCATCTCGGTGGACCGGCGTCCCAGCGGCGCGGCCGAAGGCCGGGGCGCGGTTGCCGCTGGCGCGGCGGCGCGGCGCAGGTGGGCTCTGGCGGCAATGCGAATCTTGCTGCAGATGTCGTCGGCCAGCAGCGCCAGGCCGTCGCTGACGCCGATCTTGGGCTTGGCCACGAAATCCACCGCCCCCAGCTCCAGTGCGCGCAGCGTGACCTCGGCGCCGCGCTCGGTCAGCGTGGAGACCATCACCACCGGCATCGGCCGCAGACGCATCAGCCGCGATAGGAACTCGATGCCGTCCATGCGCGGCATCTCCACGTCCAGCGTGATCACGTCGGGGTTCAGCTCGCGGATCATTTCGCGCGCCACCAGCGGGTCGGCGGCGGCGCCGATGCACACCATGTCGGCCTGCCGGTTGATGATCTCGGACAGCAGGCTGCGCACCAGGGCCGAATCGTCCACCACCACCACGCGGATGCTGCTCACCATCGTCTTTCCTTGTTGCGGCCTCAGAACAGGTCCACCGAGCCCGCTGCGGCGGCTCTTGGCGCGACCGTGCGCTCGCGCTCGACCAGCTCGGCCGCCTGGGTGGGCGCCAGCCGCTTGACCATGGCCTTGCCGCTGCACGGCAGGAAGCAGACCTTGCGCGGATAGATGTCCATCACGTCCTTGCTGACCACCGGGATACGCTCGGTGCGCAGGTAATCCAGCACGAAACGGGTGTTGCGCTCGCCGACGTTCAGGCTGTCCATGCCGGCCAGCACCTGGCCGCCGCCGAAGACCTTGGCCTCCAGCGAACTGCGCGTCGCGCCCAGTTTCAGCAGCTCGTTGATCAGCTGCTCCATCGCGAAGGCGCCGTAGCGGCCGTTGTCGCCGGCGCCGTCGGACAGCATGAAATGGTTCATCCCGCCGACATGGGCCACCCGGTCCCACAGGCAGCTGGCGATGCACGACCCGAGGGTGGTCATGATCGGCATCTCCTCGCGCGAGACGAAGTACTCTCCCGGCAGGATCTTCACCGCCACGCTGCGCAATTGCGGCTCGCACCAGAAGAAAGAGGCTTCGCCGGGCCGGCGCGGCCGGGCCCGCAGCTTGGCCAGCAGGGCGGCTGAATCCGCCGGCGCAACGCTGTTCATGGCCAGGGCGCTGAGCTCAGCCATGCGTGGCGGGAAGGCGCAAATGGGGTGTCATCGGCAGGCTTGCGGTCGGTGCGGCTTGGCAGCGGCGCACCACGGCCGCGTCGGGGGCGTGCAAACAGTATCGGCTGCAGGCTGCCGGAACTGAATGCCTATGTAAGGGCCTTATTCCGCCCACCGCCGGTGCGCGGCGCTCAACTTCGGCGGCGGCCGACCGATATGCCTCTTCAGCGCTGGACATAGGAAGCACCCGTGAGCGATCCCACCCAAATGAGGTTCCTGGTCGTCGATGACTTTTCGACCATGCGCCGCATCGTGCGCGGCCTGCTCAAGGAGCTGGGCTGCAACGACGTTGCCGAAGCCGAGGACGGCGCGGCGGCGCTGCAGATGCTGAAGTCGCAGCGCTTCGACTTCGTGGTGTCGGACATCAACATGCCCAACATGAACGGCTTCGAACTGCTCAAGGCCATCAAGGCCGAGGAGACGTTGCGCCACCTGCCTGTGCTGATGGTCACTGCCGAGGCGCGCAAGGAGGATATCGTGCTGGCCGCGCAGAGCGGCGCCTCCGGCTACATCGTCAAACCCTTCAGCAAGGCCACGCTCGAGGACAAGGTTCAGCGCATCTTGCAGAAGATGGCCGTCACCGCATGAAGATGGACGACTTGCCGATGGCGCCGGCCGCCGCCGCACCCGAGATGTACCAGCAGCTCGGCCAAATCACCCGGCAACTGCACGACACGTTGCAGCAGCTGGGCGTGATGCCCAGGCTGCAGCAGTCGTCGCAGAACCTGCCCGATGCGCGCAGCCGCCTGAGCTACATCGCGCGCAAGACGGGCGAAGCCGCCGAGCGCGTGCTCACTGCGGTGGAGCAGGCCAAGGACGAGCACAAGGCGATCCAGGCCGCGTCGAAGCATCTGGCGCAGCGCTGCACCGCCGATCCGGGGAGGAAGCTGCCGGCGGCCGAGGTGCTGGCCTTCGCCGCGGCGGTCGAGGGTGCGGCCACCCGCATCGACCAGCAGCTCACCGACATCATGATGGCTCAGGATTTCCATGACCTGACCGGCCAGGTGGTGGCCAAGGTGGTTTCGGTTGTGATCGACCTGGAGGACAGCTTGCTCAAGCTGCTGATGCAGGCGGCCCCGGCCGAGCCGGCGCCCGCTGCGCCGGCGGGCCCCGGGCACCTGAACGGCCCGGTGGTCGGCGCGTCGGCCGGTGCCGACGTCGTCAGCGACCAGGGCGAGGTCGACGAGCTGCTGGCCAGCCTCGGCTTCTGAGCGCCACGCGCCGACCGACGCGCGCCCCGACCCGATCCATGCACAAGACTATCCGCATCGACCAGCTCCGACTCGGCATGCACCTGCACAGCCTGGGTGGCGCGTGGCTGGAGCACCCGTTCTGGAAGACACGCTTCGTGCTGCAGGACCCCGCCGACCTGGCCAAACTGCGCGCCAGCGGCGTCAGGGATTGCGTCATCGACATCGCGCGCGGGCTTGATGTCGAGGCCGAGGCGCAGGCCGCCGCGCCGTCCGCTGCGCCGCCGCCCGCTCCGCCGCGCGG
>JBEIHU010000017.1:0-30978 GCA_040381175.1 Burkholderiaceae bacterium
CGACGCTGCTGTTCGGCGTGTTCTCGTTCCTGGCGCTGCGCGAGTTCATCACGCTGGCCCACACCCGGCGCAGCGACCATCGCAGCCTGATCCTGGCCTTCTTCATCGTGCTGCCGCTGCAGTACGTGCTGGTGGGCTTGCGCAGCTTCGACCTGTTCAGCGTGTTCATCCCGGTCTACGTGTTCCTGGCCATCCCGGTGCTCGGCGCGCTGGCCGGCGACCCGCAACGCTTTCTCGAGCGCAACGCCAAGATCCAGTGGGGCATCACCGTGTGCGTGTTCGGCCTGAGCCATGCGCCTGCCTTGCTGCTGCTGGACTTGCCCGACTTCGCCGGGCGCGGCGCCTTCTTGCTGTTCTTCCTGGTGATGGTCGCGGCCTGCGCGCAGATCGTGCAGGAGCTGATGAGCCGCTGGCTGCGCCGCCGGCCGGTGGCGCGGCACATCGACCGCTCGTTTTCGTACCGCGCCTGGATGGCCGGCGCGCTGGCCGCCGCGCTGGTGGGCGCGCTGCTGGTCTGGATCACGCCCTTCCGCATCTGGCAGGCGGCGCTGATCGGCCTGGGCGCCGGCGCCTGCGGCACACTCGGCGAGTTCGTGATGAAGGCGCTGAAGAAGGACGCCGGCGTGCGCTACTGGGGCAACCATGCGTCGGTCACCGGCGCGGTCGGGCTGCTCGACCGCGTGGCGCCGCTGTGCTTTGCCGCGCCGGTGTTCTTCCATTCGGTACGCTGGTACGCGAGCCTGCAGCCATGAAGGGTCGCATCCTCGGCATCGACCCCGGGCTGCAGACCACCGGCTTCGGCGTGGTCGAGGTCGACGGCCGGCAGATGGCCTACGTGGCCAGCGGCACCATCCGCACGACCGAGGCGGCCTTGAGCGACTTGCCGGCACGGCTGAAGATCATCTTCGACGGCGTGCGCGAGGTGGTGCAGACCTACCGGCCGAGTTGCGCGTCGGTGGAGATCGTGTTCGTCAACGTCAACCCGCAGAGCACGCTGCTGCTGGGCCAGGCGCGCGGCGCAGCGCTGGCCTCGCTGGTGTCGGGCGGCCTACCTGTCGCCGAATACACCGCGCTGCAGCTGAAGAAGGCCATCGTCGGCCACGGCCATGCCAAGAAGCACCAGGTGCAGGAGATGGTGATGCGGCTGCTGCAGCTGCCCGACTTGCCCGGCAAGGACGCCGCCGATGCGCTGGGCCTGGCCATCACCCATGCGCATGCGGGTGCGTCGCTGGCGGCGATGGCCAAGGCCACCAACCTGGCGCCGCGAGCGCATGCGCAGTACCGGCGCGGAAGAAGCTATTGACCCCCGAGGAGACTTCGATGCCCCATGCCGTCAGCACCTCCTGGACCACGATCCACGGCCGCGCCGGCAGCTTCGACGCCTACCTGGCACTGCCACCGGCGGGCAGCGGCCCGGGACTGCTGCTGCTGCAGGAGATCTTCGGCGTCAACGAACATATCCGCAGCGTAGCCGGGCAGTACGCGCTGGACGGCTTCGTGGTGCTGGCGCCCGACGTCTTCTGGCAGCAGCAGCGGCGGCTGGATATCGGCTACACGCCCCAGGACATCCAGCGCGGCCGCGCGCTGGCCATGGCCGCCGACCGCAACGCGCTGCAGCGCGACCTGGCCGACGCCGTGCTGGTCCTGCGCGCGCGGCCCGAGGTGCAGGGGCGCGGCGTCGGTGCCATCGGCTACTGCCTGGGCGGCCGACTGGCCTACCTGGCCGCGGCGACGGCAGGCGTCGATGCCGCGGTGGCCTACTACGGCGGCGGCATCCAGGACATGCTGGAGCTGGCGCCGCGAATCCGCTGCCCGATGCAGTTTCACTATGGCGCGCTGGACGCCAACATCCCGCTGAGTGCGGTCGACAAGGTGCGTTCCGCGATGGCGGCCCAGCCGGCCGAGGTCCACGTGTACGACAGCGCCGACCACGGCTTCAATTGCTGGGCGCGCGGCTCGTACCACGCCGCCAGCGCGGCGCTGGCACACGGGCGCACCCTGCAGTTCCTGGCCGAACGTCTGTTCTGACATCGCCGTTCGGCCCCTCACCCCGGAGAACAAAACCATGATTCCACCATCCCTGCCGCGTCGCCGCCTGCTGCAGATCGGCGCCGGCGCTGCTGCCGGACTGGCTGCGCCGCTGCTGCGCGCACAGGCCTGGCCGTCCAAGCCGATCCGGCTGGTGGTGCCCTTCGCGCCGGGTGGCAGCTCGGAAATCATCGCCCGCGCCACCGCGATCGAGATGAGCAAGCTGCTCGGCCAGTCGGTCTTCGTGGACAACAAACCGGGGGCGGCCGGCAACATCGCGATGGGCGAAGTCGCGCGTGCCGAGGACCAGCACACGCTGATCCTGGGCCACATCGGCACGCTTGCGGTGAACCCCTTCATCTTCGACAAGCTGTCGTTCGATGTGAACAAGGACTTCAAGCCGGTGTCGCTGCTGGCCAAGGTGCCGAGCCTTTACCTCGTGAACCCCGAGGTGCCGGCGAAGAACCTGGTGGAATTCATCGCGCTGGCGAAGAAGAAGCCGGGCCAGCTGAACTACGGCTCGGCTGGAAACGGCAGCGCCGGGCACCTGGCGATGGAGTACCTGAAGATGGCCAGCGGCACCTTCATGACGCACGTGCCCTACCGCGGCACCGGACCGATGCTCACCGACCTGATCGCCGGCCGCCTGGATGCGGCATCGATCGGCGCCGCGGCGGTGCTGCAGTTCGTGCGCACCGGCAAGCTGCGCTGCATTGCCACCGGTACCGCGCAGCGCATCCCGCAGCTGCCCGATGTGGCGACGGTGGCCGAGCAGGGCTTCCCGGGCTTCGAGATGACGCAGTGGTACGGCCTGAACGCACCGGCCACGCTGCCGCAGGCCATCATCGACAGGCTGGCCGCGGCAGCAGCCAAGGCAGTGAAGGACCCGGCCACGCAGGAGCGGCTGGCGCACGACGCGGCCATCGCGGTGGGCAGCACGCCGGCCGAGTATGCGCAGTTCATCGCGGCCGAGCAGAAACGTTGGCAGCCGGTGATCGCGCGGGCGAAGATCAAGCCGGACTGAGCTAAAGAAGCGGCGTCAGCCTCTCCAGCGCAATCACCGCAAAGAAACCCAGCCCGGCGAGCACGGTCCACTTCAGCACGATCAGGCCGCGCTGCTTCCACACCCGCTGCTGCGTGCCGATGTACATCGCAAAGCACAGCAGCGCGGCCAGCAGCAGGCCGCCGAACACCAGGCGGAAGATCACCATGCCGGCACCAGGTCGGCAAAGCGCGGCGGCGCCTTCGACTCGTCGTCGAAGATGACGGTCTCGCTGGCCTCGGGGTCGGCCAGCAGCTTGCGCAGCAGCGTGTTGTTCAGCGCATGGCCGCTGCGGTAGGCGCTGTAGGCGGCCAGCAGCGGCTGGCCGAGCACGTGCAAGTCACCGATCGCGTCCAGGATCTTGTGCTTGGCGAACTCGTCGCCGTAACGCAAGCCCTCGGCGTTGAGCACGCGGCTGTCATCGACGACGATGACGTTGTCCAGGCTGCCGCCCAGACCCAGGCCGCGCGCGCGCATCATCTCCACGTCCTTGGTGAAGCCGAAGGTGCGCGCCCGCGCGATGTCGCGCTTGTACTGGCCTTCGCTGAAATCGAACACCACCTGCTGGCCGGTCTCGTCCAGCGCCGGGTGGTTGAACTCGATCTGAAAGCTGAGCTTGTAGCCGTGGTGGGGCTCCAGCCGCGCCCACTTGAGCGAGGCGCCCTCGCCTTCGCGGACCTCCACCGTCTTCTTCACGCGCAGGAAGCGCTTGGGCGCATCCTGCGTGACGATGCCGGCGCTTTGCAGCAGGTACACGAAGCTGGCGGCCGAGCCGTCGAGCACCGGCACTTCTTCGCCGCTGATGTCGATGACCAGGTTGTCCAGCCCCAGGCCGGCGCAGGCCGACAGCAGGTGCTCGATGGTCTGCACCGTCGGCTGGCCAGGCTGGCCGCCGGGCGAGATGGTGGTGGCCATGCGCGTGTCGCTGACCGCCGACACCGACACCGGGATGTCCACGGGCACCGGCAGGTCGACGCGGCGGAAGACGATGCCGCTGTCCGGCGGGGCGGGCATGAACGTCAGTTCGACCTTCTGGCCACTGTGCACGCCCAGACCCACGGCACGGGTCAGGGACTTCAAAGTACGTTGCCGAACCATGCTCGCGATTGTCGCCGATCACCTCCGGCACGATGAGGCAGGACTACCATGTCCCGATGCTCCACACCCCACCCGCCACGTTCGGCAACGCGGATGCCGGCGCCTTCTGGAGCCGCACCAGCGAGCAGCTGTTCGCGGCGCTGCAGAGCAGCGAGCAGGGGCTCGGCACGGCCGAGGCCGAGAGGCGCTCGCGGGAACATGGCGCGAACGCGCTGGACGAAGAGCCCGCGGCAAGCCTTTGGCGCCTGGCGTCGAGCCAGTTCAAGAGCCCGCTGGTGCTGATCCTGGTGTTCGGCGCAGCCGTGTCGGCGACGCTGCGCGAGTGGCTGGACGCGGCCATCATCCTGGCCATCGTGCTCGGCAGCTGCGGACTGGGCTTCGCGCAGGAGTGGCGTGCGTCGAATGCCGTGGCACAACTTCGCAAGCGGCTGGCGTTGACGGTCAAGGTCAGGCGCGACGGCGCGCTACGGACGATCGAGGCACTGCACCTGGTGCCGGGCGACATCGTGCAGGTGTCAGCCGGCAACCTGATTCCCGCCGACGGCCTGGTGCTGCGGGCGCGCGATTTCCTGGTCACCGAGGCCAGCCTCACCGGCGAGTCGTACCCGGTGGAAAAGCAACCGGGTGTGCTGAGCGCCGACACGCCGATGGCCCAGCGCACGAACGCAGTCTTCCTCGGGACCTCGGTGCGCAGCGGAACGGCGACCGTGCTGGTCGTGCACACCGGTGAACACACCGCGTTCGGCGCCATCGGCGCCAGGCTTCGCGTCGCCGCGCCGCAGACCGAGTTCACGCGCGGCGTGCAGCAATTCGGCGTGCTGCTGGTGCGCGTGATGGTGGTGATGGTGCTGTTCGTCCTCATCGTCAACCAGCTGATGGGGCGGCCCTGGATCGAGTCACTGTTGTTCGCGGTGGCCCTGGCCGTGGGACTGTCGCCCGAGTTGCTGCCGGCGATCATGAGCCTGACGCTGTCGGCCGGTGCGCGCCGCATGGCAGCGAGCGGCGTCATCGTGCGCCACCTCGAAGCGATCGAGAACCTCGGCAGCATGGACGTGCTGTGCACCGACAAGACCGGCACGCTGACCGACGGAACGATGACTCTCCAGGCAGCCACGGCGCCCGACGGCAGCACCGCCGCCGAGGTATTGCGCCTAGCCTACCTGAACGCCGCGTTCGAGACCGGCATCGACAACCCGCTCGACGCCGCGATCGTGGCCGCCGGTGAACGCGCCGGGCTGTCCACCGCAGGCGCGCGCAAGATCGACGAGATCCCGTACGACTTCCAGCGCAAGCGGCTGACCATCGTGGTCGCACCCGAACGTGCCGATCGGCACCTGATCGTCACCAAGGGCGCGTTCGGCAACGTGCTGGGCAGTTGCACTCAGGTCGAGCGCGGCGGCAAGCGGGTGGCGCTGGACGACACCGAGCGTGCGCGCCTGGAAAGCTGGTTCGGCGCGCAGGGTGCCCAAGGTCTGCGCCTGCTCGCCCTGGCCACCCGCGACATTGCGGCGCAAGAGGCCTACAGCCCGGCGGACGAGGCCGACATGTGCCTGGTCGGCTTCCTGCACTTCGTCGATCCGCCGAAGGCCGATGCCAGGACGACGCTGCACCGGCTGGCCGGGCGCGGCATTCGCGTCAAGATCGTCACCGGCGACAACCGCCATGTGGCTGCGCATGTGGCGCACAGCGTGGGCCTCGATGCCAAGGCGCTGCTCACCGGCGAGCAGATCAACGCCATGAACGACGAGGCACTGTGGCACCGCGCGCCGAAGACGACGCTGTTCGTCGAGGTGGACCCGCAACAGAAGGAGCGCATCGTGCGCGCGCTTCAGCATGGGGGGCACGCGGTGGGCTACCTGGGCGACGGCATAAACGACGCGCCATCGCTGCATGCCGCCGACGTGGGCATCTCGGTCGACCAGGCGGCCGACGTGGCGCGCGAGAGCGCGGACGTGGTGCTGCTGCGTCCCGACCTGGGCGTGCTTTGCCAGGGTGTGGAGGACGGCCGGCGCACCTTCTCCAACACCCTCAAGTACATCGGCATCACCACCAGCGCGAACTTCGGCAACATGGTGAGCATGGCGCTGGCCGCACCGCTGCTGCCCTTCCTGCCGCTGGCGGCCAAGCAGATCCTCCTGAACAATTTCCTCTCCGACCTGCCGGCGATCACGATCGCCAGCGACCGGGTGGACGAAGAGCGGCTCGCCACCGCGCAGCACTGGGACGTGCACGACCTGCGCCGCTACATGCTGGTGTTCGGGCTGACGAGCACGGTGTTCGACCTGCTGGCCTTCGGCTTGCTGCTGAAGGTGTTCGAAGCCCCGGAGGCCTTGTTCCAGACCACCTGGTTCGTGATCTCGCTGCTGACCGAACTGGCGGTGCTGATGGTGCTGCGCACGCATCACCGGGCCTGGCGCAGCCGGCCGAGCACACTGCTGTGGACCAGCGCGGCGGCGGTGGCGGCGCTGGCCGTGGCGCTGCCGTACATCACCCCGCTGGCCGGCCTGTTCGGCATGGTGCAGCTGCCACTGACGTTGCTGGGCAGCGTGCTGCTGATCGTGCTCGCCTACGGCGCGGCCACCGAGTTCGTGAAAGGCCGCTTCCATGCCAGGCCGTCACGGCGCCGGCGCGCGCAGCCGCACGCGCGGCAGCCGCGGGGCCGGCCCTGAGGCACCACGCCAGCGCGGCGCCGTCGCCAGACCGCGTAATGCGCTTGTGGCCTAATCGCGCCTTTGTTTCAAGAATCCGGAGCCGAACATGGGCAACAAAATCATCACCGAAGCCGACCGCAAGGCCACGCCCCGCCCGCCCGCGCCTACCGGCGTGACCGTCACCACCCAGCGCGGTCAGAAGGTCAGCCTGGAACGCGGCTCGCACACGCGCAGCAAGAAGAACCCCGGCAAGCGCGCCAAGAAGGGCGGCTGAACCCTGCGCCCCGGCGCGGGCGCGCGCCATCGCCATGCTGCGCATCACCGAACTGCGCCTGCCACTCGAACATGCCGAGGGCGAGCTGCGCGCCGCGGCACTCGCTCGCCTGGGGCTTGAAGATGCACAGCTGCTCGAGCTGACGGTCTTCCGCCGCGCCTGGGACGCGCGCCGGAAGTCGGCGGTGGTGCTGAGCTACACCGTCGACTGCCAGCTGGCCGCAGGCGTGGACGAGGCCGCAGTGCTGCAGCGGCTGGCCGATGACCGGCATGTGCGCCCGGCGCCCGACACGCGCTACCGCTTCATCGGCCACGCACCGGCGGACTTTGCCGCCGCGTCGACCCACGGTGGCCGGCCGCGGCCGGGGGTGGTGGGCTTCGGGCCCTGCGGCATCTTCGCCGCGCTGCTCCTGGCGCAGATGGGCCTCGCGCCCATCGTGCTGGAACGCGGCAAGCAAGTGCGCGAGCGCACGCAGGACACCTGGGGCCTGTGGCGGCGCGGCGTGCTGAACCCGCAGTCGAACGTGCAGTTCGGCGAGGGCGGCGCTGGCACCTTCAGCGACGGCAAGCTGTGGAGCCAGATCAGCGACCCGCGCCACCTGACGCGCAAGGTGCTGGAGGAGTTCGTCAAGGCCGGCGCACCGGAGGAGATCCTCTACGTCGCCAAGCCGCACATCGGCACCTTCCGCCTGGTGGGCATGGTGGAGAAGATGCGCGCCGAGATCGAGGCGCTGGGCGGCGAGATCCGCTTCGGCCAGCAGGTCGTCGACCTGCTGATCGAGGCACAGCCCGAGCAGGCGGGCCGCAACCTGGCGCTGCGCGGGCTGCGCCTGGCCAGCGGCCAGGAGCTGCGCACCGACCATCTGGTGCTGGCGCTCGGCCACAGCGCGCGCGACACCTTCGCCATGCTGCAGCGGTGCGGCGTGGCGATGGTGGCCAAGCCCTTTTCGGTGGGCTTTCGCATCGAGCATCCGCAAAGCCTGATCGACCGCGCCCGCTTCGGGTCCAGCGCCGGCCATCCGATCCTGGGTGCGGCCGACTACAAGCTGGTGCACCACGCGAAGAACGGCCGCGGCGTCTACAGCTTCTGCATGTGCCCGGGCGGCACGGTGGTCGCCGCCACCTCGGAACAGGGCCGCGTCGTCACCAACGGCATGAGCCAGTACTCGCGCAACGAGCGCAATGCCAATGCCGGCATCGTCGTCGGCATCGACCCGCAGGACTACCGGCAGGACGGCAAACGCGACGGCAGCGCGGTGAACCCGCTGGATGGCGTGGCCTTCCAGCGCGCACTGGAGTCGCGCGCCTACGAACTGGGCGGTGGCGGCTACATCGCACCGGGCCAGCGCGTCGGCGATTTCCTGGCCGGCCGGGCCTCGACCGCGTTCGGGACGGTGATGCCGTCCTACAAGCCTGGCGTGCGTCCGACCCAGCTGGCCGAGCCCGGCCGCGAGAGCCTGCCGGCCTATGCACTGGAAGCCATCCGCGAGGCCTTGCCCGCGTTCGAGAAGCAGATCCCCGGCTTCGCGATGGCCGACGCCGTGCTCACCGGGGTGGAGACGCGCACCTCGTCGCCGCTGCGCATCCCGCGCGGCCGCGACCACCAGAGCCTGAATGTTGCCGGCCTGTACCCGGCCGGCGAAGGCGCGGGTTACGCCGGCGGCATCATGTCCGCCGGCGTCGACGGCATCGAGGTGGCCGAGGCGCTGGGCGCGCGCCTGCTGTCCGCGCTGGCTGTCACCTGATCACGCGGGTGACGCCATCGCGCGGGCGCAGCCAACTCGGCACGCCGGCCGACCGAACGGCGAACAGCGCAGCGACTGACGGCCATGCGCCGGCAGCCGTGCCGCTACCCCTTGCACATGGGTGCGATGAGGCAGGGGCGCGCGACTACTCGAACTGCAGCCCGGCCAGCTGAATGGGCGGCACCCACTGCGTGCTGAAGGCCGACAGCATGCGCCGTGTCTGGTCGGCGCTGGCCGACACCGGCTCGATCTTGGCCAGCATGAACTTCTCGCGCACTGCGGGCAGCGCCATCACCGCGGCGATCTCGCGCGACAGGCGTTCGGCCTGCGCCAACGGCATCGAGGCCTTGGCGAAGGCCACGTTCCAGCCGGTGGCCGTGAGCTTGCTGCCGGCTTCCTGGAAGGTGGGCACCGAGGGCAGCGCCCGCTTCGGGCCCGAGGTGGCAAGGATGCGCAGCTTGCCCGATTCATGCAGCGTCACCAGCGCATCCAGCGTGTCCACCGCCGCCGGCACATGGCCGCCGATCAAGTCGGTGGCCAGCGGCGCCGAGCCCTTGTAGCCCACCACCTCCACCCGGGTGCCGGCGGCCTTGGCCCACATCAGCGAAAAGAAGTGCGGCAGGCTGCCGGTGGCCGGCACGCCGATGGTCGCCTTGTCGGGGTTGGCCTTCATCCAGGCCATCAGGTGGCTCAGTTCGCGCACCGGTACGGCCGCGCCAACGGCTACCGCGAACTCATAGACCGACACCTGCGACAGCGGCTGGAAATCGCGCTCGGGGTCGTAGCCGTTGTTGCGGTAGACCAGCGGCGCCACCACCATCAGCGCAGGGTTGGCCATGACGATGACGTTGGTGTCGGCCTGCGCGGCGATCTGCCGCATCGCCAGCCGGCCGCCGGCACCGGTGACATTTTCGACGATCACGGCCGTGCCCAGGCGCGGCTGCAGGCCCTCGGCCAGGAAGCGCGCGGCGCGATCGGAGGCACCGCCGGCCGCATAGGGCACCACGATGCGCAGCGGAGGCGCGGCCTGCGCGCGCGCCACGCCGGCCACGGCGGCCATGGCCGGCAGCGCGATGATCGTCCTGCGACAGAATTTCATGGGTTGCGGCTCCCTTGCTGCGCTCAATTGGGCTTCAGGCCCACGTGCTTGATCACCGGCGCCCAGCGCTCGCGTTCCTCGGTCATCCACTTCGCCAGTTCCTCCGGCGTCGAGCCCACGCTTTCCATGTAGGCCACGGCCAGCTTCTGCTGCGTCTCGGGCTCGTTGAGGATGGCGACGATTTCCTTGTTCATGCGGTTGATGATGTCCGGCGGCGTCTTCGCCGGGGCCATGATCGCCATCCAGGCCAGCGCCTGGATGTCCGGAAAGCCGGATTCGGCCATCGTCGGCAGCTCCGGCGCCAGCTTGCTGCGCTTGGCGCTGGTCACGGCAATGGCCTTGAGCTTGCCGGCCTTGGCCTGCGGCATCACCGCAACAGGCGGTACGCAGGCGAACTGCACGTCGCCTTGCAGGATGGCCAGGATGGCCAGCGGCGAGGACGCATAGGGCAGGTGCACCGCGAAGGAGTCGCTCTTCAGCTTGACGATCTCCACCGACAGGTGCGACATCGAGCCCACGCCGGTGGACGAATAGTTGTACTTGCCCGGGTCCTTCTTCATCGCCTCGACCCAGCCCTTGACGCTGTCGACCTTCAGGTCGTTGGACACCGCGCAGACATTGGGCTGCACGCCAGCCAGCGTCACAGGCGCCAGGTCCTTGAAGGGGTCGTAAGGCAGCTTCGGGTTGAACACCGTGCTGTAGACCAGCGGGCCGTTGGTGCTGACCACGAAGGTGTAGCCGTCGGGCGCGGCCTTGGCCACGAAGTCGGTGCCGGTGTTGCCGCCGGCACCGGCCCGGTTCTCGACGATCACCGGCTGGCCCAGGCTCTTGCCCAGCTTGTCGCTGAACAGCCGCACCAGCACGTCGGGCGACGAGCCCGGCCCATAGGGCACGACAAAGCGGATCGGCTTGCTCGGCCAGTTGGCTTGCGCCAGCACCGGCGTCATGCCCAGGCACAGCGCCGCGGCCAGCAGGGTTCTACGGATCGTCATGTTCGGTCTCCTGGAAGCGATGTTTCATTCTATGCAGCGCCTTCGGCCAGCCATTGCAGCGCCGAGCGCAGCGCGCGCTGGCCGGCGGCATGCTGCAGCGAGCGCAGCGCATCGGGGCGGAAGGCCAGCGCGACGATGCGCCGCCGCGGCTGCACCGCGGCAATGACGCGCCCGTCCGCGCCACTGGCGGCCAACAACCAGCCGGCCGGCAGCGCAGCCGCCGGCAGCCGGTGCGTGCCGTGGATGCCGGCGTTGAAGGTGCCCAGCGCGTCCAGCAATCCGCCGGGCACCGCGGTGCTGGCCAGCGCACGGCCGAACTGCGGCAGTTCCAGCGCCTCGAGCGGCGCGCCGTCGCGCTCCAGCAGCGCCAGCGCGGCATGGTTCAGCGCCAGCGTCGGCCGGTCGAGGCGGATGCCGCGCTGGCGCCAGCGCGCCAGCGGCGCATCGCCGAGCACGGTGAGCGCCGCATCGTCGGCAAAGCTGCAGCCGGCGCGCACCAGGCTGTCGTGCGCCAGCGCGGCCAGCGCATCGCCGCCATCGACGAAGCGCACGCGCCGCGGTGCAGGCGGCGGCAGTGCGGCCGCGGGCGGGCGCGGCGATTGCCCGGCCAGCACGCGGAACATCGACTCGGCCTTGAGCCGGGTTTCCTCTTCCTCACGCGGCGGGTCCGAATCGGCCAGCAGGCTGCCGCCAGTGCGCACCTCGGCCCAGCCGCCCACCAGGCGGGCGAAGCGCAGCATCGTCAGCGCCTCGCAGCTGCCGTCGCTGCCGAAGCGCACCGCCGCACCGGCGTACCAGCCGCGCCATCCGGTTTCGAGGCTGTCGATCGCGGCGCGCGCCTCGGGCTTGGGCATGCCGGTGACGGTGGCCGGCGTGGCATGCGCGAGCACGATGTCGAAGCCGTCGACACCGGCGCGGCGCCGCCCTCGCGTGTGGTCGATGGTGTGGATGATGGTGCTGAACAGGTGCACCTGCCGGCGCTGCAGCAGTTCCACCGTGCCCGGCTCGCACACCTGCGCCTTGTCGTTGCGGTCGGAATCGGCACACAGCGCCAGCGAGGCTTCGTCGACCAGCGACTCCACCAGCGCCTTGGCCTGCTCGTGATCGTCCACCGGGTCGGCGCCGCGGCGGAAGGTGCCGCACACCGGCGCGGTCTCGACCCAGTGCGCATCGGCGCGCACCTGCACGTCGGGCGACGCGCCGAACACGCGCTCGCCGTCGCTGAAGCACGCGAAGAACATCGCCGGGTAGGGGTTGTCCCGGCGCAGCCGCGCGAAGGCTGCGGCCGCATCCACCTGCACGCGGCGGCGGAAGGTCTGCGAAAGCACCAGCGAGCACAACTCGCCGCGGCGCATCAACGCCACGCCGCGTGCCACGGCCTGGGCATGGCCGCCGGGAGCCTGGTCGTCCTCGAAGCGCTCGAGGCGCGCCGGCTCCAGCGCCGCCGGCTCGCCAGGCAACGGCACCAGGCCAGGAAAGCGGAACTCGATCCAGCGCGCCCCGTCCTCGCCGCTGAGCAGCACGCGCGCCGGCAGCACCAGCACCAGGCGGCGGCGGCCGTCGTCGGGCAGCGCATCGCCGCGCGACAGGCGGTAGTAGTCGAAGGCCAGCGCGCCGTAGAAGCCGAACTCGGGATCTCGGATGTCGAAGGCGGCGAGCAGCCCGCGCAGCAGCGTGACCGCCGGGTGCGGCTCGGCGGCGACGTCGTCGAACGCGATCTCCAGCCGTCCCTGCACCCGCTCGAAAGCCGCCAGCGGCGCCAGCCGCGCGGCCAGCGCGCGGCCCATGTCGCCAAGCGGCACGATGCCAAGCCGCCGGCCGTCGAGATGGATGCCCAGCAGCGGGTCGAGCGCGGCCTTGGCCTCGCGCCGGTACAGCTGCGGCACGGCCACGTCGCAACCCAGCCAGACGCCGCCGCCGCGCTGAATGGCCTCGATGGCGGCCTGCTCGTCGGCTTGGGTGGCCGTGCGCTCGATGCGTTCGACGGCGATCATCGCTGTTGCCAACGCTGGTGCTCGGCGTCGGTGAAGGCGCGGATCAGCTCGCGGTAGATGCGCTCCACCACCTCGGGCATCGCGCCGTGCTCGGCCGCCAGCTGGCGCACCTTGGCAATGACCTGCTCCACGCGCTGCGGCGCGCGCACCTCGTCGGCACTGTGCTTGAAGGGCGCGGCGGCCAGCACGTAGCGGCCGCGTTCGGCCAGCAGCGCGACGATGTCCCGGTCCAGGCGGTCGATCTGCTCGCGCACCTGCGCCAGGGTTTCGCAGTCTTCGGGCAATCGGTGGGGTTTCATGCTCAGTCGATGTCGCGCCCGAGGTAGGCGCCTTGTCGTTCCAGCGCGGCCTGCAGCGCGGCCACGTCGATGTCGGCGGGCGCAAGGCCGCCGCGCAGCGCCAGCGCCGCGCCCAGGCCAGCGGCCTCGCCCATGACGAAGCAGCCGCCGCTGACGCGGGCCGCCGACTGCGCCGCCGGGTCCATCGACGCGCAGCGCCCGGCCACCAGCAGGTTGGGCACGCTCTGCGGCAGCAGCATGCGCCAGGGCAGCTGGTTGAAGCCGCGCGAGCCTTCGGCGGGCCAGCTCCACTTGACGTCGCCGGCCACATGCTGCTCCAGCGGCCAGGCGTTGACGCCGACGGTGTCGCCGAAGCTGGCGCAGTCGAGCACGTCCTCGCCGCGCAGCACCGCCTGGCCGCGCACGCGGCGGGTTTCGCGGATGCCCACCTGCGGCGCGATCTCCAGCAGGTAGGCGCTCTCGAAGCCAGGCATCTCGGCGCGCAGGAAGGCGAAGAACTCGCACACCTGGCGCCGGCCTTCCACCTCGCCGGCCGACAGCTGCAGCGCATCGGTGCCGTCCATCGCGCGGCCCTGCGCATTGCGGATCTGCGTGACGTTGACGCGCCATTCGCCGGCATGCTTCATCGGCCGCAGGATCGCTCCCTGGCGCGCGAAGCGGTGGCGGCCTTCGCGCTGCGCCTCGAGCATGCGCGGGCCGACGTCCTTCCAGGCCTCGCCGGCGCGCGCGTCGTCGACGCCGGCCACGCGGAACATCAACGTCGGGTACAGCAGCTCGCCCTGCGCATCGCCCTGGTCCCATGGCGCGCCGGCCCAGTGCATCAGGTCACCGTCGCCTGAGCAGTCGATGAACTGGCGCGCGCGGATGGCCCGCCGGCCCGAGCGTGTTTCCACCAGCAGCGCATCGACGTCCAGGCCGTCGTCGTGCACCACCACGCCGGCCGCCAGCGCATGGAACAGCAGCTTCACGCCGCGCGCCAGCAGCAGCTCGTCGGCCGCGCACTTGTAGGCTGCGCCGTCGTAGGCCTGGGCCAGCGTGCGGCCGAAGATCGCATGCGGCTCGTTCAGCCCGCCGAGGGCATCGATGCGCTGCAGCAGCTCATCCGCCACGCCATGCACCACGCGCCGCATCTCGCCGCGCACGTTGGCATGCAGGCCACAGAAGTTGGTGACACCGGCCGCCGTGCCCATGCCGCCGAGAAAGCCGTAGCGCTCGACCAGCAGCACCTCGCGCCCGGCCGCGGCGGCGCTGGCCGCCGCGGCGATGCCGGCCGGCCCGCCGCCCAGCACCAGCACCTCGGTCTCGGCCAGCAGCGGCGTGTGGCGGGGCGCTTCGTTCAGGGCGCGCGGGTCGTCGGGCATGCACCCATTATTGCGGCGGGCGCACCCGGCGGTGGCGGCACCCTGGCCGTCGATGCGCTCGCGCCGTGCAAGGGGTCGGCGCGCACCTCAGTCGGCCTTGCAGGCCGCGGTCTCGCACAGCTCGACCTCCTCCTGAAGCGCAAATCCGTGCGCAGGCACGGATTCGCGTCCTCAGTCGGCCTGTTTGCGCAGGAACGCCGGGATCTCGATCTCGTCCATGCCGTTGCTCGACAGCGCCTCCACCTTGGCTGCGGCCGATTGCGAGCGCGCTGTGCGCCAGACGCTGGGCGTGTTCATGTTGCTGTAGTCCTGCGGCGGCGTGGCCGCGCCACCCACCTGCAGCGGCTGGTTCAGGATCGGCAGGTTGTCGGTGCCGGTGCGCTGCCCGAAGCCCTGCGCCGGCTGCGGCTGCACCACGCTCAGCGGCGGCTGCGCGCCGCGCCGCGCCACCGACGACAGGCCCGTGGCGATGACCGTCACGCGCAGCTGGTCGCCCAGGCTCTCGTCGTAGGCGGTGCCGAAGATCACATGCGCATCGTCCGACGCATAGCGGCGGATGGTGTTCATCGCGTTCTTGCTCTCGGCCAGCTTGAACGTGCCCTTGCTGGCCGCGATCAGCACCAGCACGCCGCGCGCGCCGCTCAGGTCGATGCCTTCCAGCAGCGGGCAGGCCACGGCCTGCTCGGCGGCCTTGGTGGCACGGTCCGGCCCTCCCGCCTGCGCGGTGCCCATCATGGCCTTGCCCGGCTCGCTCATCACCGTCTTGACGTCCTCGAAGTCGACGTTCACCAGCCCCGGCACGTGGATGATGTCGCTGATGCCGCCGACCGCGTTCTTCAGCACGTCGTTGGCATGGGCGAAGGCCTGCTCCTGCGTGACGTCGTCGCCCATCACCTCGAGCAGCTTTTCGTTGAGCACCACGATCAGGCTGTCGACATTGGCTTCGAGCTCGCTGACGCCGTCCTCGGCCTGCTTGCCGCGCTTTTTGCCCTCGAACTCGAAGGGCTTGGTGACCACGCCCACGGTCAGGATGCCCATCTCCTTGGCCACACGCGCGATCACCGGCGCGGCGCCGGTGCCGGTGCCGCCGCCCATGCCGGCGGTGATGAACAGCATGTGCGCACCGCCGATGGCCTCGCGGATGCGGTCCAACGCGTCTTCGGCGGCGGCACGCCCCGCTTCGGGCTTGCTGCCGGCGCCCAGGCCGCTCGAGCCCAACTGCACCAGCTCGCCGGCTCGGCTGCGGTTCAGCGCCTGCGCGTCGGTGTTGGCACAGACGAACTGCACCCCCTGCACGCCCTGCCCGATCATGTGCTCGACGGCGTTGCCGCCACCGCCGCCGACACCGATCACCTTGATCTGCGTGCCCTGGTCAAACTCTTCGATCATCTCGATAGCCATGTGCGCCTCCTAGTCAGATTGCAGTTGCCAATGAAGAAAAACCACCCACCACCCACGAACACGGAACCTCGTCATGCATGCATCGGGCCCCTTCCAAAACGAACGTTTCAGCGACGACTTGCTTGCACTCAAGTTAGTCATGGCTAGAAATTCCCCAGGAACCAGTCCTTGGCGCGGCCGACGATGGTCTTCATCGACCCCGCCTGCGCCGCCGCCTTCAGGCCGCGCGCGCGCGCCGAGCGCGCCTCCTCCAGCAGGCCCATCACCGTGGCCGAGCGCGGGTTGGCCACCATGTCCGACAAGGGCCCGCCGTACAGCGGCAGGCCCTTGCGCACCGGCTTCAGGAAGATGTCCTCGCCCAGCTCCACCATGCCGGGCATCACCGCGCTGCCGCCGGTGAGCACGATGCCGCTGGACAGCAGTTCCTCGTAGCCGCTCTGGCGGATGACCTGGTGCACCAGCGAAAAGATCTCCTCCACCCGCGGCTCGATCACGCCGGCCAGCGCCTGGCGGCTCAGGCGCCGCGGCGCGCGGTCACCCAGGCCGGGCACCTCGATCTCCTGGTTCGGGTCGGCCAGCAGCTGCTTGGCCACGCCGAACTCGACCTTGATCTCCTCGGCGTCCTTGGTGGGCGTGCGCAGCGCCATCGCGATGTCGCTGGTGATCAGGTCGCCGGCGATCGGGATCACCGCGGTGTGGCGGATCGCGCCGTCGGTGAAGATGGCCACGTCGGTGGTGCCGGCGCCGATGTCCACCAGCGCCACGCCCAGGTCGCGCTCGTCGGCACTCAGCACGCCGGCGCTCGACGCGCTGGGGTTCAGCACCAGCCGCTCTACCTCCAGCCCGCAGCGGCGCACGCACTTCAGGATGTTCTCCGCCGCGCTCTGCGCGCCGGTGACGATGTGCACCTTCACCTCGAGCCGGCTGCCGCTCATGCCCACCGGCTCCTTGACCTCGTGGCCGTCGATGACGAATTCCTGCGGCTCCACCAGCAGCAGCCGCTGGTCGTTCGGGATGTTGATGGCCTTGGCTGTCTCGACCACGCGCGCCACGTCCACCGGGGTGACCTCGCGGTTGTCGCGCACGATCACCATGCCGGTGGAGTTCTGGCCGCGGATGTGGCTGCCGGTGATGCCGGTGTAGACACTGGCGATCTTGCAGGCGGCCATCATCTCGGCCTCCTTCAGCGCCTCCTGGATGCTCTGCACGGTGGCGTCGATGTTGACCACCACGCCGCGCTTAAGGCCGTTCGTGGGCGCCACGCCGAGCCCGGCCACGCGCAGCTCGCCGCCGGCCAGCACCTCGGCCACCACCACCATCACCTTGGCGGTGCCGATGTCCAGGCCGACGACCAGGTCCTTGTTTTCTTTGGCCATGGGCGTTCCCCTACCTTGTTTTCTTTGCCACCGGCACGGCCGGCGCAATCGTGGTCGTGATGCCGCGCAGCCGCACCGCGTAGCCGTCGGCATGGCGCAGGTCGGCGTATTCCAGGTCGCGCTGGAAGCGGCCGGTGATCTGGCTCACGGTGCGCAGGAAGCGATCGCTGCGCTCCACCAGCTCGTCTTCGCTGCCGCGGCCCAGCACCAGCGTGGCGCCGCTGTCCAGCTCGACGCGCCACGAACCGCGGCCGGACAGCTGCAGCGCCACCGGTTGCATGCGCTGCGCGCCGAGCAGCGGCGCCAGGCGCCGGTACAAGGCCAGCATCGCCGCTGCGCTGCCTTCAGGGCCGCTGAACTGCGGCAGCCCTTCGTCCTCGACGTCGCCGACGTTGGCCTCGAAAACCTCGCCGCGGTCGTTGACCAAGCGCTCGTTGCCGTCCTCGCCCTGCCACAGCGCCACCGCCTGGTGCTCGGCCAGGCGCACCGCCAGCCGGTCGGGCCAGACGCGGCGCAGCGTGGCCTGGCGCACCCAGGGCACGGTCTCGAAGGCCGCGCGCGAACGCTCCAGGTCGATGGACACGATGTTGCCCGCCAGCCGCGGCATGGCATTGGCGCGGATGGTGGCCACGCTGTTGCGCTGCAGGTCGCCCTCCAACTGGATCACGCGGATCGACAGCCACGGCGCGCGCGTCAGCCACAGCGCCGCCGCCGCCAGCAGCGCCGCGCCCACCAGCACGAACAAGGCGCTGGCCGCGACGTTCATCAGCCGGATGTCGAAGGGCAAGGCGCTGTCGCTGGCCATGGCTTCAGGCTCCGGCGCGCGGCGCCGCGTCCAGCGCGGCGTCGGCCAGCAGTTGCAGGCACAGTTGCTCGTAGCTGATGCCGGCGGCGCGCGCCGACATCGGCACCAGCGAATGCCCGGTCATGCCTGGCGAGGTGTTCATCTCCAGCAGGAAGAACCTGCCGTCGCTGGCGCGGCGCATCAGGTCGGCGCGGCCCCAGCCGCGGCAGCTTAAGCCGCGGTAGGCGGCCAGCACCAGGCGCTGCACCTCGGCCTCTTCGCCGGGCGGCAGGCCGCTCGGGCAGTGGTAGCCGGTGTCGTCCGAGAAGTACTTGTGCTGGTAGTCGTAGTTGCCGCCCGGCGCGGCGATGCGGATCACCGGCAGCGCCCGGGCCATCGCGCCGCTGCCCAGCACCGGGCAGGTGAGCTCGGTGCCTTCGATGAACTCCTCGCACAGCACATCGGCGTCGTACTGAGTGGCCAGCGCCACCGCGTCCTGCATCTGTGAATGACCCAGCACCTTGGTGATGCCGATCGACGAGCCCTCGCGCGGCGGCTTCACCACCAGCGGCAGGCCCAGCTCGTCGGGCACCTGGAGAACGCGCTCGCGCTGCAGTTCGTCGCCCGACAGCCGCAGCCAGCGCGGCGTGGGCAGGCCCTCGGCCAGCCAGACGCGCTTGGTCATCACCTTGTCCATGCAGATGGCCGAAGCCATGACGCCCGAGCCGGTGTAGGGGATGCCCAGCAGTTCGAGCGCGCCCTGCACCGTGCCGTCCTCGCCGTGGCGGCCGTGCAGCGCGATGAAGACACGCGCAAAGCGCTCGCTCTTCAGCTCGTGCAGGTCTTCGTGCGCCGGGTCGAAGGCGCTGGCATCGACGCCCTGCGACAGCAGCGCATTGAGCACGCCGTTGCCGGACATCAGCGACACCTCGCGCTCGGCCGAGTCGCCGCCCATCAGCACCGCCACCTTGCCCATGGCCTTGGCGTTTGCGTTCACCTCGTGCCCTCCAGCAGGTCCTTGAGCTTTTGCGCCACCGTGCCGATCGACCCGGCGCCCATGGCGATGACCACGTCGCCGCCGCGCACCTGCTCGGTCAGGGCCGGCACCAGCTCGGCCACGTGGTCGACGAAGATCGGGTCCACCTTGCCGGCCACCCGCAAGGCACGGGCCAGCGCGCGGCCGTCGGCGGCGACGATCGGCGCCTCGCCGGCGGCATAGACCTCGGTCAGCAGCACCGCATCGGCCGAGCCCATGACCTTGACGAAGTCCTCGAAGCAGTCGCGCGTGCGGGTGTAGCGGTGCGGCTGGAAGGCCAGCACCAGCCGCCGGCCGGGGAAGGCGCCGCGCGCCGCGGCGATCACCGCGGCCATCTCCACCGGATGGTGGCCGTAGTCGTCGATCAGCGTGAAGTGGCCACCGCTGGGCGCGGCGATCTCGCCATAGCGCTGGAAGCGCCGGCCCACCCCGCTGAAGGCCGCCAGCGCCTGGACCATCGGCTCGTCGGGCAGCTCCAGCTCGGTGCCCACGGCCAGCGCCGCCAGCGCGTTGCGCACGTTGTGCTCGCCCGGCAGGTTCAGCGTGACGGACAGGTCGGGCATCGGCGCGCCGTTGCGCCGCTGCGCGGTGAAGCGCATCTGGCCACCCGGCAGCGCCTGCACGTCCACCGCGCGCACCATCACGCCCGCGTCCAGGCCGTAGGTGACGACCGGACGCGAGATCATCGGGATGATCGAGCGCACACCGGGGTCGTCGGCGCAGAGGATGGCGGCGCCGTAGAAGGGCATGCGGTGCACGAAATCGACGAAGGCCGCCTTCAGGCGCGCGAAATCGTGGCCGTAGGTCTCCATGTGGTCGGCGTCGATGTTGGTCACCACCGACAGCACCGGGTTCAGGTTCAGGAAGGAGGCATCACTCTCGTCGGCCTCGACCACGATGTACTCGCCCGAGCCCAGGCGCGAGTTGGCGCCGGCGCTGTGCAGCAGGCCGCCGATGACGAAGGTCGGGTCCAGGGCGGCCTCGGCCAGCACGCTGGTGACCAGCGAGGTGGTGGTGGTCTTGCCGTGCGTGCCGGCGATGGCGATGCCGCGCCGCAGCCGCATCAGCTCGGCCAGCATCACCGCGCGCGGCACCACGGGCACGCGCCGGGCGCGCGCGGCAATGACCTCGGGGTTGTCGCCCTTGACCGCGGTGGAGGTGACCACCGCTTCGGCGCCGGCGATGTGCGCGGCGTCGTGGCCGACGAACACGCGGATGCCCAGCCCGGCCAGCCGGCGCGCGGTGGCGCTGTCGCTCTGGTCGGAGCCGGAGACGGTGTAGCCCAGGTTGTGCAGGATCTCGGCGATGCCGCTCATGCCGGCGCCGCCGACGCCGACGAAGTGGATGTGCTTGACGGCGTGCTTCATCGGGCGCCTTTACGGACCAGGGCTTCGATCTGGTCGGCCACGCGTGCGGCGGCATCGGCGCGGGCCAGGCTGCGGGCGCGCTCGGCCATCGCCTGCAGGGAGGCCCGGTCCAGCGACTGCAGCAGCGCGGCCAGCCGCTCGGCCGACAGTTCGGTCTGCGGCAGGTGCATGGCGGCGCCGTGCCTTGCCATCCAGGCGGCGTTGTCGCGCTGGTGCGCGGTGGTGCTGACGATCAGCGGCACCAGCACGCTGGCCACGCCGGCGGCGCACAGTTCGCTGACGATCACTGCGCCGGCGCGGCAGACGATCACGTCGCAGTCGGCCAGCCGCGCCGCCATGTCGTCGATGAAGGGCAGCACCTCGGCCTGCACCCCGGCTTGGCGGTAGGCGGCGCTCACCACCTCGAAATGCGCAGCGCCGGTCTGGTGGGTGACCCACGGCCGCAGCGCCGCCGGCAACCGCTGCAGCGCGCCCGGCAGCGTGTCGTTGAGCACCTTGGCGCCCAGACTGCCGCCCACCACCAGCAGCTTCAGCGGCCCGCTGCGGCCGGCGAAGCGCTGCGACGGTGCGGGCAGCAGCGCGATGGCCTCACGCACCGGGTTGCCGGTGACCCGCGCGCGCTTGGTTCGCCGCGCATCGTCGCCGTCGAAGCCGAAGGCGATGGCATCGGCCACCGGCAGCAGCGCCTTGTTGCTCATCAGCAGCGTGGCATCGGCATTGACCAGCACCAGCGGCTTGCCCAGCAGCGAGGCCATCATCCCGCCCGGGAAGCAGACATAGCCACCCATGCCCAGCACGGCATCGGCACCGCGACGGCGCAGGATGGACAGGCATTCCCAGAAGGCCTTCAGCAGGCGCAGCCCGCCAGTCAGCGTGTGCAGCCAGCCGTTGCCGCGCAGGCCGTTGAAGCCGATGGCGTCCAGCGGGATCTGCGTCGGCGGCACCAGCTTGTTTTCCATGCCGCTGCGGGTGCCCAGCCAGCTGACGCTCCAGCCGCGCGACTGCATCTCGCGCGCCACTGCCAGCCCCGGCACGATGTGGCCGCCGGTTCCCGCGGCCATGACGACCAGGTGACTCATTGGTCTGCCCTGCGCACTGCGTGCTCCGGGATGAGCGCTTGGGAGCGGTCCGTCGCGCTCATGCGCGGCCTCCGCGCATGAGTTGCCTGTTCTCCATGTCCACCCGCAGCACGATCGCCAGCGCGATCAGGTTGATCAGGATCGCCGAGCCGCCGTAGCTCAGCAAGGGCAGCGTCAAGCCCTTGGTCGGCAGCACGCCCAGGTTGACGCCCATGTTGATGAAGGCCTGCCCGCCCATCCACACGCCGATGCCCTGCACCATCAGCCCGGCGAAGACGCGGTCCAGTGCCACCGCCTGGCGGCCGATGACGAAGATGCGCCGCGTCAGCCAGAAAAAGGCCACGATGACCGCAGCCACGCCGACGAAGCCCAGTTCCTCGCCAATCACCGCCAGCAGGAAGTCGGTGTGCGCCTCGGGCAGGTAGTGCAGCTTCTCGACGCTGCCGCCCAGGCCCTGGCCGAAGACCTCGCCGCGGCCGAAGGCGATCAGCGAATGCGTCAGCTGGTAGGCCTTGCCCTGCGCATACAGCGGGTTCCACGGGTCCAGGTAGGCAAAGATGCGCTGCGCCCGCCACGGGCTGAGCAGGATCATCAGAGCGAAGGCGCCGGCCAGCACGGCCACGCCCAGCGCGAACATGCGGCCGTTGACGCCGCCCAGGAACAGGATGCCCAGCGCGATCATCGCGATCACCAGGAACGCGCCCATGTCCGGCTCGGCCAGCAGCAGCAGCCCGATGACGGCCAGCGCCACGGCCATCGGCCAGACGGCCTGGGTGAAGTTTTCCTTCACGTCCATCTTGCGCACCATGTAGCTGGCGGCATACAGCGCCATCGCCAGCTTGGCCAGTTCGCTGGGCTGGAAGTTCATCAGCCCCAGCGGCAGCCAGCGCCGGGCGCCATTGACCTCGAGGCCGATGCTCGGCACCAGCACTGCCACCAGCAGCGACAGGCTGAGGACGAAGCACCAGGACGCGTATTTCTCCCACACGGCCACCGGCACCTGCAGCGCCAGCAGGCCGGCCACGAAGCCCAACCCCAGTGACATGGCATGCCGCGTCAGGAAATGGGTGGGCGAGTAGCGCGCGAAGCGCGGGCTGTCGGGCAGCGCGATCGAGGCCGAATAGACCATCACCAGGCCCAGCGCGAGCAGCCCTACGACGACCAGCACCAGCGGCCGGTCGAAGCCGCTCAGGCTGCTGTTGCGCTGCGGCGTGATCTGCACCTGGTCGCGCACCGGCAGCGCGTCGGCGCCGCGGCGGCCGGACCAGGCCGCCGCCAGCCGTTGCCGCCAGCTGCGGCTCGCGGCGGCCGTCATGCCAGCACCTCGCCGCGCTCGGCCGCGATCTGGCGCACCGCTTCGATGAAGACCTCGGCGCGGTGGCCGTAGTTGCGGAACATGTCCAGGCTGGCGCAGGCAGGGCTGAGCAGCACCGCATCGCCGGGGCGGGCCAACTCGAAGCACCAGGCCGTGGCCGCGCCCAGGCTGTCGTGCTGCTGCAGCGGCACGCCGCAGCCGGCCAGTGCGGTTGCGATCGTGCCGGCGTCGCGGCCGATCAGCGCCGCAGCGCGGGCGAAGCGCTGCACTGGCGCGGCCAGCGGCGCGAAGTCCTGGCCCTTGCCGTCGCCGCCGAGGATGACGACGAGCTTGCCCGGCGTCTTTTCAGCGCCCAGGCCTTCCAGTGCCGCCACGGTGGCGCCGACATTGGTGCCCTTGCTGTCGTCGAAGGCCTCGACTCCGCCGATCACCGCCACCGGCTCCACCCGGTGCGGCTCGCCGCGGTACTCGCGCAGCGCGTGCAGCAGCGGCGCCAGCGGCAGGCCGATGGCGCTGGCCAGCGCCAGCGCGGCCAGCGCGTTGGCGGCATTGTGGCGGCCGCGGATGCGCAGCGCATCGGCCGGCATCAGCTGCTGCAGGTGGATCTCCAGCGCTTCGCCCTTGTACGGCTTGACACCGTCTTCCAGCGGCAGCGCGCGCACCAGCCAGGCGATGCCCGACTGCTCGACCAGACCGAAGTCGCCAGGCCGTTGCGGCGCCCCCAGGCCGAATTCGCATACCCGGCGCGGCTCGAACTTCGGCGCCCGGGCCTTGCGCGGCGCTTCGGCGGCAGGCGGCTGCGGCACCAGCGCGCGCACCCGCAGGTCGTCGCGGTTGACGATCATCAGCGCATGGCGGCCGAAGATGCGCGCCTTGGCCGCGGCATAGGCGTCGAACGTGCCGTGCCAGTCCAGATGGTCCTGCGTGATGTTCAGTACCGTGGCGGCATCGGGCTCGAAGTGCTCGACCCCGTCGAGCTGGAAGCTCGAAAGCTCCAGCACCCAGACCTCGGGCAGCGGCAGCCGCTCGGCCGCCGCCGCGGCATCGAGCGAGCGCGCCAGCGTGTCGAGCAGCGTTGGCCCGATGTTGCCGGCCGCCACCACGCGCTTGCCGGCGCGCTCGACCAGCCGGGCCGTCAGCGCGGTGGTGGTGGTCTTGCCGTTGGTGCCGGTGACGGCCAGCAGCCGCGGCGCATAGCCGCTGTCGGCCTTGAGCGCGGCCAGCGCCTCGATGAACAGCTCCAGCTCGCCCTGGACCGCGATGCCGCGCGCGCGCGCCAGCTGCAGCAGCGGTGCGATGCGCTCGTCGTGCGGCGCCAGGCCGGGACTCTTGAGCACGCGCGCCACGCCTTCGAGCTGCGCGTCGGCCAGTTCGCCGCCCAGCAGCGTGGCGCCGGGCACGCAGGCACGCAATGCGTCGCGCTGCGGCGGCGTCTCGCGCGAGTCCCAAACGCGAAGCGCAGCGCCATGGCGCGCGCACCAGCGCGCCATCGCCAGCCCCGACTCACCCAGGCCGAGCACCAGCACTTGCTGACCATGCATCTCGCTCGCGCCGAGCGGCCGCCGCGGAGCCGGCTCTGCCGGTCCGCTGGCGGCGCCAGCAGCGCGGACGATACTGGCGCGCGCAGGCGGGAAACAGTCCGCAGGGGCTGCTTCCCGTCCGACTCGCCCCCCTTGAGGAGGAGCGCCGGAGACGCTGCGGGGGTGGTCCGTCATCGCAGCTTCAGCGAGGCCAGGCCGATCAGGCACAGCAGCATGGTGATGATCCAGAAGCGCACCACCACCTGCGTCTCGGTCCAGCCGGACTTCTCGAAATGATGGTGCAGCGGCGCCATCTTCAGGATGCGCCGGCCTTGGCCGAAACGCTTGCGGGTGTACTTGAAGTAGGCCACCTGCGCCATCACCGACAGCGCCTCGACGACGAAGATGCCGCCCATGATGCCGAGCACGATTTCCTGCCGGGTGATGACGGCGATGGTGCCGAGCGCGCCGCCGAGCGCCAGCGCCCCGACATCGCCCATGAAGACCTGTGCCGGATGGGTGTTGAACCACAGGAAGGCCAGGCCCGCGCCGGCCATCGCGGCACAGAAGATCAGCAACTCGCCGGCGCCGGGGATGTAGGGGAACAGCAGGTAGCGCGAATACACCGAGCTGCCGACCACGTAGGCAAAGACGCCGAGCGCGGTGCCGACCATGACCACCGGCATGATGGCCAGCCCGTCGAGCCCGTCGGTCAGGTTGACGGCGTTGCTGGCGCCGACGATGACGAAGTAGGTCAGCGCGATGAAGCCGAACACGCCCAACGGATAGCTGATGGTCTTGAAGAAAGGCACCATCAGGTCGGCGGCAGGCGGCAGCTCGTTGGTAAAGCCGCTGCCCACCCAGCGCAGGAACAGCTCCACCACGCGCAGGTTGGAGGTCTCGGACACGCTGAAGGCCAGGTAGAACGCCGCCACCAGGCCGATCAGCGACTGCCACAGGTACTTTTCGCCGGACGGCATGCCCTCGGGGTTCTTGTGCACCACCTTGCGCCAGTCGTCGGCCCAGCCGATGGCGCCGAAGCCGAAGGTGACCAGCAGCACGATCCAGACGAAGCGGTTGCTCCAGTCGAACCACAGCAGCGTGGACATGCCGATGCCGATCAGGATCAGCACCCCGCCCATCGTCGGCGTGCCGCTCTTGCTCAGGTGCGACTGCATCGCATAACCGCGGATCGGCTGGCCGATCTTCAGCGCGGTCAGCCGGCGGATGACCCAGGGTCCGAACGCCAGCCCGATCAGCAGCGCCGTCATCGCCGCCATCACCGCGCGGAAGGTGATGTACTGGAAAACGCGCATCCAGCTCAACTCTTCCGGGTACAGCGCCAGCAGCCACTGGCTCAGGCTAAGCAGCATGCTGCGACTCCTGCAACAGCGCTTGCACCACGCGCGGCATGCGCATGAACTTGGAGCCCTTGACCAGCGCGGCCGCGGCGGACCCGGCCTGGCCCAGCGCGGCCAGCATCGCTTCGACGCTGTCGAAGTGTCGCGCCCGCGGGCCGTAGGCCTTGGCCGCATGCACGCACAACTCGCCGACCGTCCAGAGCAGCTCGATGCCACGCTCGCGGGCATAGTCGCCAACCTCGGCATGGAAGGCCGGGCCCTGGGCGCCGACCTCGCCCATGTCGCCCAGCAGCAGCCAGCGCGGACCAGGCAGCGCGGCCAGCACGTCGATGGCGGCGCGCACCGAGTCCGGGTTGGCGTTGTAGGCGTCGTCCACCAGCGTCAGCGCATGCCCGCGCCATGTCAGACGGTGCAGCCGCGAACGGCCGACCACCGGCTCGAAGGCCTGCAGGCCCCGCGCGATGGCGGCCAACGGCACGCCGATGGCCAGCGCCGCAGTGGCCGCAGCCAGCGCGTTCTTGAGGTTGTGCTCGCCGGCGACGCGCAGGGCGAAATCGGCATCGCCGGCCGGCGTGTGCAGCCGCACCGCCCAGTGGTCGGCCCGCCAGCTGTGTTCGGCATGGACATCGGCCGGTGGGTGCAGCGCGAAGCGCAGCACCCGCCGCGCGCCGGCCAGCTGCTGCCACAGCGGCGTGTAGGCGTCGTCGGAGGGGAATACCGCCGTGCCGCCGGCGCCCAGCTTCTCGATGACCACGCCGTTCTCGCGCGCCGCGGCTTCCACCGTGGCCATGAACTCCTGGTGCTCCCGCTGCGCGTTGTTGACCAGCGCCACGGTCGGCACGGCAATGTCGCTGAGCAGCGCGATCTCGCCGGGGTGGTTCATGCCCAGTTCGACGACGCCGCGGCGGTGCGTCTGCCGCAGCCGCAGCAGTGTCAGCGGCAGGCCGATGTGGTTGTTGAGATTGCCCTGCGTGGCGAAGGCCGCCTCGCCGTCGGCCACGCGCAGGATCGAGGCGATCATCTGCGTGACCGTGGTCTTGCCGTTGCTGCCGGTGACGGCGATCAGCGGCAGCGTGAAGCGGCGCCGCCAGGCGGCCGCCAGCTGCTGCAGCGCGGCCAGCGCATCAGGCACCTGCAGCCCCGGCAGTCCGGCCTCGGCCAGGCCGCGCTCGGCCAGCGCCGCCGCGGCACCGGCCTGGCGTGCCGCGGCCAGGAAGTCGTGGGCATCGAAGTTCTCGCCGCGCAGCGCCACGAACAGGTCGCCGGCCTGCAGGCTGCGCGTGTCGCTGTGCACGCGCTCGAAGGCCACGCTGCCGTCGCCGACCAGCGTTGCGCCGGGCAGCATCGAGCGGGCCTGGGCCAAGGTCAGCATGATGCGACCCCCTGGGCGCTGCGCGCCGTCCCCCCGCGGGGGAGTTCGCCCTTCGGACGGCCGTGCGGGCTCAAGCGGCCACCCCGGCGCGACGGCAAAGCGCCTCGCGCGCTTCGTGCAGGTCGGAGAACTCGCGCAGCGCGCCGGCGATCTCCTGCGTGGATTCGTGGCCCTTGCCGGCCAGCAGCACCACGTCGGCCGGCGCGGCCTCGGCCAGCGCGTGGCCGATGGCCTCGCGGCGGTCCTCGATCACGTCGACCTCGTCGTGGCCGACGATGCCGGCCAGGATCTGCGACAGGATGAAGCGAGGTGCCTCGTTGCGCGGGTTGTCGCTGGTCAGCACCACGCGATCGGCCAGCTTTGCCGCGATTGCGCCCATCATCGGCCGCTTGGCGGCGTCGCGGTTGCCGCCGCAGCCGAACACGCACCACAGCCGGCCACCGCGCGCGCGCGCCACCGGCTGCAGTGTCAGCAGCACCTTCTCCAGCGCATCGGGGCTGTGCGCATAGTCGACCACCACCTCGGGCTGGCCGGGGGCTTCGACGCGCACCCGCTGCATGCGACCGGGCACCGGCCCCAGCCGCTCGGCGGCGCGCACCGCGTCGGGCAGCGCCACGCCCAGCGCGCGCAGCACGCCGATCACGCCGAGCAGGTTGGAGGCGTTGAAGTCGCCGATCAGCGCGCTGCGCAGCGGCAGCACGGCATCGCCTTCGCGCAGCGAGAAAGCCAGGCCGCCGTCGTCATGGTGCAGGCCCTCGGCGCGCAGCCGCGCCGGGCCCTGGGTGGCGCAGGTCCACAGGTCGAGCGGCGCCGCCCGCAGCGCGATGGCCAGATCGGCGCCATGCGGGTCGTCGACGTTCAGCACCGCGGCCTTCAGCCCGGGCCAGGCGAACAGCGCACGCTTGGCCTTCCAGTACGACGCCATGTCGCCGTGGTAGTCCAGGTGGTCCTGCGACAGGTTGGTGAACAGCGCCACTTCGATGCGGGTACCGGCCAGGCGGCCTTCGTGCAGGCCGATCGACGAGGCCTCGATGGCGCAGGCCTGGCAGCCGTGCGCGACGAAATCGTGCAAGGCCTGCTGCAGCCGCACCGGGTCGGGCGTGGTCATGCCGCTGGGCTGCAGGCCGTCGCCCATGCCGGCGGCACTGGCCGGCGGCGGCTCGCCGATGCCCAGCGTGCCGATCAGCGCGCAGCGCCGGCCCAGGCCGGTCAGCGCTTGCGCCGTCCACCAGGCGGTGGAGGTCTTGCCGTTGGTGCCGGTGGTGGCCACCACCGGCAGCCGCTCGCTCGGCCGGCCCAGGAACAGGTGCGCGATCGGGCCGGCCAGCTCCTTCAGACGGGCGACGGCGGCGATGCGCGCGTCGTCGAAGCCGAAGCTGGCCAGGTGGTGGTCATCGACCAGGCAGGCCGAAGCACCCGAGCGCAGCGCCGCGGGCACGAAGCGGCGTGCGTCGTTGGCATGGCCGGGCCAGGCCAGGAAGGCATCACCCGGGCCGACATGGCGATGGTCGGTGCGCAGCCGGCCGGTGGTGCGCGCGCGCAGCCACTGTGATGCGGCGTCGGCATGGGCCAGGTGCAAGGTGTTCGGCATCAGAAGCTCTCGCGCTCCGCAGGCACGGTCTTGTTGGCCATGATCTGCGGCGTCACTTCAAGGTCAGGCGGCACGCCCATCAGGCGCAGCGTCTGCTGCACCACCTGACTGAACACCGGCGCGGCCACCGCGCCGCCGTAGTAAACGCCCTTGCTCGGCTCGTCGACCATGACCGCGACGACGATGCGCGGCTGGGCCACCGGCGCCATGCCGACGAACCATGCGCGGTACTTGTTCGTGGCGTAGGACTTGCCCTCCTGCTTGTGCGCGGTGCCGGTCTTGCCGCCCACCGAATAGCCCTGCGTCTGCGCCAGCGGCGCGGTGCCGCCCGGGCCCGCGGCCAGCCGCAGCATCTCGCGCACCTGCTGCGCCGTCTTCGGTGACAGCACGTGCACGGCAGGCGGCGGCTGATCCAAGCGCAGGATCGACGAAGGCAGCAGTTCACCGTCGCGGGCCAGCACGGTGTAGGCCCGCGCCAGCTGGAACAGCGACGCCGACAGGCCGTAGCCATAGCTCATGGTGGCATGCTCGATCGGGCGCCAGCTCTTGTACGGGCGCAGCCGCCCGGTGACGGAGCCTGGAAAGTCGATCTGCGGCTTCTGGCCGATACCGACCTGCGCGTAGAGCTCCCACAACTCGCGCGCCGGCATCTGCATGGCCAGCTTGACGGTGCCGACGTTGCTGGACTTCTGGATCACCTGGGCCACGCTGAGCGGCCCGTGCGGGTGGGCGTCGCGGATGGTGCTGCCAGTGATGGTCATGCTGCCGGGCGCCGTCTGGATCACGGTGGACGGCGTGACGCGACCGGTCTCCAGCGCCAGCGCGGCGACCAAGGGCTTCATCGTCGAGCCCGGCTCGAAGGTGTCGGTCAGGGCGCGGTTGCGCAGCTGCGCGCCCGACAGATTGCGGCGGTTGCCGGGGTCGTAGCTCGGGTAGTTGGCCAGCGCCAGCACCTCGCCGGTGCGCACGTCGAGCACCACCACGCTGCCGGCCTTGGCGTTGTGCTCGGCCACGGCGTCGCGCACGCGCTGGTAGGCGAAGAACTGCACCTTCGAATCGATGGCCAGCTGGATGTCGCGGCCGTCGACCGAGTCGATCTGCTCGCCGCGGTCCTCGATGACCCGGCCCAGCCGGTCCTTGACCACGGCGCGCGAGCCGTCGCGGCCCTGCAGCTGCTCCTGGAAGGCCAGTTCGATGCCTTCCTGGCCCTTGTCCTCGATGTTGGTGAAGCCGACGACATGGGCCGCGGCCTCGCCCTCGGGGTACTTGCGGCGGTACTCGCCGATCTGGTGCACGCCCTTGAGTCCGAGCGCCTTGACCTCGGCCCACAGCGGCTCGTCGACCTGGCGCTTGAGCCAGGCGAAGTTGCGGCTGCCCTCGAGCTTGGCGTCCAGCTCGCCCGGCTTCATCTGCAGCAGCCTGGCCAGCGCCTTGCGCTGCTGCACGTCGGCGGTAAAGTCCTTGGGGATGGCCCAGATCGACGGCACCGGCACGCTGGTGGCCAGCACCTGGCCGTTGCGGTCGACGATGCGGCCGCGGCTGGCCGGCAGCTCGATGACGTGGCCGTAGCGCTTCTCGCCCTGCTGCTGATAGAAGTCGGTGCCGATGATCTGGATGTACACCGCACGGCCGATCAGCACGGCAAAGGCCAGCCCGACCAGCACCACCAGGAAGCGCGAGCGCCAGGGCGGCGTCTTCGAAGCCAGCAGCGGGCTGGTGGCGTAGTTCAGGCTGCGCACGCCGGACGCGGCCGGGCGCTGGGGCGTCTTGCGGCTGGCGCTCATGGGGCCGACGCTCCACGGGCCGGCGCGGCGGCCGCCGGGCCATCCACCACGTACTGCGTCACCGCCGGCGTGGCCGTGCGCATGCTCAGCTTCTCGCGCGCCACCTTCTCCACCCGCAGGTGCGTGGCCTGGGCCTGGCGCTCGGCATCCAGGCGCTTGAACTCGGTGTCCAGGCGGGTGTGCTCGATGCGCGCGCGGTCCAGCGCATGGAACAGGCGGCGCGACTCGTACGCGGTCTTCACCAGGTACAGGCAACTGGCCAGCAAGGCGGCAAGCAGCAGCAGGTTCACCCGCGTCACTCCCTCAGGCCCCCGAAGCCGCGGCGGTGCGCTCGGCCACGCGCAGGACGGCCGAGCGCGCTCGCGGGTTGGCCGCGACTTCGGCGGCGCCGGCGCGGATGCGCTCCAGCG
>JBEIHU010000018.1:0-30753 GCA_040381175.1 Burkholderiaceae bacterium
CACGCCGGTGCTTCAGGTGGTGCAGCGCGTGGTCACGCGGCACGTGCTGGCCGCTGCCGGGCTCGGCGCTGACGAAGGCCACGGCGGCGCCGTCAGACCCATCAGGTAGGGCAGGAACCATAGGTGGTTCCACGTCGGGAGGATCAGACGCAAGCCCGCGGTCGAGCAGAAGCCCCCGTAGCCGCCGAGTTACAGCGCGAGGAACTCCAGGTAGCTGCCCCGATAGCTCATCTGCTCGAACACCTGCCAGTAGGACTGCGGCGGCACGATCACCAGCACTCCTGCGATCAGCGGCAAGACCAGCCGCAGCAGCCTGCTGCCGAGCCACTCCCGGGACGCGCGGCTCAGTGCAATGGCCGTCACGGCGCCCGAAACGAGGAACAGCAGGCTCTTGCGCCAAGGGTTGACGAGCCGCATCCAGGGCTCGAGAGTGGTGCTCGAAAAGTGGCTCTTGAGGTGCCAGCTCGAGCAGCACATGCCGACGTGATGAGCGATGAGCACCCCCAGGGCGATAAGCCGCAGGGAGTCCAGGAACGGGAGGCGGGCGTCGGTCCCGGACGGCCCGTGAGTGGGGGCAGAGCCTGGGGGTGGTGTCACCTCACCCACCCCGCGACGTTTCAGCAGTCCAGGATCGCCATCAGCCGCCCCAGGGCCTCGTCGATGACGGGCCGCGGCGCGCGCTCGACACGCCGGGCCTTGCGCGCCACGAGGTCGAGCATCCTCACCTTGTTGATCAAGGCCACGCCCTGCGTCTTGCATCCGGTGCCGGTCAGGCTCACGGCGAAGCCCGCATGACGCGAGAAATCGCCCCCCTGCGTGATGGGGGCCACCAGCACGTCGCCCAGATTGTTGAAGTCCTTCGTCGTCAGAACCAGTGCAGGGCGGGTGCCTCGCTGTTCGTGACCCATGGCGGGATCCAGGGGCACGCTGACCACGTCCCCACGGTCGAAGACAGGCACTACCAGGCCTCCCGGCCTACGGGCTTGGCGGATTCCCAGAGTGCGAGGTCTGCCGGCGGTTGCGCCTTGGGATTGCACTGGGCGATCATGTTCGCCAATACGTACTTTCGCTTGCGCGACAACACGATCTGTTGCTGTTCATTCGTGTCCAGAGACATGGCTTGACCAGCCGCCAAGCCCAGGTCCTTGAGAACTGACGGAGGCAACACGGCGACCGTGCTGTTGCCGTACTTCCTGAGGATGACTTCCATGCGGTATGCGTATCTCAGCAGATTGAAGGGCAGTTTATCGAGAGTGCGAGATTGATGTCAAGCTTTGTTGAACAATGGGTTTGCCGTCAGCAAGTTCGAAACCCTTGACCGACCAGCTCAGAAAACCTCCTGACCGCATACTGGCCCCGATATGGACGCGGCGGAGGGTGTCTACAGCTCCTGTGCGTTCCCGCCTCGCGCGCTCTTCCCCTGGGCGGGGCTGTGGATCCAGCCTTGCAGGCCGCGCCCTCGCAGAGCTCGGGCCCTTCGTGAGGCGCAAGGCCGTCCGCAGGGACGGCCTTGCGTCCACACTCAGCGCAGGTGGGTCAAGATTTTCTCGATGGCCGGCCGCCATGGCACACAGGCCCCGGCGTTCGCCAGGCGCAAACGGTCCTCAGGACCGTTTACGTCCGGGCTCACCCCGCTGGATGGCCGCGTGCGGCCTCGTCGTCCATGGCCAGCTGGTCCCCCATTTGCCGCCGGCCACCGCAGGTGGCGCTCGCGGATCATGACAAGATCACCCGCCTGCAACAACGGATCGCGCCGATGACACCCATCACGCCCATCTCCTCGGCCTGGGCCCTGGGCTTGGCCCTAGTGGCCGGGAACGGTGCTTGCCAGACGCTGCAGTACATCGAGCCGGGTGTGGCCGGGTGTCTCGCCGCACCCGTGTCCGCGGCCACGCCCACGCCGGTTGCCGCGGGTGCGCCCGTCTCCGGCCGCCTGATCGTGTCGTGCGGGCTGGACCAGGGCTCGTACACGGTGTCCCTGGGTTCCACCGACCCCCGCGCCACGTTTGCGCCCAAGACCTTGCTCGTCAACTTCGGCCGCGTGGTCGGCCCGGGCACCTATGTCGTCACGTTCTCGACGCCGGGCCTGCACGGCGTGTCGGCTTCCGTCACCTCCAACATGGGCAGCCCGGCGCCGCGCGGCAGTTTCGTCAGCGCAGACGGCGCGTTCGAGGTCGTCGGCCGCTGACACCGGCGCCCGGGCGCAGGCTGCCCGATGCAGGCCAGCGGGAGCAGATGCAGATGCAGATGCAGGTGTAGCGACAGGTGCGGGTGCAGAGGCTGGCCATGCCACATCGAGGTTCGTCGGCACCGCCTCCCCGGTCATGGCTGCCAGCCGTTCATGCCCGTCGCGCTTGCCGGTGTACTCGTACGACTTCATCCCAGGCGGGTACGAGCCCGATCGAATCAGGCGCATCGACTGCAGCCGTGCCGCTGGCGGCGAATTCCTGTTCCCGAATGCCTCGGGCAAGTCAGCACGTTGATCGACTCCGGCTGAGCGGCCGCTCCGGGCTGGCGGTGGTGCCGATCAACTTCCTCGGCCTGCTCGCCTGCGCGGTGCCGGTGGGGCACGACGACGGGTTGCCGCAGGGCGTCCAGCGGATCGGCCCACGCTACTGCAAGGACCAGGTGCTCGACGCGGCGCAGGCGATCGAAGACCCGGCACCGGCCATCACGCCGATCGACCCGAGGGCGGCCCCGCGCTGAAGCATGCCGCCTGGAGCCGCCGCTGGGACAGCCCGGGCGCGATGGCCACGCGTTTCGCCCCACGCCGCCAGGATGTGGCCGGTTCCAACACGGAGAACGACATGGTCGAGAAGAAGGTCATCGCGGTGACGGGTGCGACGGGCGCCCAGGGCGGCGGGCTGGTGCGTGCGATTCTGGCGGATCCTTCGGGCGGCTTCGCGGCGCGGGCGATCACGCGCAAGGTTGATTCCGACAAGGCCCAGGCGCTCGCGGCGGCGGGCGCCGAGGTGGTGGCCGCCGACCTCGACGACCCGGCCAGCCTCGAGCGCGCCTTCGCCGGCGCCCACGGGGCCTTCTGCGTCACCAACTTCTGGGAGCACTTCTCGCCCGAGAAGGAACTCGCCCAGGCGGGCAACCTGGCGCGCGCCGCGAGGCACGCGGGCGTGGTCCACGTGATCTGGTCTACGCTCGAGGACTCGCGTCGCTTCATCCCGCTGACGGACGACCGCATGCCCACGCTCATGGGCCACTACAAGGTGCCGCACTTCGACGCCAAGGGAGAGGCCGACGCGCTCTTCGCCCACGCCGGCGTGCCGACCACCTGCCTGCGGACCTCGTTCTACTGGGAGAACTTCATCTTCCTCGGGATGGGCCCGAAGAAGGGTCCCGACGGCAAGCTCATGCTCGCGCTGCCGATCGGCCAGGGCAGGTTCCCCGGCATCGCCGTGGAGGACATCGGGCGCTGCGCCTATGGCGTCTTCGGGCAGGGCGGCGCGCTCGTCGGCAAGACCGTGGGCATCGCGGGCGAGCACCTCACGGGCAGCGAGCTCGCCGCCGCGATGGGCCGCGCTATGGGTCAGAACGTGTCCTACGTGGAGCTCACGCCCGCAGCGTATCGGGGCTTCGGATTCCCCGGCGCCGAGGACCTGGGCAACATGTTCCAGTTCAACGCCGAGTTCGCGCAGGAGTTCTGCGCGGCGCGCGACGTCGGCTTCTCCCGCTCGCTCAACCCGAAGCTGCAGGGTTTTGCCGAGTGGCTCTCGGCCAACGCTTCGCGTCTGTGCGTGCCCGGCCCTGCCCGTCGTACCCATCTGGGTTGACAGCTCACGGTGCCAACCCCGCTAGATTCCAGCGCCGATCCGCTACAGACTGCACTCCTTGCTCACACCGCGGGCGTGCGCCATGGGTGCCGCCACGTTCATCCTGCTGTTCGTCGTGTTCGGGTCGCTGTTCGGCCTGGCCACCCACGCCAACCGCCACCTGCTCAGCGAGGGCCACACACGGCGCGCCGCGTTGCATGACCGCACCGGATGCAGCGCCTGTTCCCTTGGGTGCTGCTGTGCTCGCTGCCGTGGCCGCTGTTGGCCATGACGGGCGTGTACAGCTGGTGGGTGAAGCGCCGCCGCTGGAACCGCGCGCGGCCCGCGAGGGCCGCGTTGGCTTCAGCCCCGCGCGCGCGTGGGGGCCGGGTGGGCGGGGGCAGGAGCACGTCGGTCAGGGGTGCGGGCAGTGGCGCAGCAGTGCCGGGATGTTCTCGCGGCGACGCAACGGGTGGGAAACTCTCCCGCGTGCGCCCACGCAGCGCACGCGCGCCGTGCAGGCACCCGAGGTAGCGAGCCGATGGACTGCATGCCCTGCCCCGAAGCGCCAGGCTCCCGCCGGGCGAGCCCGCCGACTTGGCCGCCCTGCCTGCCCCTGGTGTTGCTGATGGCCGCCAGCGGCGAAGGCGCCGTCTACAGGGTCCGCAAGCTGGCCTTGTCAGCGTGGCGGCGCCGCTGCGCCTGCCGAGCAACCCAGCCAGCGCCGATCAGCATCAGCAGCCAGGTTTCGGGCTCTGGAACGGGCTGCGTCAACATCCAGGCTTCGACGCCGCTGCCGCCGCCCCTCCAACCGAAGCCTGTGATGTAGATGTTGACGCCGTCGCTGGAAATCCCGAACGCCTCGCTTTGAATGTAGTCCGCTGGCAGGTGAACCGAGAGATCCACCCACGAGGAACCGCTCCCGCTCCACAGGCTCGCACGGTATTCGTCCTTGACGAAGGCGTACCCCACCTGCTGCCCGCCGAATGCATCTCGCGCCCGCGATGACGCGTACGGGTGGGCCGTCGGGGTGAGATCGACCCACGAGGCCGGGGTGCCTCTCCAGAGGCTGGCACGCTCCCAGCCCATCGAGACGAGGCCAACCTGCTGATCGCCATCGATGGCATGCGCGTAGGAGTACAGCGAGCCCACCGGGCTGAGATCGACCCACGACTCGGCGGTTCCGCTCCACAGACTCGCACGGTGGTATCCATTGAAGATGGCGAAACCCACCTGATGCGTACCGTTGGTGTCGAAGGCTCGGGACAAGGTCGAACCTGCGGGATGGAGATCGACTCTCGAGGCTGCGGTCCCGGTCCACAGGCTCGCACGGTGGATCCTGTCCAGCTGGGCACTCCCCACCTGCTGCCCGCCGCCGATGCCCTGGGCCCGGGAATCTGTCGCGCCCGCCGGGCTGAGATCGACCCAGGACGCCGCTGTCCCGCTCCAAAGGCTCGCGCGGTCCACCCCGCCGATCCGGGCTTCCCCCACCTGCTGCCCGCCGCTGACGGCGAACGCGGTGGACTGCGTCGCACCCGTCGGGCTCAGATCGACCCATGACTCGGCCGTCCCGCTCCAGAGGCTCGCACGCCCGACGCCTTTCAGCAGGGATGCCCCCACCTGTTGCCCGCCGCTGACGTCATACGCCATTGACTCTATCGCGCCCGCCGGGTTCAGGCTCGTGAAGGTCCACTGCGCATGCGCGGCGGAGATCAGGAACAGAGGGTTGGCCACGACCACGAACGCGGCCACACGGATGAATCTCTGTGGGGACATGTCGTGTTCCTCGGAGGTGTTGCGCCTTTTCCGCGAACCGGGTGGTGACGGCCGGCCGCAAAGTGCGTGAACATATTCGGCACGCCTGGTGCCAGCCGGACCTGCCGGAAAGCGTGCCCGCCGAATGTACGGACATCGCCACTGACTGGCTACCCCCCCATCCGCAGGGTTTCCCGTTGACCTAGGGTTGCGACTGGCGGCCCGTTGCGATTTGCCGCGACGCCAAGCGCCATGGCTTGGCTACAGGCTTGCCGCGCTCTTTGCAGCTGCATCCGGCCGTGTCGTCTCTATTGCTCGGCATGGAGCACCCGGTGGAGGGCGGCAATGCGCCGGACAAGGTAGTGCTGCGCCGGGCGATGTCGCTGGCGGTGGACGTGCCGCGCGAGGTCGCGCTGGTGCGCCGCGGCCAGGCGGTGCCGGCGCAGTCGCCCGTTGCCCGCGGCACCTGGGGCTACGCCCGGCCTTCAAGAGCGAGATAAGCGAGCACAAACTGGCACGCGCCTAGGCGCTGCTCGAGCAGGCGAAGAAGATCATGATGGCCTGCATGCCCTACAAGGTGCACGCGCACCGCTACAGCACCGACCTGTGGCACCCGTGGGTGCTGGGCTTCGACCGCAACCTGCTCGTGCGCGATTTCCGGAAGTACCTGGATATCGATACGGTGGCGCAGGCGCGGGGCGGGCGCTGATGCCCGGCGACGGCTAGGCAATGTTGCCGGCGCCCGGCGTGTAGGTGGCGGCGATGACGGTGTTCGTGATCAGCGTGTCGCACTTCAGCACTCCTGAAAACCTGGCCATTCCGGCATCGACAGTCACCACGCTCGCCGAAGCAGCGATCTTGTTGGCGCGAAGCAAGATTTCCGTTGGGCCGACCACATCGATCTCCCCACTGGCTTGCAATGTGACCTGCTGGCCGGCTGTCGTGTGTATCCGGACCGCGCCGCCAGAGGCTTCGACGGTGGCTTCGTTGCCTTGGCCCAGTGCAAAGCGGACAGAAAACTCGGGTGAGCCGGCGTTTGCAGCGCCGACACCCGTTCGGCACAAGAGCACTGCGCCGACGAAAGGCAGCCGCTCTGCCGCATAGAGCACGGCCTCACCCACTGAGTAGCCGGCCATCGCCGTGGCCGATGGACCGAGGGCTGTGGCGCCCACGGCGGCCCAGCCCTCTACCTTCACTGGAGAACCACGAACGGTGTGGGTGGTGCCCAACCTGACCCTGCCCAGGCCCTGGGGATCGATGTTGGAGACAACGATGGCACGGTACAAGCGCAACGCATTGGCCATGAGGCTCTCCTGGTGATGGCTGACAGTGACATGGTAGGCGGGCCGCCCGTGCTGATGGGTGCGTCATCTTCGAAACGGACGTTGAGCCCTCGCTAACCCCGGCTTAACCCGCTGCCCCTAGACTGGGGTCGTCCAAAGCTACCTGAGCCCCGCCCCATGCTGAAGCTGCTGCGCCATCTGGCGCTGTGTCTGGCCCCGCTGACCTTGCTCGCGCCGCTGGCGGCGCAGACGCTGCCCGCCGGGGTGACGGCGGTGCGCTCGGTCGAGGGCATCGATGAATACCGCCTGGCCAACGGACTGCAGGTCCTGCTGGTGCCCGACGCCTCCAAGCCCACCACCACGGTCAACCTGACCTACCGCGTCGGCTCGCGGCACGAGAACGTCGGCGAGACCGGCATGGCGCACCTGCTGGAGCACATGCTGTTCAAGGGCTCTCCCAAGCACCCCAAGGTTTGGGCCGAGTTCACCCGGCGCGGCCTGGCGGCCAACGGCAGCACCAGCTTCGACCGCACCAACTACACCGCCACCTTCTCGGCCAACGACGACAACCTGCGCTGGTACCTGGGCTGGCTGGCCGATTCCATGGTCAACAGCAACATCGCTCGCGAAGACCTCGACACCGAGATGACGGTGGTGCGCAACGAGATGGAGAGCGGCGAGAACAACCCCAGCCGCATCCTGGTGCAGCGCACGATGGCGGCGGCCTACGACTGGCACCCCTACGGACGCAGCGTCATCGGCGCGCGCAGCGACGTCGAGAACGTCGACATCCCCAGGCTGCAGGCCTTCTACCGGCTGTACTACCAGCCGGACAACGCCACGCTCATCGTCTCGGGCAGCTTCGACCCGCAGCGCGTGCTGCAGACGGTGGCAGACAGCTTCGGCCCGATCCCCAAGCCCACGCGGCAGCTGCCGGCGATGTACACGCTCGATGCGGCCCAGGACGGCGAGCGCCAGGTCACGCTGCGGCGCAGCGGCGGCGCGCCGCTGCTGATGGCGGCGTACCACGTGCCGGCGGGTTCGCAGCCCGACTTCGCCGCGGTCGAGATGCTGGCCCTGGTGTTGGGCGACACCCCGGCCGGCCGGCTGCACAAGCAGCTGACCGAGAAGCAACTCGCCTCCAGCGCGTTTGCCTTTGCCTGGTCGCTGGCCGACCCGGGGGTGCTGTTCCTGGGCGCGCAGCTGGCGCCGGGGCAGGACGTGGACAAGGCGCGCGACGCGCTGCTCGCAGCGGGCGAGTCGATCGCCCGCGCGCCGATCACCGACGATGAACTGAAGCGCGCGCGCACGCAGTGGCTCAACGGCTGGGAGCAGACCTTCACCGACCCCGAGAACGTGGGCCTGGCGCTGTCCGAGGCCATCGCCATGGGCGACTGGCGGCTGTTCTTCCTCGACCGCGACCATGTCCGGCAGGTGACGCTGGCCGACGTGCAGCGCGTGGCCGAGGCCTACCTGCGGCCCGCCAACCGCACCCTGGGCATGTACCTGCCCACCGACGCGCCACAGCGCGCTCCGGCTCCGGCCAAGGCCGACCTGGCCGCCACGCTGCAGGCCTTCAAGCCGCAGGCGGCCGCGGCCGCGGTGGCCGCGTTCGACGCCACCCCGGCCAACATCGACGCGCGCACGCAGCGCTTCGAGGCCGGCGGGCTGAAGGCCGCGGTGCTGAGCAAGCCCACCCGCGGCGGCGCCGCGCAGGCGGTGCTGAGCCTGCGCTTGGGCGACGAGACCTCGCTGTTCGGCCAGGCCGCCGCCGCCGAGGCCGCCGCCCGGCTGCTCGACAAGGGCGCTGCCACGCTGTCGCGCCAGCAGGTGCAGGACCGGCTCGACGCGTTGAAGACCACGATGTCGGTGCAGGCCGGTGCCGGCGTGGTCAGCGTGGCGTTGAGTTCGCGCCGCGAGCACCTGGCCGAGGCCGTGGCGCTGGTGGCGGAGCTGCTGCGCCGGCCGGCCTTTCCCGCCGAGGCCTTCGGTGAATACAAGCGCCAGACGCTGACGCGCATCGAGGCGGCGCGCAAGGAGCCGGGCGCGGTGGCCGGCAACGCGCTGGCGCGGCTGAACAATCCGTACCCGCGCGGCGACGTGCGCCATGCACGCAGCTTCGACGAGCAGCTGCAGGACCTGAATGCGCTGACGCTGGAGCAGGTGCGCGCCTTCCATGCCCGCTTCTACGGTGCGCGCCATGCGCAGTTCGGCGCGGCCGGCGACATCGACCTGCCCGCGCTGCAGCGCGCGCTGCAGGCCGGCTTCGGCGACTGGCAGGCCGGCGAGCCCTTCACCCGCCTGCCGCAGCCGCTGGTGGCCGGCACCGGCAAGACGCTGATGCTGGACACGCCGGACAAGCAGAACGCCGACCTGCGCGCCCGCCTGAGCCTGCCGCTGTCGGACAACGACGCCGACTATGCCGCGCTGATGCTGGCCAACCACCTGCTGGGCAGCGGCGGCAGCTCGCGGCTTTGGAAGCGGGTGCGCGAAGCCGAAGGCCTGTCCTACGACGTGCGCAGCCAGATCGCCTGGAACAACTTCGACCCGAACTCCACCTGGATGGCCAGCGCCATCTTCGCGCCGCAGAACCGTGGCAAGGTAGAGGCCGCGTTCCGCGAGGAGATCGCCCGTGCGCTGAAGGACGGCTTCACCCAGCAGGAGCTGGACGAAGGCCGCAGCGGGTTGCTGAACTTCCGCCGCCTGTCGCGCGCGCAGGACGACGTGCTGGCCTCGCAGCTGGCCGGCAACCTGTACGTGGGCCGCGATTTCGCGGTCTCGGCCCGCGTCGATGCGGCGCTGGCGGCGCTGACGCTGGAGCAGGTGAACGGCGCGCTGCGCAAGTACCTGAAGCCCGAGCAGATCGACGCGGTGTTCGCCGGCGACTTCAAGCGCTGAAGGAGCTGAGGGCGCCGGGGGCAGGGGCCTCTGGCATCATCGTCGGGCCCTTCCGGAGGCCCGACGATGCCCCAGCCCGAGCCGCACATCACCCGCTATCAACGCTTCCTGCGCGACACGCGCGGCCTGTCCTTCGACAGCTACGACGCGTTGTGGCGCTGGTCGGTGGCCGACCTGCCGGCTTTCTGGCAATCGGTGTGGGACTACTTCGGCCTGCAGTCGCCGACACCGCACCGTGCGGTGCTGGAGCATCCGCACATGCCCGGTGCGCGCTGGTTTCCAGGCGCGCAGGTGAACTACGCGCAGCACCTGTTCACCCATGCCGAGGCCAGCCATGCCGCTGGCCACCCGGCCATCGTCTTCGCCGACGAGGCGCTGCTGGCCCGCGGCGCGCTGCAGCAGATCAGCTGGCCCGAGCTGAAGCGCCAGGTGGCGGCCTGCGCGGCCGGCCTGCGCGCCATGGGCGTGCAGCACGGCGACCGTGTCTGCGCCGTGCTGCCCAACGTGCCGCAGACCATCGTCGTCTTCCTGGCCTGCGCCAGCCTGGGCGCGATCTGGTCGGTGTGCTCGCCGGACATGGGCCCGGTGGCGGTGCTGGACCGCTTCCGCCAGATCGAGCCCAAGGTGCTGGTGGCCTGCGACGGCTACCGCTACGCCGGCCAGACGCACGACCGCCGTGCGCTGCTGGCCGAGCTGCTGGACGGCCTGCCCAGCGTGCGCCATGCGGTGCTGTGGCGTGCGCTGGGGCTGGACGCCGACCTGTCCGGCCCGCAGCGCGAGCAGCACGACCTGGACGCACTGCTGGCCGCCGACGCCGCGGTGGCGCCGGAATGGCTGCCCTTCGACCACCCGCTGTGGGTGGTGTATTCCAGCGGCACCACAGGGCTGCCCAAGCCCATCGTGCACGGCCACGGCGGCGTGATGCTCGAGGCGCTGAAGATGGGCGCACTGCACAACAACGTCGGGCCCAGCGCCACGGACAATGACCGCTTCCACTGGTACAGCAGCACCGGCTGGATCATGTGGAACAGCCAGCTCGGCGCGCTGCTGGGCGGCACCACGGTGTGCATCTTCGACGGCAGCCCGGCGGGGCCGCATGGCGTGCCCGACTGGAGCACGCTGTGGCGCTTTGCCGGCCTGGCGCGCTGCAGCTTCTTCGGCGCCGGTGCGGCCTTCTATGCGTCGTGCCTGAAGGCCGGCGTCGAGCCGCGGGCGGTGGCCGACCTGTCGGCGCTGCGCGCAGTGGGCTCCACCGGATCGCCGCTGTCGGTGGACTGCTACCGCTGGATCTGGGACAAGCTGCCGCGGGTGGACGGCGAGAAGATCTGGCTCACGCCGATCAGCGGCGGCACTGATTTCGCCGGTGCCTTCGTCGGCGGGCTGATCACGCTGCCGGTGGTGGAAGGCGAGATGCAGTGCCGCTGCATGGGCGCCAGCGTCGAGGCCTGGTCCGAGCCGGATGCGCACGGCGTCGGCAAGCCGCTGATCGACGAGGTGGGCGAGCTGGTGTGCACGAAGCCCATGCCGTCGATGCCGCTGTACTTCTGGGGCGACCCTCAGGGCACGCGCTACCACGACAGCTACTTCGACATGTACCCCGGCATCTGGCGGCATGGCGACTGGATCCGCATCACGCCCCATCCGGAATCGGGTGCCAGCGGCGCCATCATCTACGGCCGCAGCGACGCCACCATCAACCGCCACGGCATCCGCATGGGCACCTCGGAGCTGTATCGCGCGGTGGAGGCGCTGCCCGAGGTGCTGGACAGCCTGGTGGTGGACCTGGAATACCTGGGCCGCGAAAGCTGGATGCCGCTGTTCGTGGTGCTGCGCGAGGGCGTGACGCTGGACGAGGCGCTCACGAAACGAATCAAGCAGGCCATCCGCGAGGCGCTGTCGGCGCGCCACGTGCCGAACGACGTGTTCCAGGTCAGCGGCATCCCGCGCACGCTGTCGGGCAAGAAGATGGAGCTGCCGGTGAAGAAGCTGCTGATGGGCGCCAGCCCCGACGCGGTGCTGAAGCGCGACGCAATGGCCAATGCCGATTGCGTGGATTGGTACGTGGCATTGGCAGCGGCGCGCGCCGCGCACCAGGCCTGATCAGCCGCCGGCAAACTGCACGATCTGCCCGGCCGGCCGCGCGCCGGCCACGCGCGCCACCTCGCGCCCGTGGTCCAGCTTGACCAGCGTGGGGATGCTGCGGATGCCGAAGCGCGACGCGGTGCGCGGGTTGTCGTCGCTGTTCACCTTGACCAGCAGCGCACGGCCTTTCAGGCTGCCCGCGGCCATCTCGAACTGCGGCGCCATCTGCCGGCACGGCCCGCACCACGGCGCCCAGAAGTCCACCACCACCGGCAGGTCGCTGCGCTCGACCACCTGGTCGAAGTTGGCGTCGCTCAGTTCCACCGGATGGCCGTCCAGCAGGGCTTGGCCGCAGCGCCCGCACACCGGGTCGTCGCTCAGGCGCGCGGCGGGGATCCGGTTGGTGGCCCCGCAATGCGGGCAGGCGACATGGGCGGCGCGGAACTCTTTCATGGGCGGGACATGGGTCCGAAGGCCGCCATCTCAAGGGGCCGGGGGAGTAATCGGATCGCCGCAGGCGTAGACCGAAGAGCTGAACCTGGCTCCCAGTGCATTGCGCCAACAGCTGTTCGGCGCTGTGCCAGGGCTGCGGCGCGATGCGTGCTCGCTGTTGTTCGAAGACGCGCAAAGCGATAGCTTGGTGCAAAGCACGCTGGAGCGTGCGCTGACGCACTGGCACCGGTTCGACCGTCGGCGCGGCGGCGTCGTCGGGCTGCTGTCCGTTGCGTACGACGCGCAGGACGCCCTGGGCGTCGACCCCGGCGTCGATGTCGGCGGGCGCCCGGACCTGCCGGCCGCGCTGGCGCGGCTGTCGACCGAGCAGCGCCAACGCGTCGAGCCTGGTTTCGCGAGCACCCGCAGGAGGCTGCCCGGGTGTGGCAGTGGGCCGCCGATCTCGATGCGCTGTGCAAGCGGCTGGCGCCGGAACTCGACACGCCGGCGCCGCCGCAACTGCGCGCACGGGCGCTGGTACCGCAGCAGGCGGGGTCGGCCGACTGGCGGCAATCGGCGATGGCGGCCGGGCTGCTGCTCGCCTGCGGCGTGGCCGGCGCATGGATCGGCCGGCAATGGCCCGCGCCTGAGCCTGCACAGGCCGCCGCTGCGCCCGCCGGCTGGGTGCGGCGCGCGGCCTTCGCGCACGGCGTCTACGTGCCCGAGCCGCGCCATGCGGTCGAAGTCAAGGCCCAGGAAGAGCCGCTGGCGCGCTGGCTGACGCGGCGCATCGACGTGCCGGTCAAGCTGTTCGACCTGAGCGCCTATGGCTTCGAGCTGGTGGGCGGCCGGCTTGCTGCCCGACGGTGCCGGCAAGAGCGCGCAGCTGATGTACCAGGACGCCCGAGGCACGCGCATCGCCGTCTACCTGCGCAAACCCGACGATGGCACCGATGCCGCCTTCCGCTACGAGCAGCAGGGCGACATGGGCCTTTTCTACTGGGTCGAAGCCGGCGCCGGCTACGCGCTGGTGGGCGCCCCGCCCAAGGCGCAGTTGCTGGCGCTGGCCGAGGCCATCTACGGGCAGCATCCGGCGACGGCGTCGCCGGCCAGCGAACCGGCCGCCCAGCGCTGACCCGACTCCTAGAATCGGGCCATGCCCGAAGCCTTCGTCGCCGCTGGCGCAATGTCTCGCGCGGCGGCGCTGCGACGGCTGGCCGTGGTGCTGGTGCTGGGCTTCGCCAGCGGCTTGCCGCTGGCGCTGACCGGCCAGGCGATGCAGGCCTGGCTCAGCATGGAAGGGCTGGACGTCGCGACCATCGGCTTCTTGAGCCTGGTGGGCCTGCCCTACACCTTCAAATTCCTGTGGGCCCCGCTGATGGACCGCTTCGACCTGCCCTGGCTGGGCCGGCGGCGCGGCTGGCTGGTGCTGACGCAGCTGGCGCTCGGCGGCACGCTGCTGCTGCTGGCCGGCACCTCGCCGGGCGAAGCGACGCGCGCCTTCGCACTGCTGGCGGTGGCGGTGGCATTCATGTCGGCTTCCCAGGACGTGGTCATCGATGCCTACCGCACGGACCTGCTGCCGGCGCGCGAGCGCGGCCTGGGCTCGTCGCTCAACGTCATGGGCTACCGGCTGGCGATGATACTGTCCGGCGGCATTGCGCTGATCTGGACCGACCCGGCCCAGGGTGGCGGCTGGGACTGGCCGCAGGTCTACCGCTTCATGGCCGCGCTGATGTTCGGCGCGGCCGTGCTCTCGGCCATCGCGCTGCCCAAGGTGCCGATGCCCGAAGTGAAGCCCACCGCGGCGCGCAACGATGTGCTCGGTTTCCTGGCGGTGCTGGCCGCGGTGGCAGTGGGCTACCTGCTGGCCGACCGTTTCGCGCCGCCGGTGGCCCATGCGCTGCTCGGCCCGCTGCTCGAAGGCAGCTCGCTGCCGGCCACGCTGAAGACGCGCTGGGAGAACCTGCTGGCGCTGCTGCTGGGCATCGGCTTCACGCTGCCGCTGGCCGCCTGGGCGGCGCGCAAGGCGCGCTTCGAGACGCTGCTGGGCGGCCTGCGCAGCTATTTCAGCCAGCGCGGCGCGGCGGCCTTCCTGGCCTTCATCGTGCTGTACAAGCTGGGCGACGCCTTCGCCGGCTCGCTGATGACGCCCTTCCTGCTGAAGAGCATGGCCTTCAGCCCGGCCGAGGTGGGCGTGGTCAACAAGATCATCGGCCTGTGGCTGACCATCGGCGGCGCGCTGCTCGGCGGGTTGCTGATGCTGAAGCTGGGGCTGTGGCGCTCGCTGCTGCTGTTCGGCATTTTTCAGGCGGCCAGCAACCTGGGCTTCTGGTGGCTGGCGGTGGAAGGCAAGGGGCTGATGCCGGGCCTGGTGCTGCCGGCCTTCGATTGGGGCTTCGTCTCGCTGGCCCAGCCGACGCCTGTGGACGGCGGGCTGCTGATGGTGATCGCCTTCGAGAACCTGTCCGGCGGCATGGGCACGGCGGCCTTCGTCGCCTTCCTGATGAGCCTGTGCAACCAGCGCTTCACCGCCACGCAGTTCGCGCTGCTCAGCGCCTTTGCCTCGGTGGGCCGGGTGTGGGTCGGGCCGCTGGCCGGGGTGCTGGCCGAATCGATCGGCTGGCCTGTCTTCTTCATCGTCAGCACCGTGGCCGCCTTGCCGGCCTTGTGGATGCTGTGGTCGATGAGAGATAGCGTGCGCTCACTTGAAGTGGATCCCAGGCAGGCCGGTGCCAGCGATGACTAGGCATTCCGCTCGGGAAACTGGCATGCTGCTGGACAGTCGTAGCAGGCCATGAGCATGCCTTTCGTCACCGACGCCGATCTTCCCGCCTGGGGGCACGGGGCGGGCTGCGGCTGTACGCTGCACCGGCGCCGGCGCCTGGGCCTGGGCTTCGTCGGGCTGGTCGCCGCCGGCGCACAGCCGGCCTGGGCGCAGCGCGAGGGCGTGGACGTCGGCAAGACCTCCAGCTTCAGCAAGCTGGTGCCGGCCGAAAAGGTGGAGCAGGCGGCGGCGCAGCAGTTCGTGCAGATGCAAAAGCAGGCGCGTCAGCAGAACGCGCTGGCGCCGGCCGACCACCCGCAGCTGGTCCGCCTGCACTACATCGCCAAGCGGCTGATTCCCTTCACCCCGCCCTGGAACCCGCGTGCCACCCAGTGGCGCTGGGAGGTCATCCTGCTCGGCAGCCCGCAGATCAACGCCTTCTGCATGCCCGGCGGCAAGATCGCCTTCTTCTGGGGCATCCTGCAGCGGCTGCAGCTCAGCGACGATGAGGTGGCGATGATCATGGGCCATGAGATGGCCCACGCGCTGCGCGAGCATGCGCGCGAACGCATGGGCAAGAGCTTTGCCACGCGCGGCGCGCTCGAGCTGGGCTCCGCGCTGCTCGGCCTGGGCGACCTGGGCCGCATGGCCGCCGGCATGGGCGAGCAGCTGCTGAGCCTGGTGTTCAGCCGCGACGACGAGTCCGAGGCCGACCTGGTGGGCATGGAGCTGGCCGCGCGCGCCGGCTACAACCCGGCTGCCGGGGTCACGCTGTGGCAGAAGATGGGCGCGGTGAACAAGGGCGCGCCGCCGGAATTCTTGTCCACGCACCCGTCGGGGCCGACGCGCATCAAGGACATCCAGGCCAACCTGCCCAAGGTGGAAGGGCTGTACGAGCGGGCACCCAAGCCGACGCGGCTCTTCGAGCCGCCGCCGCTGAAAGGCGACGGCCGCAACTGAGGGCGCTCACCAGCGCGCCGGCAGCGGCCGCAGCAGTTGCCAATGCCGCGGCCGGGTCTGCAGGTAGCCGCCTTGCTCCAGGTCCTTCATCAGGCGGCTGACCATCTCGCGCGAGCAGCCCAGGCGGTGGGCCAGCTCCTGGTGCGTCAGCCGCTCCTCGATCAGCCGGCTGCCATCGGGCAACGCCACGGCCAGGCCGTCGAGCAGCAGCACCAGCCGGCCATAGACATCGTTCAGCGCCAGCTGCTTGGCGCTGAGCGTGGCCGCGCGCGCCCGCCGGATGATCTTGCCGATCAGCTCAAACGCGAACTCGGGGTGCTCGGCGATATGCTGCTGCAGCGTCTTGCGAGTGATCACCGAGCAGATGCTGGCCTCCAGCGTGATGACGTTGGCCGAACGCGGGCCGCCGTCCAGGCTCATCTCGCCGAGGTATTCGCCAGGGCCGTAGACGCCGTAGGTGATCTCGCGGCCCTTGTCGCCGCTGGCAAAGCTGCGCAGCCGGCCGGCGAGGATCAGGTACAGCGTGTCGCCATGGTCGCCCTCCTCGATCAGCAGCGTGTTCTTGCGGTAACGCCGGATCTCGCCGCGGCGCGCCAAAGCTCGCAGCGCTTCGCTGAGCGCGGCGAACACGGCGGCGTCTGTGTCCTGCGGCAGTTTCGACATGGGGCGGCTCGGCAACCCGGCCCGCAAACGCGGGCCGGGCACTGCCGTGCGCATGCTACCGGGCGCGGCAGTTCGTTCGAATTCGCGTTCGACCGCAGGCAGGCTGTCTGCACTTTCGTGCGCCCCTCGATCCTGGATCGCGAACCGGCACGGGCCGCCGCTTCACATCGCGAAGATCTTGCCCGGGTTCATGATGTTCTTCGGGTCCAGCGCGCGCTTGACCTGCCGCATCATCTCCACCGCGCCTTCGCCGGCCTCGTCGACCAGGAAGCCCATCTTGTGCAGGCCGATGCCGTGTTCGCCGGTGCAGGTGCCTTCGAGCGCGATCGCGCGCTGCACCATGTGCTGGCTGGCGCCTTCGGCCAGCGCGCGCTGCGCGGCGTCGCCGTCCTTTACCAAGTAGGCAAGGTGGAAGTTGCCGTCGCCCACATGGCCGACGATGTAGTAGGGCAACCCGGTGGCATCGGCATCGGCCACGCTGGCCTCGATGATCTCGGCAAGCCGCGAGATCGGCACGCAGGTGTCGGTGGTCACCGAGCGGCAGCCCGGGTTGGCCTGCATGCCGGCGAAGTAGGCCTTGTGCCGTGCCGTCCACAGGCGGGTGCGTTCCTCGGGCGTGGTCGCCCACTCGAAGCCTTCGCCGCCAAGCTCCGAGGCGATGGCCTGCACCGTCTCGGCCTGTTCCTTGACCGAGGCCTCGCTGCCGTGGAACTCCATCAGCAGCATCGGGTGCTCGCGCAGGCCCAGCTTGCTCTGCGCGTTGATGAAGCGCACCGCGTTCACGTCCAGCAGTTCGCAGCGCGCGATCGGCACGCCCATCTGGATGACCTGGATCGTCGCGTTCACCGCGCCAGCGACGGTCGGGAAGTGACAGATCGCCGCGCTCACCGCCTCGGGCAGCGGGTACAGCTTCAGCGTGACCTCGGTGATGACGCCCAGCGTGCCTTCGCTGCCGACGAACAGCCGCGTCAGGTCGTAGCCGGCGGACGACTTCTTGGCGCGCGTGCCGGTGCGGATGACCTCGCCGCTGGCGGTGACGACCGTCAGCCCAAGCACGTTCTCGCGCATCGTGCCGTAGCGCACGGCGTTGGTGCCGCTGGCGCGCGTGGCCGCCATGCCGCCCAGGCTGGCGTTGGCGCCCGGGTCGATGGGGAAGAACAGCCCCGTGTCCTTGATCTCGCGGTTCAGCTGCTCGCGCGTCACGCCGGCCTGCACCGTGACCGTCAGGTCCTCGGGATTCAGGCGCACGATCTTCGTCATGCCGGACACGTCGACGCTGACGCCGCCCTGCACGGCCAGCAGGTGGCCTTCGAGCGACGAGCCGGTGCCAAAGGCAATGACCGGCACCGCATGGGCGTCGGCCAGGCGCAGCACTGCGGCGACGTCGTCGTTGCTCTCGCAGAACACCACCACCTCGGGCGGCGTCACCGGGTAGGGCGACTCGTCGCGGCCGTGCTGCTCGCGAACGGCAGCCGCCGTCGAGCAGCGGTTGCCGAAGCGCTGCTGCATCGCCGCCAGCATCTGCGGGGGCACCCGTCGCGCTTCGAACGCGGGCCACACATGGGCGGGAACGGGAGCATTCATGGTGCGCGTCCTTCAGCAGCGGGGGTTGGCAATTGTAGGCAGCGCGGGGCCGTCCTGCACCGCGGCGGGGCCGCGACCGGACCGGCTCGAACTGCGGGCGCGCGGACCTGCATTTCGCAAGATGGCCTGGCTGCCGCAATGCGAAGATGCGCCATCGCACGACCCCGCATCCGTCATGGCCGACCGACGCATCATCCCCGACCGCGGCGAGTTCATCGATGCCTTGCACGTGCTGCGCAAAGGCCGCGTGCTGGTGCAGGTCAGCGACATCAGCGGCGGCTGCATGCTCGACGGCGCGCCGCTGTACAGCGCTCACCGCACGCTCGTCGACTATGGGTTGGTCCATCAGTTCGACAACCCGCAGGGTTTCCCCAGCGTGCGCTACTACCGGCTCAGCGAACGTGGCCGAGCCTTCGCAGACCGGGCCTGCGAAAACTGGCGCCGGCGCCCGCTGCTGCAGCGCCTGGCGGTGCGCCTGATGGGCTGAGAAGCCCGGCACGCCGGCGCAGCCCGCCCACCGCCCACACGGCCTGCACCCCGCCCATGGGGTGCTTTGCTCCGGGGCCGCTCCGGCGCGGGCGCGCCGGGTTCGATCTCGGCTTCAGATCGCAGCGCCTCTCCAGGGGTTGCTGTCGAGCAAGCGTGGTGCCGCCGCGTTGCCGAAACCCCCGCGCGGGCGAGGCGGGTCGCCGGCCCGGGCCCAGGAGGCCTCAGAAACCGATACTTTCGTTCGGCACGTCCACGCGGATCAACGGCCGGCGCAACGCCCCGGCGGCGGCGCGGGCATAGGCGTGCGCCCAGTCGGCATCGGCAAAGCCCTCGATGCCGGCAGCTTCGGCGATGGCCAGCACCTTGTCGGCCAGCAGCACCTTGCCGGTCGGACGGCTGAGGGTCGCATCCAGCCGCTGGAACTCGGCGTCCAGCCATTGCTGCGCCGTCTCCAGCGGCATGCTGTCGGCCGGGCGCAGCGCGATGTCGTCGCGGCCGGCGAACTTGACAAAGACTTCGTTTCGCATGGGGCACCTGCACAGAGTCGCGTTGCGAGCCTAACCATCCGGCACGCCGCCAGACCTGACGCGCGTCAATGCCATTGCCTAGGAGCAGCGTGGGCGGCAGAAACCGGCGCGGGCACCGATTTCCGCCGCCCACCCTCCTAGCGGGCACAATCGCCCCACCATGGGACAACGCCTTACGCAAATCGCCACGCGCACTGGCGACGACGGCAGCACGGGCCTGGGCGATGGCACGCGCGTGCCCAAGGACCACCTTCGCGTCATGGCCATGGGCGATGTCGACGAGCTCAATTCAGGCCTGGGCGTGTTGCTGGCCGAGCCGCTGCCGGGCGACGTGCGCGAGCTGCTGGTGACCATCCAGCACGAACTGTTCAACCTGGGCGGCGAACTGTCCATCCCCGGCTACCAACTGCTCAAGCCCGGCGCGGTGCTGCGCCTGGACGAGGCGCTGGAGCACTACAACGCCCAGTTGCCGCGGCTGAAGGAGTTCATCCTGCCGGCCGGCGCGCGCAGCGCTGCGCTGGCGCATGTCTGCCGCACCGTGGCCCGGCGTGCCGAGCGCTCGCTGGTGGCGCTGAGCAGCCACGAAGCGGTGCACGAGGCACCACGCCAGTACCTCAACCGCCTGAGCGACCTGATGTTCGTGCTGGCGCGCGTGCTCAACCGCGCCAACCTCGACGGGCTGGGCGGCGACGACGTCTACTGGCACAGCGAGCGCCTGGCCCGCGATCCCGACTGAGCCGCCGCGCCGGCTGACCGCTGTCGATATGCCGCCGGCCCTCGCTGGCATGACTCCTGCTTCGTGGCAATTGGTATACCAGAACGTGCACCAAGATGTCTCCATCTTCCGGTCCCAGCCTGCCGCCGCGCCCCATCGGGCAGTGGCGCGAGCTCGTCGCCGGCGGCGGAGACCCGCGCCCGTGGTTGGCCGAGTCCCGGGCTGCGGCGCTGGACAGCAGCCCGCTGTGCCTGTGGATCAGCCAGCCTGAGGCCGCGCAGTGGCAGGCGCAGCTTGACCTGCTCGGCCGGCGCCTGGCCGAGCCCGTGGCGCGTGCCGACCTGGTGCATCGCTACCCTTTGCTGGGCGTGCCCTTCGCCGTCAAGGACAACATCGACATCGCCGGCGTGCCCACCACTGCCGGCTGCCCGGCTTTTGCCTACACCCCCACGCACAGCGCCACCGCCGTGCAGCGGCTGCTGGACGCCGGTGCGCTGTGGCTGGGCAAGACCAACCTTGACCAGTTCGCCACTGGCCTGGTGGGCACTCGCTCGCCTTATGGGCGACCGAGCAGCGCCTTCGACGCGGCGCGCATCAGCGGCGGCTCCAGTTCCGGGTCGGCCGTGGCCGTGGCGCGCGGCCTGGCCGCGTTTTCGCTGGGCACCGATACCGCCGGCTCCGGCCGCGTGCCAGCTGGCTTCAACAGCCTGGTCGGACTGAAGCCCACCTCGGGGCGCGTCAGCACCGCAGGCGTGGTGCCGGCCTGCCGCAGCCTGGACTGCGTGTCGGTGTTCGCGCACACGGTGGACTGTGCGGCGCTGGTGCTGGCGCTGATCGAAGGAGAGGACGCGCTCGACATCTACAGCCGCTTCGTGGCCGGCCCGGCGCAACTGCCGGCGCAGGCCCGCATCGGCGTGCCCAAGTCGCCGGTGTTCTTCGGCGACGCCGGCTACGGGCCGATGTTCGCGGCCGCGGTCGATCGCGCTCGTGGCCTGGGCCACACGGTGGTCGAGCTGGACTTCGGGGTGCTCGCCGAAGTGGCTGCGCTGCTGTACGAAGGGCCCTGGGTGGCCGAGCGGCACAGCGTGGTGAAGGAGCTGCTGGCGCAGCGGCCCGAGGCCATCGATCCGGTGGTGCGGCGGGTCATCGGTCGCGCCGTGGGCCTGAGCGCCACCGAAGCCTTCGAGGCCCAGTACCGGCTGCGCGAGCTACAGCGCCAGCTGCTGCCCCTGTGGCAGCAGGTGGACCTGCTGATGGTGCCCACCTCGCCGGGCCATCCGCGCTTCGCCGAAGTCGACGCCGACCCAATCGGGGTCAACGCCATGCTCGGCGCCTACACTAACTTCGTCAACCTGCTTGGCTGGTGCGCGCTGGCGCTGCCAGCCGGAACCACCGCGGCCCGGCTGCCTTTTGGCGTGACCTTCGTCGCCCCGGGCGCGCACGACGCGGCGCTGGCCGCCTTCGGCCGGCACTGGACGGGCGCGCCGGCGGCGGCGTCCCCGCCCCGCCAGCCCGCCACCACGCCGACGCTGCCCATCGCCGTGGTCGGGGCGCATCTGTCGGGCCTGCCGCTGAATGGCCAGCTGCTGGAACGTGGCGCCACGCTGCGCGAGGTCACGCGGACCGCGCCCAGCTACCGGCTGTACGCGCTGCCCGATACCCGCCCCGCCAAACCCGGCCTGCAGCGCTGCGCCGACGGCGGTGCGTCGATCGAGGTCGAGGTCTGGGAAATGCCGCTCGCTCAGGCAGGTTCCTTTCTCGCGCTGGTGCCGGCGCCGTTGTGCCTGGGCTCGCTGGAGCTTGCCGACGGACGCTTCGTGCATGGCTTCCTGTGCGAAGCCCATGCGCTTTCAAGGGCGACGGACATCAGCCACTTCGGGGGCTGGCGCGCCTACCTCGCTTCGCTCTAGACCCAAAGGAGTTTTCAGCCATGGACCGACGTGACTTTCTCAGCAGCGGCGCCGCCCTCGGTGCGCTTCCCCTGGCCGCACAGGCCCAGTCGCGCCCCAAGGACGTGCTGATCGTCGCCAACGAATTCGGCCCCAACTCGCTGGACATCCACACGGTGGGTGCCAACCGGCCCAGCTACGGCGTCAGCTGGCTGGTCTACGACCGGCTGATGACCTACGGCAAGCGCACGCTGCCCGACGGCCGCGTCGCCTATGACCGCAACAAGCTCGAGCCCGAGCTGGCCGAAAGCTGGCAGATGGCGCCGGACGGCATGTCGGTGACCTTCAAGCTGCGAAAGAGCGCCAAGTTCCACGACGGCACGCAGGTGACTGCCAAGGACGTCAAGTGGAGCTTCGACCGTGCCGTCGCGGTGGGCGGCTTCCCAACCTTCCAGATGGCCGCAGGCTCGCTCGAGAAGCCCGAGCAGTTCGAGGTGGTGGACGAGCACACCTTCCGTGTCAAGTTCATCCGCAAGGACAAGCTGACGATGAACGACCTGGCGGTGGTCGTGCCCTGCGTGTTCAACAGCGAGCTGGTCAAGAAGAACGCCACCGCGGCCGACCCCTGGGGCCTGGCCTGGACGCGCAACAACACCGCCGGCGGCGGAGCCTACAAGGTAGAAGCCTTCCGCCCGGGCCAGGAAATCGTTTACGTGCGCTACGACGAATGGAAGAGCGGCCCGATGCCCAGACTGCGCCGCATCGTGCAGCGCGACGTGCCCAACGCCGGCAACCGCCGCGCCCTGCTGCTCAAGGGCGACATCGACATGACCTACGACCTGCCGCCGAAGGACTTCGCAGAGCTGAGCGACGACACCGCGCGCATCAAGGTCAGCTCCATGCCGATCGAAAACTCGATGTTCTACATCGGCATGAACACCACCAAGCCGCCCTTCGACAGCCTGAAGGTGCGGCAGGCGGTTGCCTACGCGCTGCCCTACGACAAGATCTACGACAACGCGTTCTATGGCCGCGCCGCGAAGCTCTACGGCGGGAGCGGCCCGGTCAAGACCATCGCCTGGCCGCAGCCGACCGTCTACCGCACCGACCTGGCCAAGGCCAAGGCGCTGATGGCCGAGGCCGGCGTGCCCAACGGCTTCGAGACCACGCTCAGCTTCGACCTGGGCGGCGCCACCATTGGAGAGCCCGCGGCCGTGCTGACGCAGGAGGCGCTGGCCGCCATCGGCATCAAGGCGCAGATCAACAAGATCCCCGGGGCCACCTGGCGTGCCGCGCTGCTGAAGAAGGACATGCCGCTGATCCTGAACCGCTTCGGCGGCTGGCTCGACTATCCGGAGTACTTCTTCTTCTGGTGCTATCACGGCCAGAACGCGGTGTTCAACACCATGAGCTACCAGAACCCCAAGCTGGACAAGCTGATCACCAACGCGCGTTTCGCCGAGAGCAAGCCCATCTACGACTCGTCGGTGCGGGAAATGATCCAGCTTGCCTACGACGAGGTGCCGCGCGTGCCGATCGCGCAGCCGTCGATGGACGTGGCAATGCAGAAGGACGTGATGGGCTACATGTACTGGTTCCATCTGCAGCCCGACTACCGGCAGCTCTACAAGGCCTGAGCATGGACCACGCCGCCTACGTCGACGCCGCGGCCGCCGCGCTGGGGCTGAAGATCGCCGCCGAGCACCGCCCGGGGGTGTTGCGGTACTACGCCCTTGCCGCGGGCATGGCCGCTGTGGTGCAGGGCCTGCCACTGGAGCCGCACGACGAATCCGGCAGCGTCTTCCACCCGGTGGCGCCGCAGGGCACGGACAAGCCGTGAGCCTGGACGCCGCTGCCGCCATCGCTGCGCGGGTGCGCGACGGCAGCGCGTCGGCATGCGACGCCGTGGTGCGGTGCCTGGCGCGCATCGAGGCCACCGACGGGCGGGTCAACGCCTTCAGCGCCACGCTGGCCGAGCGCGCGCTGAAGCGTGCGGAACTGATCGACGCGCATCCGCAGCGCCACAAGATGCCGCTGGCCGGCGTGCCCTTCGCGGTGAAGAACCTGTTCGACGTGGCCGGCCTGCCCACGCTGGCGGGATCGAAGATCGAGCGCGATGCCGCGCCGGCCCGGCGCGATGCGCTGCTGGTGCGGCGCATGGAAGCGCACGGCGCGGTGCTGGTCGGTGCGCTGCACATGGACGAGTACGCCTACGGCTTCACCACCGAGAACACGCACTACGGCCCGACGCGAAACCCGCACGATCTGGCGCGCATCAGCGGCGGCTCCAGCGGCGGCTCGGCCGCGGCGGTGGCCGCCGGCCAGGTGCCGGTGACGCTGGGCTCCGACACCAACGGGTCGATCCGCGTGCCTTCGTCGCTGTGCGGCGTGTTCGGGCTGAAACCCACCTTCGGCCGGCTGCCGCGCGTGGGCAGCTACCCCTTCGTCGCCAGCCTGGACCACCTGGGCCCCTTTGCCCGCAGCGTGCAGGACCTGGCGCTGTCCTACGACGCGATGCAGGGTCCGCTGCACGGCCCGGCCAGCGATGACCCGGCCTGCGCGCAGCGGCCCATCGAGCCGACGCTGCCCTTGCTGGAGCGCGGCGCACAGGGCCTGCGCGTGGCCGTGCTGGGCGGCTGGTTCCGCGAGATGGCACTGCCCGAGGCCGGCGACGCGGTCGATGCGGTGGCACAGGCCCTGGGCACCACCCGGCTGGTGGAGTTGCCCGAGGTGGAGCGCGCGCGCGCGGCGGCCTTCCTGATCACCTGCGGCGAAGGTGGGGCGCTGCACCTGGAAGACCTGAAGAAGCGCCCGCAGGACTTCGACCCGATGACGCGCGACCGCTTCCTCGCCAACGCGCTGGTGCCCGCCGCCTGGGTGATGCAGGCGCAGCGCGTGCGCCACTGGTTCGCGCGCCACGTGGCGCGCGTGTTCGAGACGGTGGACGTGTTGCTGGCCCCGGCCACGCCCTGCGTGGCGCCGGTCATCGGCACGGAATGGCTGCAGATCGGCGACAAGAGGCTGCCCTCGCGCGCCAGCATGGGGTTGCTGACCCAGCCCATCTCCTGCATCGGCCTGCCGGTGGTGACCGTGCCGCTGTGGGGCATGAGCGCGGCCAACCCGCAGCTGCCGATCGGCGTGCAGCTGATCTGCGCGCCCTGGCGCGAGGACCATGCGCTGCGCGTGGCTGCGCAGCTGCAGGCGCAGGGCCTGTGCAGCGCGCCGATCGCAACGGGGCTGTGATGGAAGTCAAGTTCAACCGCCCCGACGTGCTGGCCGAGCTGCGTGCCGCCTTCGCCCGCTACGAGGACGCGCTGGTGAACAACCGCGTCGACGTGCTCGACGAGCTGTTTTGGGACAGCGCCCAGACCGTGCGCTATGGCGTCAACGAGAACCTCTACGGCATCGACGCGATCCGCGAGTTCCGCAACGCGCGTTCGCCGGCCGGCCTGGCGCGCACGCTGCGCCACACCGTCATCACCACCTTCGGCGAAGACTTCGGCACCGCGATGACCGAGTTCACCCGCGAAGGCGGCCAGATGCTGGGCCGCCAGAGCCAGACCTGGTGCCGCCTCGACGGCCGCTGGCAGGTGGTGGCCGCCCACGTGAGCCTGATTCCCCTGCCGCCTTGAGGGCGGCGTGTTCCGAGTCCCCTTCGACCCACCCACAAGGAGCCTGACCATGAGCCAAGACAAACTGACCCTACCGCGCCGCCGCCTGCTGGCCGGTGGCGTCCTCGCCGGCGCCTCGCTGACCCTGCCCGGCGCGCTGCGCGAGGCGCTGGCCCAGACGCCTTTGACCATGGGCGTGATCTACGTCGGCCCGCGCAGCGACTTCGGCTACAACCAGGCGCAGGCCCAGGCCGCGGCGGCAGTCAAGAAGATGCCTGGCGTGAAGGTGGTCGAAGAGGAAAACGTGCCCGAGACCGTCGCGGTGCAAAAGACCATGGAGGCCATGATCAACCAGGACAAGGCCGGCTTGATCTTCGCGACCTCCTTCGGCTACTTCGACCCGCACATGCTGAAGATGGCGGAGAAGTACCCCAAGGTGCGCTTTGCCCACTGTGGCGGCATGTGGACCGAAGGCAAGCACCCGAAGAATGCCAGCAGCTATTTCGGCTACATCGACGAATGCCAGTACCTGGCGGGCATCGTCGCCGGCCACACCAGCAAGACCAAGAAGCTGGGCTTCATCGCCGCCAAGCCGATCCCGCAGGTGCTGCGCAACATCAACGCCTTCACCATGGGCGCGCGAAGCGTCGACCCGAGCATCACCACGCGCGTCATCTTCACCGGAGAATGGTCGATGCCGGTGAAGGAGGCCGAGGCCGCCAACAGCCTGATCGACCAAGGCGTGGACGTGCTCACCTGCCACGTTGACAGCCCCAAGGTGGTGGTCGAGACGGCCGAGAAGCGCGGCATCTTCAGCAGCGGCTACCACGCCAGCCAGGCGGCGCTGGCGCCCAAGGGCTACCTGACCGGCGCCGAGTGGGACTGGAGCACTCCCTATTCGACGCAGATCAAGGCCGCGCAGGCCGGCACGCCGATGCCCAACCTGCTGCGCGGCGGGCTGAAGGAAGGCTACGTGAAGATGTCGCCGTACGGCGCCCCAGTGTCCGCCGCGGCCAAGACCAAGGCCGACGCGATCAAGGCCGAGATGATGAAGGGCGGCTACGTCATCTTCAAGGGCGCGCTGAAGGACAACAAGGGCAACACCGTCATTGCCGCCGGCAAGAACATCAACCAGTTCGACCCCGAACTGGAGAAGATGAACTACCTGGTCGAAGGCGTGATCGGCACCATCCCGGGCTGATCACATGCCCGCCCCCCGTAGCGCCTTCGGCGCTGCCTTGCAGGGCGCGGACCAGTGGCCCGACCTCTCGGCGGGCACAGGCTGCCCGCAGGGATTGCCTGTGCCCGCCCGCGGCCCCCATGGGCATCGAGCCAGGACACAAGCGGCCCAGTGGAACGCCTGTGTCTGGCCAGCAGCCGGGCGTGATCTCCCGGCGCAGCCTGCCAGGCCTGCCAGCGGGCCGGCTGAGCCGGCTGCTCGCCAGCCGCTCAACGCCTCGCCTGCCCAAGTGGCACGGGTGCGCCCTTGAGCAACTTGACTGCAGCCTCGGCGCCGCTGCTGCCACCGGCTTCGCCGCCGGTGGCGGTGCGCCTGCGCGGCGCGGCCGATGCGCTGCTGCCGGCGCTGGCCGCGTTGCTGATCACCGTGCTGCTGTTCTCGGCGGCCGTCGGCCTGGCAGGGTTCAACCCGCTGCAGGTCTGGGGGCTGATCGTGATGGGCGGCTTCGGCGATGCCTTCGCCTGGCAGAACACGCTGCAGCGCGCCGCGCCACTGATCCTCACCGGCCTGGCGGTGGCGCTGCCGGCGCAGGCCGGCCGCGTGGTCATCGGGGCCGAAGGCGCGCTCGTTCTGGGCGGTCTGGCGGCGGCGGCGCTGGGGCTGCAGCTGTCGGCGCACGCGCCCCCGCTGGTGGTGTGGCCGCTGATGGCTCTGTCCGGCATGCTGGCCGGCGCGGTATGGATCGGCATCGTCGGCTGGCTGCGCGAGAAGCGCGAGGTCAACGAAACCATCTCCAGCCTACTGATGAGCTTCATCGCCATCGCGCTGTTCAACCAGATGGTGGAGACGGTGCTGCGCGATCCGGCCAGCCTGAACAAGCCGTCGACCCAGCCGCTGGCCGACAACTTCCTGCTGCCGGCCATGCCGGGGCTGGACGTGCACTGGGGCCTGGGTTTGGGCGTGGTCGTCGCGGTGCTCTGCTGGGCGGTGGTCAAGCTCACGCCGCTGGGGCTGGCGCTGCGCGTAGCCGGCGGCAACCCGCGCACTGCGCTGGGCGTGGGCCTGCCGGTGATGGGCCTGACCATCGGGGCCTGCGCTGCCGGCGGCGCCGCCGCCGGCCTGGCTGGGGCCGTGGAGGTGGCGGCCGTGCATGGCGCGGCCAATGCATCGCTGATCGCCGGCTACGGCTACAGCGGCATCCTGATCGCGTTTGCCGCGCGCTTCTCGCCGTTGGGCGTGGTGCCGGTGGCCATCCTGGTCGGCGGCATTGCCGCCAGCGGCAGCCTGCTGCAGCGCCGGCTGGGCCTGCCCGATGCGTCGGTGATGGTGCTGCTGGGCTTTGCCTTCGTCGCGCTGATCGGCTGCGAGACGCTGCGCGGCCGCAAGAAATGAGACCCCCCAGAAGCGACCTGCGGTCGCCTCCCGCCAAGGGGCGCCGCCAGCGGCCCGGCAAAGCGCTTGCGCTTCAGCGCGGGCTCATATCGCGTCAGCGATGTGATGCCGGAGCTAAAGCCGGTTCCGCGGCGGCCGCTCGATCCTCTTGCCACCGCCCTACAGCGAGGACCTGATGGACACGACGACTCTCGGTTGGTGGGGCGTGCCGCTGGCGATCCTGGGCGGGGCCATCCGCGTGGGCACGCCGCTGCTGTGGGTGAGCCTGGGCGAAACAGTCACCGAGAAGGCCGGCCGCATCAACCTGGGCCTGGAAGGCACGCTGCTGATGGGCGCGATGAGCGCCTACGCGGTGGCGCTGATCAGCGGCAACCCCTGGCTGGGCGTGCTGGCGGCGGCCGCGGTGGGCATCGTCTTCGGTCTGCTGCACGGCGCGTTGTGCAGCCTGATGCGCGTCAACGACACCGCGATGGGCATCGCGCTGATGCTCGCCGGCTCGGGCCTGGCCTTCTGGCTGGGCAAACCACTGATCCAGCCGAGCGCGCCCGACCTGCGATCCATCGAACTCGGCGCATGGAGCAGCTTGCCGGCGGTGGAGCAGGCGCTGGCCATCAACCCGCTGTTCGTGGTAGGTGTCCTGCTGGCCTTCGCGGTGCACTGGGCCTTCGGCCACACCCGCGTGGGCCTGCGGCTGCGCGTGGTGGGCGACAGCGAGAACGCGGCGCGCGCATTCGGCCTGTCGCCGAGCGGTTACCGCATCGGCGCCACGGCCTTTGGCGGCGCCTGCGCCGGCGTGGGCGGCGCGTCGCTGTCGCTGGTGTACCCGGGCGCGTGGAGCGAGGCGCTGTCCAGCGGCCAGGGCGTGATGGCCGTGGCGCTGGTGATCTTCGCGCGCTGGGACCCGCGCCGCTGCATCCTGGCCGGCCTGCTGTTCGGCGGCGCCAGTGCCATCAGCCCGGCCCTGCAGGCGATGGGCTACACGCAGGGCTACTACCTGTTCGCCGCGCTGCCCTACGTGCTGACGCTGGCGTTGCTGATCGGCCTGGGCAAGCCCGGCCCGAGCCATGGCGCGCCGGGTGAACTCTCCCTCAACCGGTGATCACGATGAAGCATATCGCGCAGTTCCCGCTGGTCAATGCGAATCCTTATCCCTGGCCCTTCGACGGTGCGGCCACGCCGGCCAACACCGCGCTGGTGGTCATCGACATGCAGTTCGACTTCGTCGGCATCGGCGGCTACGTCGACCGCATGGGCTACGACCTGAGTGCGGTGCGCGCGCCGATCGGCCCGATCAGCGCGCTGCTGGCGCGGGCCAGGGCGCTGGGAATGCATGTGATCCACACCCGCGAAGGCCACCGCAGCGACCTGAGCGACCTGCCGGCCAACAAGCGCTGGCGCTCGCGGCAGATCGGCCGCGACGGCATCGGCATCGGAGACCCCGGGCCCAACGGCCGCATCCTGGTGCGCGGCGAGGCCGGCTGGGACATCATCCCCGAGCTGGCGCCGCGGCCCGGCGAGCCGATCATCGACAAGCCCGGCAAGGGCTCGTTCTGCGCCACCGACCTGGAGCTGCTGCTGAACCTGCGCGGCATCCGCAACCTGGTGCTGACTGGCGTGACCACCGACGTGTGCGTGCACACCACGATGCGCGAGGCCAACGACCGCGGCTTCGAATGCGTGATCGTCAGCGACGGCACCGGCGCCACCGACCGCGGCAACCATGACGCGGCGCTGAAGATGGTGACGATGCAGGGCGGCGTGTTCGGTGCGGTGGCCTCGTCCGCGCAGTTGCTCGCGGCCTGGAGCGAATGATGCCGCCAAGCGCAGCACCTCCGCCGCCCCTCGAGGGAGCGCTCGGCACTTTCGGAACGGCCGGGCGGTACCTAACATGACGCTGATCCCTCTGCAACACGAGCACACCGGCGCCGCGCGCGTCGAGATGCTGGGCTTCAGCAAGCGCTTCGGCTCGCTGCTGGCGTTGGACGACGTGTCGATGGCGGTCGCCGCCGGCAGCTTCCATGCGCTGCTTGGCGAGAACGGGGCGGGCAAGTCCACGCTGGTCAAGGCGCTGATCGGCTTCTACAGCGCCGACGCCGGCCAGGTGCTGGTGGACGGCCGCGAGCAGGCCATCCACAGCCCGCGCGATGCGGCGGCCCTAGGTATCGGCATGATCTTCCAGCACTTCACCGTGGTGCCCGGCATGAGCGTGGCCGAGAACCTGGCGCTGGCCCAGCGCGACCTGAAATCGGTGATCGACTGGAAGAACGAGCGCGCGCGGCTGAGCGAATTCATGGCCACCGCCCCCTTCCCGCTGAAGCTGGACGCGCGCGTCGCCGACCTGGCCGCGGGCGAGAAGCAGAAGCTGGAGATCCTGAAGGCGCTTTACGCGCGCCGCCGCTTCCTGGTGCTGGACGAGCCGACCTCGGTGCTGACGCCGCAGGAAGCCGACGAGGTGCTGGGCCAGATGAAGGCGCTGTGCCAGGCGCAGCAACTCACCGTGCTGATCATCACGCACAAGTTTCGCGAGGTCTTCGGCTTCTGCGACGAGGTGACCGTGCTGCGCCGCGGCCGGCGCACTGGCGGCACGCCGGTGGCGGCCACCACCCGCGACGAGCTGGCCGGCTGGATGATGGGCGTCAGCACCGAGGACGTCTTCGCCACCAGCGCCGCCGCCACCGCGCAGGCCGTCGGCACGGCGGCCGCCGGCCAGGCCGCGGCCTTGGCCGAGGCACTCGGCCAGCCGGCCGCGGTGCAGCCGGCGG
>JBEIHU010000019.1:0-30751 GCA_040381175.1 Burkholderiaceae bacterium
AATGGGGTATCGCTGTCGATGGGCGCGTTCCGGGTCTTCGACAACTGCTGCAAGCCAGCGGGCGCCAGCAACGTGGGCAGCGTTCAGATACTCGGGCGCTTCAACTCCCTGGACATCGATGCCTTCGGTGAGGTCACCGGTGGCGGCTTCTTGACTCCGGGCGTGGGCGCAATGCCACCGGTTCCCGAGCCGGGCACGTGGGCCATGATGCTGCTTGGACTGGCCGGCCTCGCTGCTGCGCGGGCAAGCCGGTCGCGTCGCGAATAGGGTACGCACCAGTAGGCGAGGGTGGCTTGGCAGGTACGCATCGCACCTGCCGGGTTGGGACCGTTTCGGTATGTCTGTCGGCGTGCTGAAGGGTAGACTGTCTGGGTCTTAGCCCATTCAGGGTTTCCAATGCCGTCCACACTCCGTCACTTTTCTCGAGCTTTGCTGGGACCACTGTTGCTTGCCTGCGTGCAGGTGGCATCTGCTGCATGCCTCACTGACGTCGAAGCTGCCGCACTGGTGGCCAACTACCTGAACAAGAAGCCAGCGGCCAACCCCGAGGGCTTGAACGATGCCGACGGGGCCTGTACCCGCGCCAAGGTCAACAAATTCCTGGTGCAACAGACGGGCGCCAAGGTGATCGGCTACAAGGCCGGCCTGACCAACCCGGCGGTGCAGAAGCGCTTCAACGCCACGGCACCGGTCTGGGGCGTGCTCTACGAGCCGATGCTGCTGAAGGATGGCGCCACGGTCGAAGCGGCTTTCGGTGCGCGGCCGCTGTTCGAGGCCGACCTGCTGGTGCGCGTGTCCGACCCGCGCATCAGCCAGGCGAAGACGCCGCAGCAGGTGTTGCAGTACATCGACCAGGTGATCCCGGCCATCGAACTGCCCGACCTGGTGGTCGAGGCGCCGCCCAAGCTCAATGGGTCGGCCGTGGCAGCCATCAACGTCGGTGCGCGCTACTTCGTAACCGGCGTGCCGATCGCGGTCAAGCGCACGCCGGAGTTCGCCGATTCGCTGGCCGGGATGAAGGTACTGGTGATGGGCGGTGGCCAGGACCTGGACACCGGCTTCGGCCGCGACGTGCTCGACCACCCGCTGAACGCAGTGGCTTGGCTGGCGCAGGACCTGCAGAAGCACGGTCTGGCGTTGAAGAAGGGTGACCTGGTCAGCGTCGGCTCGTTCTCGAAGCTGATGCCGCCCAAGGCCGGCCAGAAGGTCGAGGTGCAGTACCAGGGCCTGCCCGACAACCCGACGGTGTCGGTGAGCTTCCGCTGACCCGGGGCCCGGCATGGCGGTCCGCGACATCCTGAAGATGGGCGACTCGCGCCTGCTGCGCATCGCCGCGCCCGTGACGGAGTTCGACACGCCCGACCTGCTGGCGCTGGTCGAGGACATGTTCGACACGATGCGTGCCGCCAACGGCGCCGGGCTGGCAGCGCCGCAGATCGGCGAGGACCTGCAGGTGGTTATCTTCGGCTTCGAGCGCAACCAGCGCTACCCCGATGCGCCGCCGGTGCCGCAGACGGTGTTGATCAACCCGGTGATCGAGCCGTTCGGGGACGAGATGGTCGAAGGCTGGGAGGGCTGCCTGTCCGTGCCGGGCCTGCGCGGCGTGGTGCCGCGCTTCGCGCGCATCCGCTACCGCGGCTTCGACCCGCAGGGCCGGCCCGTCGAGCGCGAGGCTGATGGCTTCCATGCCCGTGTCGTGCAGCATGAGTGCGACCACCTGATCGGCCGGCTGTACCCGACGCGCATGAACGACCTTAGGCGCTTCGGCTACACCAGCGTTCTGTTCCCTGACCTGGATCCGGGCGAATCCGAAGACTGACAGGCTGCCCGCTGTCAGCGGCTGGCGTCGTCGCTGCGTTGAGGACGGATGGGTCTGCTTCACAGCAGCCAGTGGGGGTGTTGATGGGCATCGCAGCCGTTCGCGTATTCGGCCGCTGCATGGCGGCAGTGCTGCTGCTGGTTCTCGTTGCCGGTGTTCGCGCCCAGAACGATGCTTCGGCGCGGGCGGGCCGCATCGCGGCGGTCAGCGGCGAGGTCTGGCTGTTCGACGGCGACGCGAGGGACTGGGTTGCGGCCACGCGCAACCGGCCCTTCGCTCAGGGCGAACGGCTGCTTGTCGGTGCCGGCGCAGCGGCTGAACTGCAAGTGGGTGGGTCGGCGCTGACGCTCGACGGCGATACCGAGATCGAGGCCACTCGGCTGGACGGTGAGCGGCTGCAGTTCTCGTTGGCACGCGGCAGCGTGGGCCTGCGCCAGCACGAGGCGGAACTGGCCTTCAAGCTGGAGTTGATGACTGCCGAGGCGCGTTTCCAGCCACTGCGCGCCGGCCTGTACCGTATCGACAGGCGGGGCGACGGCAGCGGCAGCATTGGCAGCAGCGGCAGCAGCTGGCGCGGCCTGCTGCGCGCCAGCACGGCCCAGCAGGTGCTGACGGTGGAGCCAGGCCGGCGCGTGACCTTCTTGCCCGGCGCTGACGGCAGCGTGCAGCACATGCGCTGGTCCGTGCCGGAAAGCGATGCCTTTGCCGCAGCCTTCCTGCGCGAGGCCGACCTGTCCGGCGCGGTGCCCGCGTTCGTGGCGCCGGAGATGACCGGCGTGGCCGAACTCGCGCGCCATGGGAGCTGGCAGCAGCACCCGGAATTCGGCTGGGCCTGGACCCCGGCCGTGGTGGCGCCGCAGTGGGCGCCGTACCGCTTCGGTCAATGGGTGTGGGTCCAGCCCTGGGGCTGGACCTGGGTGGATGCTGCGCCTTGGGGCTTCGCGCCGTTTCGCTACGGCCACTGGTTCTGGTGGGGCAACCGTTGGTCCTGGGCGCCTGGGCCAGGCCGCCCACGAACGGTGGTCGTGCCCATGCTGCCCGGCGTGATCTTGGGTGGTCGGCCGTCACCGCCGCCGCTGGGCTGGATGCCACCCCGGTCGGGTGACTTCCATCGCCCAGGCTTCCACCCGCCGCAGCCGGCCCGTCCGGACCGGCCCCAGCCGATCCACCCGGCCCAGCAGCTGAAGCCACCCATCGAGGCGCCCGACACCCAGCCCTATCGACCGCCAGCGGCGGGTGCCGCGCCGGGCCCGTTCCATGGTCGGCCGGTCGGGTCGGTGTCGCCGGCCGCACCACGCGAGCCAGCGATGCGCCCGGTCAGCCCGCCGCAGCCCATGGCCGACAAGCCGATGCCGGCGTCGATTCCGCCGCCGACTGCGGCGGCGCCTGCGCCGGCAAGCGCCAGACCGCCGCCTGCCGCGCCCTTCAAGCCCGATCCGCAGGCGGCCGAAAGGCAACGCTTGCCTGAATCACGCTCGCCGGGACGCGAGCGCTGAAGGCCTACTTGAGCAGCGGCCTCAGCGCCGGCCAGACGTTGTCCAGCATGCGCGGCTGGGCCTGCGCATTGGGGTGAATGCGATCAGGTTGAAACATCTTATCGGCTTCGGGGCCATCGGCCACGCCCGCCAGGAAGAAGGGCACCAGTGCTGCGCCTTCTGCCTTGGCCACGCTGGCGAAAAGGTTGGCGAAGTCCTGCGCATACCTCTGTCCGTAGTTGGGTGGCAGTTGCATGCCCAGCAGCAACACGCTCGCGCCCGCCTCCTTGGCTTCCTGGACCATGGCCGTCAGGTTGGCCCTGGTCATGTTCAGCGGCAGGCCGCGCAAGGCGTCGTTGCCGCCGAGCTCGATGATCACGATGCCGGGCTTGTGCTGCGCCAGCAGCGCCGGCAGCCGGGAGCGCCCGCCCGAGGTGGTGTCGCCGCTGATGCTGGCGTTGACCACTTCCACCGCGACCTTCTCGCGCGCCAGCCGCTGCTGCAGCAGCCCCACCCAGCCGCTGCCTCGCGGCAGGCCGTACTCGGCCGACAGGCTGTCGCCGACCACCAGCAGCGGACCGCGTCTCGCGCCCGGCCGTGCGGCCGATTCGCCGCCCCATGCGACGGCCAGGCCAAGCAGGCTACAGTGCCGCCATAGCGCACGCCGTGTGAGCCTCGAAGCAAGAAGACGCATGTCCGAACCGATCATTGCTGTCCAACACATCACGAAGCAGGTGGCCGATACCACCGGGACCCTGACGATTCTCCACGACATCAATTTCGAGCTACGCGCGCAGGAATCGGTGGCCATAGTTGGTGCCTCGGGCTCGGGCAAGAGCACCTTGCTGTCGATCATTGCCGGGCTGGACGTGCCCACCAGCGGCCAGGTGCGACTGGCCGGCACGGAGCTGTTCAAGCTGGACGAGGATGCGCGCGCCGCGGTGCGTGCGCGCAAGCTCGGCTTCGTGTTCCAGATCTTCCAGCTGCTGGCCAACCTCAACGCGCTGGATAACGTGATGCTGCCGCTGGACCTGCTGGGCCAGCCCGATGCGCGAGCCCGCGCGGCAGAGATGCTGGGGCGCGTCGGCCTGTCGAGCCGTCTCGGCCACTACCCGAAGGTGCTGTCTGGCGGCGAGCAGCAGCGCGTGGCGCTGGCGCGGGCCTTCGTCGTGCACCCGGCGGTGCTGCTGGCCGACGAGCCCACCGGTAGCCTCGATTTCGCAACAGGCGCCAAGGTGATGGAGCTGATGCTCGAGATGAACCGCGAGGCCGGCACGACGCTTGTGCTGGTGACGCACGACGCCGCCATCGCGGCACGCTGCCAACGCCAGCTGGGCATCGAGGCCGGCCGGCTGGTCAGCGACCGCGAAGCCTGAGGCGCGACCCTCCGGCCCAGGCTACTGCTGGGCGAACTTGTAGTCGGTCTTGGCGGCTTTGCGCAGGTCTTCCTGATACTGCTGCAGTTTGATCTGCTCCAGGCGCTGAACGATCTGCGGCTTGACGTCGTCGAAAGCGGGAAACTCGGCTTCGCGCGTGTCTTCCAGCCGGATGATGTGCCAGCCGAACTGGCTCTTCACTGGCGTGGCGGTCATTTCGCCCTTTTTCAGCTGCGTCAGCGCCCGCCCGAACTCGGGCACGTAGGAATCGGCCTTGGCGAAATCCAGGTCGCCCCCTTGGGCGCCAGAGCCCGGATCCTTGGAGTTCTTCTTGGCGAGATCTTCGAAACTGGCGCCGCCCTTGATCTGCGCGATCAGCGCCTTGGCCTCGTCTTCTTTTTCCACCAGGATGTGACGGGCACGGTATTCGGTGCCGGTGAGCTGGGCCCTGAACTTGTCGTACTCGGCCTTGGCGTCGGCGTCGGACACCGGGTTCTTCTTCTTGAAGTCCTCGAACAACTCGCGGATCAGGATGCTCTGGCGGGCCAATTCCATCTGCGCACGGTAGTCGGCCGAGGCCGCGATGCCTTTCTTCTCGGCTTCCTGCGAGAAGATCTCGCGCAGCACCACCTGGTCCTTGGCCTGTGCTTCCATCTCGGGGCCGACCTTCTGGCCGGCGCGAGCGGCCTGCTGCAGCAGGTTGTCGACACGGGCCTTGGGCACGGCCTTGCCATTGACGACCGCGATGTTCTGCGCGTGGGCGGCCAGCGGCAGAAGCAGCGCCGCGGACAGGGCAATGAATGCGGCGAGCAGGGCCTGAGATTTCGACTTCATGTCAGAGGGTCTTTCTAGGAGGCGGCGCAAGCCGCCGTGGACGCGGCCGTGCCGGATGGGCCTTCGATGCCCGCGATCAGCGAAGTTCGCTGCAGGGGGCCTCAACGCTCGTCGGGCGCAAGCGCCTCGATGGCCAGCGCATGGATGCCAGCGGGAATCAACGAGCCCAAAGCATCATACACGAGGCGGTGTCGCGCCACGCGGCTGCAGCCGGCGAAGCGCGCGCTGATGATGCGCACGCTGAAATGCCGGCCCTCGCGTGCGCCGGCATGCCCAACATGGTGGTGGCTGTCGTCCTGCACCTCGAGTGCGCTCGGCGTCAAGGCCAGCCGCAATGCGGCCTCGATCGCCTCGCGGCTGACGCCTGGCTGCGCGTTCACCGAGCCACCCTCGGCGCCGCGCGCTGCGCCATACCTGCCCTAGGCCGACGAGGCGCTGTCACTGGTCTGCCATGCGCACGGCATGCTGCAAGATGCGCGCCAAGCATCGCCCCGTCGCGCTGACTGGGGTGCTTTCCGGCCGAGCCCATTGGAATCCGCCCTTCGGGCGGCCAGGCGGGCTCATGCGGAATCCACCGTTGCAGATCCGGACGCGGCACCGCGACCGAGGCGGCGGCCGACGAACAGGACTTGGACCACGGCGAAGCCGAGCACCAGGCCAATGCCGCCGAACAGGCTGAAGTCGATCCACGCATTGGTGGAAAAGCTGTGAGCCACCCACAGGTTGAGCAACCCCATCAGCCCGAAGAACGCCACCCAGGCGAAATTGAGCCGGTGCCATACCCGCGCGGGCAGCAGCAGCTGCTCGCCCAGCAGCCGGCGCGGCAGGTTCCAGCCAAAGAGCAGCTGGCTCAGCCAGAACACCAAGCCCATTGCCCAGTACAGCGCGCTGGGCTTCCACTTGTGGAAGTGCTGGTCCTCAAAGTAAACCGTGGCGATGCCCAACACCATGACCAGCGCCAAGGCCAGCCACAACCTGATGTCGATGCGCTGTCCGCGCCACTTCAGCCACGCGGCCTGAGCCAGGGTCAGCAAGGCGGCTGCAGCGATGGCCAGCAGAACGGGGGCTTCGTTCGCACCGACCTGGATGCCCGCAACCCCGAGGCCGGTCAGGCTGGTAACGATGGCGGCAGTCCCGTCCTTGTGATCCTGCGCATATCTCAGGATCGCGACGAAAAGGAAGACCGGCAGAAGTTCGAAGAGGGGCTTCATGCGTGCTGCAGACTCACTACAGCGGAGTCGAACGGGACTCACTCACTCCGGTATGACAAAGTCTATCGCGGCCGAATTGATGCAGTAACGCTGGCCGGTGGGGGCCGGGCCATCGTCGAACACGTGTCCCAGGTGCGTACCGCAGTTGCGGCATCGGACCTCCACCCGCACCATGCCGTGGCTGGTGTCGCGAAGGTATTCGATGACGTCGGCGTTGATCGGCTCGGCATAGCTGGGCCAGCCGCAGCCGGCGTCGAACTTGGTGTCCGACTTGAACAGCGGGGTACCGCAGCCGACGCAGTCGTAGCGACCCGGCTCGAAATGGTCCCAGTACTTGCCAGTGAAGGCGCGTTCGGTGGCCGCCCGGCGCGCCACCTGGTACTGCGTCGGGTCGAGCTGGGCGCGCCATTCGGCGTCGCTCTTGCGCACCGGGTAGCTCAGGTCGTCGGTAGGCTTCTGGCTCATGATGCAGGAGTTTAGCCAGTGCGCCCCGCCACTCGCAGGACCGCGGCGAAAGCCCGGGGCGATCCCGCCTGTCGCTCGCGTTACATTGGTCAGGCGCAGGCGCCACCTAGAATCGTACGATCGTTCGTTTTTCGCTGCCTTCACGGAGACAACGCATGTCAGCCAGCTACGAAGTCCGCGGCCCAGTGGCCGTGATCACGATGAACAACCCACCGGTCAACGGCCTGGGCTACGACACCCGGCGCGGCATCGCGGACGGCATCGACCGCGCCAATGCCGACCAGACGGTCAAAGCGATTGTCATCTCCGGCGGTGGCAAGGCCTTCTCGGGCGGTGCCGACATTCGCGAGTTCGGCACGCCGAAGGCAATCGCCGAGCCCAACCTGTTGAGCCTGATCCTGCAGGCCGAGGGCAGCGCCAAGCCGATCGTCGCCGCGCTGCACAGCGTCGTGATGGGCGGCGGGCTGGAGCTCTCGCTGGGCTGCCACTACCGCGTGGCCGCTGCCGGCACGCAGATCGCGCTGCCCGAGGTGAAGATCGGCCTGGTGCCCGGCGCCGGCGGCACGCAGCGCCTGCCGCGCGTGCTGGGCGTGGAAAACGCGCTGAACATGATCGTCAGCGGCGAGCCCGTCAAGAGCGAGATGCTGGCCATGATTCCGGGCCAGAAGCTGATCGACAAGATGATCGACGGCGACCTGCTGGCCGGCGCCATCGCCTTCGCCACCGACGTCGCCGACAAGCGCCCGCTGCCGTTGGTGCGCAACCTGAAGGCCGTGCACCCCGATGCCGACGGCTACTTCGCCTTTGCGCGCAACACCGTCAGGGCGATGGCCAAGAACTTCCCGGCGCCGGCCAAGTGCGTGGACTGCGTCGAGGCCGCGGTGAGCATGAAATTCGACGACGGCATGCGCTTCGAGCGCGACACCTTCCTCGCGCTGATGATGACGCCTGAGAGCAAGGCGCTGCGCCATGCCTTCCTGGGCGAGCGCGCCGCCAGCAAGATCCCCGACGTGCCCGAGGACACGCCGCAGCGCAAGATCGAGAAGGTGGCCGTCATCGGCGCTGGCACGATGGGCGGTGGCATCTCGATGAACTTCCTGAACGCCGGCATCCCGGTGGCCATCCTCGAGATGAAACAGGACGCGCTGGACCGCGGCGTCGGCGTGATGCGCAAGAACTACGAATCGCAGGTCAAGCGCGGCAAGCTGAAGCAGGACAAGTACGAGCAGCGCATGGCGCTGCTGAAGACGACGCTGTCCTACGACGACATCAAGGATGCCGACATGGTGATCGAAGCGGTGTTCGAGGAAATGGGCGTCAAGGAGAAGGTGTTCAAGACGCTGGACGAGGTGATGAAGCCTGGCGCCATTCTGGCCAGCAACACCAGCACGCTGGACCTGAACAAGATCGCTGCCTTCACCAAGCGCCCGCAGGACGTGATCGGCACGCACTTCTTCAGCCCGGCGAACGTGATGAAGCTGCTCGAGGTGGTGCGTGGCGAGAAGACTGCCAAGGACGTGCTGGCCACCGTGATGGCGGTGGGCAAGAAGATCAAGAAGACCGCGGTGGTCTCTGGCGTGTGCGACGGCTTCATCGGCAACCGCATGATCGAGCAGTACAGCCGCCAGGCCGGCTTCCTGCTCGACGAGGGCTGCACTCCCGCGCAGGTGGACAAGGCGATCGAGAAGTTCGGCTTCGCGATGGGCCCGTTCCGCATGGGCGACCTGGCCGGCAACGACATCGGCTGGGCGATCCGCAAGCGCCGCGCGGTCGAGTACCCCGACCTGAAGTACAGCAAGACCGCCGATCTGCTGTGCGAGATGGGCCGCTACGGCCAGAAGACGCAAGCCGGCTGGTACGACTACGTCGCCGGCAAGCGCGATGCGATCCCTTCGCCGGTGGTGGTGGAGATGATCGAGAAGCACCGCGCCAGCCTCGGCATCACGCCGCGCAAGATCGGCGACGACGAGATCGTGCAGCGCTTGGTGTTCGCGCTGGTCAACGAAGGCGCGCGCATCCTGGAAGAGGGCATCGCCAGCAAGGCCAGCGACATCGATATGATCTATCTCACCGGCTACGGCTTCCCGGTCTTCCGCGGGGGCCCGATGTGCTATGCCGACACGGTGGGCCTGTTCAACGTGGTGCAGGCGATGAAGCGCTTCGCGCAGAACCCGCGCGACGACGCCGCCTTCTGGCAGCCGGCACCGCTGCTGGCCAAGCTGGCCGCCGAAGGCAAGAGCTTCACCTGAGCCGCCCCGCCCAACCCCTGCCCATTCACCTGCCCGGGCGCTGCTGCAGCGCCCGCATCGCCACAAAGGAATCGCCATGACCGACGCCTTGATCGTCTCCACCGCCCGCACCCCCCTGGCCAAGAGCTGGAAGGGCGCCTTCAACATGACCCATGGCGCCACGCTTGGCGGCATGGCCATCAAGGCCGCGGTCGAACGCGCCGGGGTGGACCCAGCCGCCATCGACGACGTGCTGATGGGCTGCGCCAACCCCGAAGGTGCCACTGGCATGAACATTGCTCGCCAGGCCGCGCTGCGTGCCGGGCTGCCGATCTCGGTGAGCGGCGCCACCGTCAACCGCTTCTGCTCCAGCGGCCTGCAGACCATCGCGATGGCTGCGCAACGCATCATCGCGGGCGAGAGCGACCTGCTGGTGGCCGGCGGGCTGGAGAGCATCTCCTGCGTCCAGCAGGAAATGAACAAGCACATGCTCGCCGACAGCTGGCTGAAGGGAAACAAGCCAGCCATCTACATGAGCATGCTCGAGACGGCCGAGAACGTGGCCAAGCGCTACGGCATCCCGAAGGAGCGCATGGACGAGTACGGCGCCGCCAGCCAGCAGAAGGCCTGCGCCGCGCAGGAGGCCGGCAAGTTCAGGGACGAGATGATCGCCTGCACGGTGACCGCCGGCGTGGCCGATGCGCAGCTGGGCCTGCGCACGAAGGAGGTGACCATCAACGCCGATGAAGGCCTGCGCCCAGGCACCACGGTGGACAGCATCAAGGGCATCCGCCCGGCGATCCCCGGCGGTGTGGTGACGGCCGGCAATGCCAGCCAGTTCAGCGACGGCGCCGGCGCCTGCGTGCTGGTCAGCGACACCTACGCGCAGCAGAAGAACCTCAAGCCGCTGGGCCGCTTTCTCGGCTTCGCGGTGGGCGGCTGCGAGCCCGACGAAATGGGCATCGGCCCGGTCTATGCGGTGCCCAAGGTGCTGAAGCGCCTGGGTCTGGATGTCGAGGACATCGACCTGTGGGAGTTGAACGAGGCTTTCGCTGTGCAGGTGCTGTATTGCGCCGACCGCTTGAGCATCCCGATGGACCGGCTCAACGTCAACGGTGGCGCCATCGCGGTGGGCCACCCCTACGGCCTGAGCGGACAGCGCCTGACCGGCCACGCGCTGATCGAAGGCAAGCGTCGCGGTGCCAAGCGCGTGGTGGTGACCATGTGCGTGGGCGGCGGCATGGGTGCCGCCGGCGTGTTCGAGGTGCTCTGACCTGCCTGCGCGCATGAACGTGCTGCGCACATCCGATGAGCGCTTCGCCGGCCTGCCGGGCTGGCCCTATGCGCCGAAATACCTGCAACTGGACGGGCTGCGCCTGCATTACGTGGACGAAGGCCCGCGAGATGCGGCCGTCACCGCGCTTTGCCTGCACGGCCAGCCCAGCTGGAGCTACCTGTACCGCAAGATGATTCCGGTGTTCGCTGCCGCGGGCCTGCGGGTGGTGGCGCCGGACCTGATCGGCTTCGGCCGCTCGGACAAGCCGCAGGACGAGGCCTGGTACACCTTCGACCAGCATCGCCAGGTGCTGCTGCGCTTTGTCGAAACGATGGACCTGCGCAACGTGCTGCTGGTGGTGCAGGACTGGGGCGGCATTCTTGGGCTGACGCTGCCGCTGCAGCAGCCCGAGCGCTATACCCGGCTGCTGGTGATGAACACTGTGCTCGGCCTGGGCGAGGTGGGCGACGGCTTCCGGCAATGGCGCGCCTACAGCAACGGCCAGCCCGACATGGCCATCGGCCGGCTGTTCCAGCGCGGCAACCCGGAGTTGATGCCGGCCGAGGCCGCGGCTTACGACGCGCCGTTCCCCGACGTGCGCCACAAGGCCGGCGTGCGTCGCTTCCCCAACCTGGTGCCTGACGGTGCCGAAGCGCCCGGCGCCGAGATCAGCCGCCAAGCCGCGCGCTTCTGGAGCACGCAATGGCAGGGCGACAGCTTCATGGCTATCGGCATGAAGGATCCGGTGCTGGGCCCGCCGGTGATGCGGGCGCTGCGCCCGCTGATCCGCGGCTGCCCCGAGCCGATGGAGGTGGCAGAAGGCGGCCATTTCGTGCAGGAGCACGGCGGGCCCATCGCCGAGGCCGCGCTGCGCCACTTCGGGCTGTACTGAACCTTCCGCGGACCAGTGGCCGTGCAGGCCCGTCTGGCACCGCGGTCACTCCTACCGCGCCATGCGACAGACCCTGGACTTCCTGCTGAACGACTGGCTCGAGCTGGCCGAGCTGACGCAGCGCCCGCGTTTCGCCGACCATTCGGCCGAGACCTTCGCTTCCGTGCTGGACACCTGCGAACGCATCGCGCGCGACAAGTTCGCGCCCTTCAACCGCCTGGCCGATACCGAGGAGCCGCATTTCGACGGCGAGCGCGTGCACCTGCCGGCAGCCACCGTCGACGCGGTGCGCGCCTATGCCGAATCGGGCATGCTGGCCGCCGCACAGGACCATGAGTTCGGCGGCATGCAACTGCCCTGCGTGGTGGAGATGGCCGCCAACGCCTTCTTCCACAAGGCCAGCATCGCGATGACCGGCTATGCGCTGCTGACCAGCGGCAATGCCAACCTGCTGATGGCGCACGGCACGCCGCGGCAGCGCGAGGTGTTCGCGAAAAACGAATTCGCCGGCCGCTGGTTCGGCACCATGTGCCTGAGCGAGCCGCAGGCCGGCTCGTCCTTGAGCGACGTGGCCACGCGCGCCGTGCCGGATGGTGGCGACTTCGAAGCCGACCCGCTGGGCCCGCGCTACCGGCTGCGCGGCCACAAGATGTGGATTTCGGCCGGCGAGCACGAGCTCACCGAGAACATCGTGCACCTGGTGCTGGCGAAGATCGCCGACGAACAGAGCCGCACCGTGCCCGGCACCAAGGGCATCTCGCTGTTCATCGTGCCCAAGAAGCTGCTCGATGCCGAAGGCCGCCTGACCGGTGAGCGCAATGACGTCGCGCTGGCCGGCCTGAACCACAAGCTCGGCTACCGCGGCACCACCAACACGCTGCTGAACTTCGGCGAAGGCCGCTTCGCCCCGCGCGGCGCGGCTGGCGCCATCGGCTACCGCGTGGGCGCGCCGGGCGAGGGCCTGCGCTGCATGTTCCACATGATGAACGAGGCGCGCATCGGCGTCGGCCTGGGCGCGGTGATGCTCGGCATGGCCGGTTACGAGGCCAGCCTGGACTACGCGCGCAACCGGCCCCAGGGCCGGCCGATGGGCGTGGGCGGCAAGGACGCCGCGCGGCCGCAGGTGCCGATCATCGAGCACGCCGACGTGCGGCGCATGCTGCTGGCGCAGAAGAGTTATGCCGAAGGCGGGCTGGCGCTGGCGCTGTATTGCGCGCGGCTGGTCGACGAGCTGCACACCGGCGACGAGCGCAGCGCGCGCGATGCCAGCCTGCTTCTGGATGTGCTGACGCCGATCGCCAAGAGCTGGCCCAGCGAATGGTGCCTGGAGGCCAACAGCCTGGCCATCCAGGTGCACGGGGGCTACGGCTACACCCGCGATTTCCCGGTGGAGCAGTACTGGCGCGACAACCGCCTGAACATGATCCACGAGGGCACGCACGGCATCCAGGCGCTGGACCTGCTGGGCCGCAAGGTGCTGATGCACGACGGCGCGGCCTTCAGGCTGCTGGCCGCGCGCATGCAGGCGACGGCCCTCGCGGCGCTGCCTCACGAGGCGCTGGCCGCGCCCGCGCGGCAGCTGCAGTCGGCGCTGCAGACGCTGGAATCGGCCACCCTGGCTGCCTGGAGCAACGGTCTGCCCTACGAAGCCCTGGCCAATGCCACGCCCTACCTGCAGGCCTTCGGTCATGTGGTGCTGGCCTGGCTGTGGCTGGACCTGGCCGCGGTGTGCCGCGCGCGGCTGGCCGAAGGACGCGGCGACGAGCCTGCCGACCGTGGCCGCCTTGCCGCCATGCGCTACTTCTTTGCCTACGAGCTGCCCAAGGTCGACGCCTGGCTGCTGCCGGTGGCGGCGCGCCAGGCGGTGTGCCGCGAGATGCGCGACGCGTGGTTTTGAGCATGAGCAACGAGACCCTCGACAAGCTGATCTGGGTGCTGATCTACGCCGGCATGTTCGTCGCCGGGCTGGGTATCTGGTACCTTGGGCACGCGGCAGCGGCCGGCTGGACGCTGGTGATCTTCGGCTCGTCGTTGATCGCCATCGCTGCGATCCTGATCTGGGTGCGCTCGCGCCGCAGCCAATGACCCTCAACATCAAGACCGCGAAGGACAGGCCATGAGCACACCGGTGCAGAAACTCTTCGACCTCAGCGGCAGGACCGCCATCGTCACTGGCGGCTCGCGCGGCCTGGGGCTGCAGATCGCCGAAAGCCTGGGCGAGGCCGGCGCGCGCGTCCTGCTCAGTTCGCGCAAGGCGGCTGACCTGGAGGAGGCGGCCGCGCACCTGAAGGCCAAGGGCATCGAGGTGCACTGGCTGGCGGCCGACGCCAGCGACCCGGAGCAGATCCAGAAAGTCTGTGACGAGGCGATGCGCCGGCTGGGGCAGGTGGACATCCTGGTCAACAACGCCGGTGCGACCTGGGGCGCGCCGGCCGAGGACTACCCCCTGCAAGCCTGGGACAAGGTGATGAACCTGAATATCCGCAGCATCTTCCTGATGAGCCAGGCGGTGGGCCGGGCCAGCATGATCCCGCGACGCTACGGCCGCATCATCAACATCGCCTCGATCGCCGGCCTGGGCGGCTCGTCCGACGTCAAGTTCATTGCCTACGGCACCAGCAAGGGCGCAGTGGTCAACTTCACGCGCACGCTGGCCGGCGAATGGGGCGCCTACGGCATCACGGTCAATGCACTGGCGCCGGGCTTTTTCCCGAGCAAGATGACCAAGGGCGTGATCGCCGAGTTCGGCACCGACAGGCTGGCCGCGCAGGCGCCGCTGAAGCGTATTGGCGACGATGACGACCTCAAGGGCGCGGCCTTGCTGTTTGCCTCGGCCGCGGGCAAGCACATCACCGGGCAGATCCTGGCGGTGGACGGCGGCGTCAGCTGCGTGCATGGCGGGGGTTGAGGCTCGATGCAGTTCGCGCGCCACATTCCCTTCATCCACCTGCTGGGTGCGGAACTGCTGCGCTTCGAGCAGGGCGAGAGCGAAGTCGCGCTGGAACTGCGCGACGAGCTGAACAACTCCTGGCACGTGGCCCACGGCGGCGTGGTGATGACGCTGCTCGACGTGGCCATGGCGCATGCCACGCGCGTGCCGCGCACGCCAGAGGAAGGCCCCGACCCGCGAGGCGTGGTCACCATCGAGATGAAGACCACCTTCATGCGCCCGGCGCAGGGCCGGATCACCTGCGTCGGCCGGCTGCTGCACCGCAGTGCGGCGCTGGCCTTCTGCGAGGGCACAGTCTTCAACACCGCTGGCGACCGCCTGGCCCATGCCACCGGCACCTTCAAGTTCCTGTCGGGCCTGCCGGTGGGCAGCCGACGCATCCACTCTCCCGACGCTTCTGACTAGGACATTCCATGACGACGATGAACAAGCAATGGCATCTGGTGTCGCGCCCGAGCGGCGAGCCCACGCCCGACAACTTCAAGCTGGTCGAGGCACCGCTGCCCGAGCTGCAGGACGGCCAGGTGCTCGTGCGCAACCATTTCATGAGCCTGGACCCGTACATGCGCGGACGCATGAACGAGGGCAAGAGCTACGCCCAGCCTCAGCCGGTGAACGCGGTGATGCAAGGCGGCACGGTCGGCGAGGTGGTGGCCTCGAGGAGTGCCGCGTTCCAGCCGGGCGACAAGGTGGTCGGCCCCGGCGGCTGGCAGCAATACCACCTGGCCGATCCGCAGGCTCAGGCCATGATGCGCAAGGTCGACACCGCGCACGTGCCGCTGTCGGCCTACCTGGGCGCGGTGGGCATGCCCGGCGTCACCGCTTGGGTCGGGTTGAAGACCATCATCGAGCCCAAGGCCGGCGAAACGGTGGTGGTCAGCGCCGCCAGCGGCGCGGTGGGCGCGGTGGTCGGCCAGCTTGCCAAGGCCCAGGGCTGCCGCGTTGTCGGCCTGGCCGGCGGGCCCGACAAGTGCAAGGCTGTGACCGACGAGTTCGGCTTCGACGCCTGCATCGACTACCGCCAGCACCCGGACCTGAAGTCGCTGTCCGCGGCGCTGAAGGACGCTTGCCCGAAGGGCATCGACGGCTACTTCGAGAACGTCGGCGGCATGATCCTCGACGCGGTGATGCTGCGCGCCAATGCCTTCTCGCGCATCGCCATGTGCGGCATGATCGCCGGCTACAACGGCCAGCCGATCCCGATGGCCGCGCCGCAGCTGATCCTGGTGAACCGCATGAAGGTGCAGGGCTTCATCGTCAGCGAGCACATGCAGCACTGGCCGCAGGCGCTGAAGGAGCTGGGCATGGGCGTCGCCAGCGGCAAGCTGAGGTACCGTGAGACCGTGGCGATAGGCATCGAGGCCGCGCCCGAGGCCTTCATCGGTCTGCTCAAGGGCCGCAACTTCGGCAAGCAGCTGGTCAAGCTGATCTGAGGCGGCGGCGATGCACTGGGCCTGGACGCGCTTCGAGGAGTTGGGTGTGCAGGGCCTGTACGACGTGCTGGCGCTGCGCTGCCGCGTGTTCATTCTCGAGCAGGGCCCGTATCTCGACCCGGACGGCGTCGATGCCCGCAGCTGGCACCTGCAGGGCCGTGACGCCCAGGGTGTGCTGCAGGCCTACCTGCGCGCCGTCGATCCGGGCGTCAAGTACGCCGAGCCGTCGATCGGCCGCGTGATCACCGCGCCCGAGGCGCGTGGCGCAGGGCTCGGCCGCGCGCTGATGCGCGAGGGGCTGGCGCGCTGCGTGGCGCAGTGGCCAGGGCAGGGCATCCGCATCAGCGCCCAGGCGCGGCTTCGCCGCTTCTATGCCGAGCTGGGCTTCGAGGCCACATCCGACGAATACCTCGAGGACGCGATTGCGCATGTCGAGATGCTATGGAGACCGTCATGAGCAACACCCACGAGGTCTTCAACCAGGCCTCGCCGCTGGCCGATGCCAACCTGTTCCAGCTGAACCTGCCGCTGCAGGAGGCCCTGGATTGGCATCACCCGGGCTACGACCGCGCGCGCTTCGAGGCGCTGGGGGCCGAGGCTGGCAGCGCAGGCATGCAGCAGCATGCGCGGCTGGCCAACTTCCATCCGCCGTTGCTGCACGCGCACGACCGTTTCGGCCACCGCATCGACCAGGTGGAGTTCCATCCCGGCTACCACGCGTTGATGGCCAGCGCGCTGCGCCACCGGTTGCATGCTACGCCCTGGACCGAAGGTGCGGGCGGCCACGTCGAGCGCGCGGCGGCCTTCATGCTCTTCACCGAACTGGAGCCGTCGATCCTGTGCCCGGTGTCGATGAGCTATGCCGTCACGCCAGCACTGCGCGTGATGCCGGCGCTGTTCCTGGACTGGCTGCCCAGGATGGCGAGCACGGAGTACGACGCGCGCTTCCTGCCCTTCGCGCAGAAGACCGCGGTGACGATGGGCATGGGCATGACCGAGAAGCAGGGCGGCTCGGACGTGCGCGCCAACACCACCGGTGCCGAGTTCGAGGCCGACGACGCCTGGGGCCGGCGCTACCGCCTCACCGGCCACAAGTGGTTCATGTCGGCGCCGATGTGCGATGCCTTCCTGGTGCTGGCGCGCACCGCCGCGGGCCTGAGTTGTTTCTTCCTGCCCCGGCTGCTGCCCGACGGCAGCGTCAACGCGCTGCGCATCCAGCGGCTGAAGCACAAGCTGGGCAACCATGCCAATGCCAGTTCCGAAGTGGAGTTCGAAGGCGCCACGGCCTGGCTGGTGGGCGAGGAAGGCCGCGGCGTGCCGCAGATCCTGGCCATGGGCACCATCACCCGACTGGACTGCGCGCTGGGCACTGCCGGGCTGATGCGTCAGGCGCTTTCGCTTGCCATGCACCACACGGCGCAGCGCCAGGCCTTCGGCAAGCGCCTTGTCGAGCAGCCGATGATGAAGAACGTGCTCGCCGACCTGGCGCTGGAAAGCGAAGCCGCCACCGCGCTGGCCATGCGGCTGGCCCGCGCCGTGGACCGCAGCGAGAACGGGCGCGATGCGCATGAGGAGCTGATGCGCCGGCTGCTGACGCCGGTCGCCAAGTTCTGGGTCTGCAAGCGCGGCAGCCACTTCGCGCAGGAAGCAATGGAATGCCTGGGCGGCAACGGCTACGTCGAGGAGCAGGGCGAGGGCGTGATGGCGCGCATCTACCGCGAGATGCCGCTGAACAGCATCTGGGAAGGAGCCGGCAACATCATGGCGCTGGACCTGCTGCGCGTGCTGCGCGGCCGCGACGTGGCCGCGGCGCTGCAGCAGGAGATCGCGCCGGTACGCGGCGCGCATCCGGCGCTCGACCGGGCGGCCGAACGGGCGCTGAGCGGCATCGCGATGCTGGCCGACGAGGCACAGGCGCGGCGCCTGGCGCGCGACATCGCGTTGCTGCTGCAGGCGGCGCTGCTGCAGCGCGGTTCGCCGGCGGTGTTCTCGGCCTTCTGCGCCACGCGCCTGGACGGCGCGGCCGATGTCTTCGGCCTGCTGCCGGCCGGCTCGGACGTCGACGCGATCCTCCGGCGTGCGATGCCCTTATTCCACTGAAGGACCTGTGATGAGCGAACTGATCCTGCACCACTATCCAATGTCGCCCTTTGCCGAAAAGGTGCGGCTGATGCTGGGCTACAAACAGCTGCCCTGGCGCTCGGTGATCATCCCGCCGGTGATGCCCAAGCCCGACGTGGTGGCGCTGACCGGCGGCTACCGCAAGACGCCGGTACTGCAGATTGGCGCCGACGTGTACTGCGACACCGCGCTGATCGCCCGCGTGCTCGAAGCGCGCCAGCCCAGCCCCACGCTGTACCCGGCGCAGGCCCCGCTGGCCGTGCCGCTGGCCCAGTGGGCCGACAGCAGCCTGTTCGCCGTCGCCGTCAGCTGGGCTATGCAGCCCGCGGGTGCGGCGGCGATCCTGGGCCCGCAGCCGCCCGAGGTGCTCAAGGCCTTTGCCGCCGACCGGGCCGCCATGCGGGCCCATGCGCCGCGGCCGACCCTGGCCGATGCGACCGTGCAGCTGCGGCAGCACCTGTCGGCCCTGGCCGCTCAGCTGCAGCGGGGTGGTCCGTGGCTGTTCGGCGCGGCGCCGTGCATCGCGGACTTCTCGGTCGGCCACTGCCTGTGGTTCATCCGCATGGCGCGGCCGGTGGCCCACCTGCTGGACAACTATCCGCCCCTGGGCCCCTGGCTGGACCGGTTGCTGGCCATTGGCCACCACACCAGTGCTGTGATGAGCAGCTCCGACGCGCTGGCCGTGGCCTGGGCAGCAGTTGCGCATGCGCCCACCGCTGTCGAAGCCGGCCTGGGCTTCGAGGCCGGACAGACGGTCAGCGTGGCGGCCACCGACTATGGCGTCGATCCGGTGGTCGGCAGCCTGGCAGGCTTGAGCGCTCAGGAGTCGGTCCTGCGCCGCAGCGATCCACGCGCCGGCACGGTGCATGTGCACTTCCCCCGGTTCGGTTTCCAGATCAAGGCAGACAGGACATGAAGCATTTCAAGGGCCGCACGGCGGTGATCACCGGCGCTGCGTCCGGCTTCGGGCTCGAGACCGCGCGCATGGCCGCACGCCAGGGCATGAACCTGGTCATGGCCGATGTGCAGCCCGACGCGCTGGAGCGCGCGGCCGCTGAAATCGGCGCCACGGGCGCGGCGGTGCTGCCGTTCCGGCTGGACGTGTCGAAGGCGGCCGAGGTCGAGGCGCTGGCAGCGGCCACGCTCGCCCGCTTCGGTGCGCCCAGCTTCGTCTTCAACAATGCCGGCGTCGGCGTCGGCGGGCTGATCTGGGAGAACACGCTGGCCGACTGGGACTGGGTGCTGGGCGTCAACCTGATGGGCGTGGTGCACGGCATCCGCAGCTTCACGCCCATGATGCTGGAGGCCGCCCGCCGCGACCCGGCCTACGAAGGTCATGTCGTCAACACCGCGTCGATGGCCGGGCTGCTGAACCCGCCGAACATGGGCGTGTACAACGTCAGCAAGCATGCGGTGGTGTCGATGAGCGAGACGCTGTACCAGGACCTGCGCCTGGTGACCGATCAGGTCACGGCCTCGGTGCTGTGCCCATTCTTCGTCACCACCGGCATCACCCGCAGCGAGCGCAACCGTCCGGCCGGGCTGCCGGTGGCCCAGCCCACCCGCAGCCAGCGGATTGGCCAGGAGATGAGCGACAAGGCCGTGGGCAGCGGCAAGGTGTCGGCGGCGATGGTGGCGCAGTATGTGTTCGACGCCTTGCGCGAGCAGCGCTTCTACATCTACAGCCACCCGCAGGCGTTGGCGTCGGTACAGACCCGCCTGGAGGACGTGGTGCGAATCCGCAACCCCACCGACCCCTTCGCCCACAAGCCCGAGATCGGCGCCAGCCTGCGCGCGGCGCTGCGCGCGGCGGACTGAGCGCGCGGAGGACCCGCCGCGGGGCGTCGCGACCGCCTGGCTTAAAGTCGGCCGCATGTTCATGCGCAGGCCTTGGCCGTGAGCGCGGCCTTGCCGGCCGTGGTGGTAGGCGGCGGGCCGGCCGGGCTGATGGCGGCCGAGCGGCTGGCTGCGGCCGGCGGCGAAGTCCACCTGTACGACGCGATGCGCTCGGTCGGCCGCAAGTTCCTGCTGGCCGGCAAGGGCGGCTTGAACTTGACGCACTCCGAGGACTTCAACGCCTTCGTCGCGCGCTACGGGGCTCGTCGCGTTGTACTCGAGGCGCTGCTGCGCCGCTTCGACCCCCAGGCCTTGCGCGACTGGGCCGCCGGCCTGGGCATCGACAGCTTCGTCGGCAGCTCCGGCCGCGTCTTTCCCACGGACATGAAGGCCGCGCCGCTGCTGCGCGCCTGGCTGAACCGGCTGCGTGCCCAGGGAGTGCAGTTCCACATGCGGCATCGGTGCCTCGGCTTTGCCGACGTGGCGCAAGGCGCCATCGCGCTGCGCTTCGATACGCCGCAGGGCGAGGCGCTGGTGCGCGCGGGCGTGGTGGTGCTGGCCCTCGGAGGCGCCAGCTGGTCGCGGCTGGGCTCGGACGGCGCCTGGGTGCCGTGGCTTCAGGCGCGTGCCGTGCCGGTGGCGCCGCTGCGGCCATCGAACTGCGGCTTCGAGGTAGCCGGTGCCGCGCATCGCGGCGACGCAGGCTGGAGCGAACACTTTCGTTCGCGCTGTGCCGGCCAGGCGCTCAAGTCGGTGGCCGTCGAATGGCGTGACGTCACGGGCCCGGTCTGGCGCCAGGCCGGCGAGTTCGTCGTCACGCACTACGGCGTCGAGGGCAGCCTGGTCTATGCCGCGTCGTCGCGCCTGCGCGACGCCATCGATGCCGACGGCCGGGCCACGCTGTACCTGGACCTGCTGCCGGCACGCAGCCTGGCGTGGGTGCAGGCGGCACTGGCCCACCCGCGCGGCAGCCGTTCGCTGTCCACTCACCTGAGGACGCGGCTGGGGCTTGCCGGGGTGAAGGCGGCGCTGCTGCATGAATTGCTGGACAAGCCGGCGCTGGCCGACGCCTCACGGCTGGCCGGGCAGATCAAGGCCCTGCCGCTGGTGCTGCGTGCGCCCCGACCCATCGACGAGGCCATCAGCACGGCTGGCGGCGTCGGTTTCGAAGCACTGGACGCCGGATTGATGCTGCGCTGCGCACCCGGCGTGTTCTGCGCCGGCGAAATGCTCGACTGGGAAGCACCCACCGGCGGCTACCTGCTCAGCGCCTGCTTTGCCAGCGGCTGGGCTGCCGGCGAGGCTGCGCGCGACTGGCCGGGCCAACGCTGAAGGGAAGCGGCATGCTGCTGGTCTTCGGCTCGATCAACCTGGACCTGTCGTTCCGCTGCCAGCGGCTGCCCGGCCCCGGCGAGACGTTGCCGTGCGAGCAGCTGCTGGTCTCGCCCGGCGGCAAGGGCGCGAACCAGGCACATGCCGCGCAACGCTACGGGATGGCCACGCAGCTGGTCGGTGCCGTTGGCGACGATGCCTTTGCCGAGCCCGCCCTGCAATGCCTGCGCCAGACTGGTGTCGGCCTTGGCGCCGTGCAGCGCCTGGGCGGTGCCACAGGGCTGGCCAGCATCGGCGTGGATGCCGGCGGCGAGAACCAGATCCTGGTCGCCCCCGGGGTCAATCTGGCGCTGCGCCACGACGCCGTGTCCGATGCGCAGCTGCGTGCCAGCCGCGTTCTGTTGCTGCAGCGGGAGACCGATGCGTCGCAAAACCTCGCGCTGCTCGAACGCGCCTGCCGGCTGGGCCTGACCACGATGCTGAACAACGCGCCGGCGCAGGACCTGTCGCCCCGGCTGCTGCAGGCGCTGGACGTGCTGATCGTCAACGCGCACGAATTGCAGCGCAGTGCGGCCTCGTGCGGCATCACCCAAGGCGGGCCGATGGACTGGCTGTGCGAGATGGCCGACCGGCATGCGCTGACCGCCGTGCTGACGCTGGGCGCGCGCGGCGTGGCCGCACGCTCGGGCGGTGCGACGTTGCAGCTTCCCGCGCACGCCGTGACGGTGGTGGACACCACCGGCGCCGGGGACACCTTCGCCGGCGTGTTTGCGGCGGCGCAATGCGAAGGGCGCGGGCTGCGCGAATCGCTGTCGCGCGCGGTCGTGGCCGGCGCGCTGGCCTGCACCCGCCAAGGAGCTCAGCAGGCGCAGCCGACAAGCGCCGAGATCGACGCGCAGCTTGCCGCCTGCGAGGTTTGAACAGACCCTGGAGCACCATGTAGTGCGTGCCCTGGAACAGCAATTCGCTGAACCGGATGGCGCGCGGGCTTTCGTCGGCGATGGCTCACAGTCCCAGGACCTCGGTCGACATCGGCTTGGCAAACAGGAGGCCTTGCAGCTTGTCGCATTGCAGCTTCCGCAGGGCAAGGTGGCCTCGGTGTCCTCCATGGCTGCCGATTCGATGATTTCCCGGGTCAGCCGGTCGGGGTTCATCCTGCGCGTCTGCGGCGCTGCAGCGATGCGCTGCGGCAGGGCGCGCTGGCGCAGGCGGTGCGCCGACAGGTTGATGGCCACGCGCACGGGCAAGCCCTGGTCGCGCCAAGCGCGGGCCTTGGGGCGGGCCTCTTCGATGACCCAGGCGCCGAAGCAAGGGGCTGATCGCACGCGAGGCCGGCATCGAGCCGCTGGCTGACCAGCTGGCAGCCTGCCTGGCGCTGGATCCGATGGCCCAGGTCACGGTCTTCGTCAATGCCCAAGATGGCTTCGCCGACCTGCCTGCCGTGCTGGATGGCATGCGCAACGTCCTGTCCGAGCGCTGTGCCGAAGACGCCGTGCTGGTGGGCCGCCTGCGCGGCTGGCTGTAGGCCGAAGGCCGGCTGTGCGCGCGGTTGGCGCCGGAAAAGGACAGGAACATTCCCGAGATGGCCAAGTTCCGCGATTGCTTCGATCTGGACGACGCGATCCGCGGCGTGCCGTCGCACCACGCGCTTGCGGCGTTGCGCGCCCGCGCGCTGGACATCCTGCAAGTGAGCCTGGCGCCACCCGGCGGGGACGGAACGGCCAGAGTGTCCGCCGCCGAAGGCCGCATCGCCCGGCACCCGTGGTGGCGCCATGCCGGCCATGGCGCCGACGACTTGGTCGGCCGAGCTGGTGAAGATCGACCCGAAAAGCAACGGCGTCGGCCAGTGCCGGCACGACCTCGACCCCCGTGCTTTGGCGCGGCGGCCTGATGCGGTGGTGAAAGACTGCGTCAATGCGGTGAGCGTGGGCCTGAACACCGCCTCGGCGCCGCTGCCGGTGCGGGTATCGGGCTGACACCTGCAGTGGCCGCCAGCATCGTGCGCTGGCGTGGCTCGAACGCCTTCCGCAACTGCTCGCGGCGGCTCGACGTGGCCGTGCTGGGGTCCGGAACCCTCGAGCAGGCGGCTGGCTTCCTGCCTGTTTGCGGCGCCGACAACCCGCTGTACAGGACCGGCGTGCGCCCCCTAGGCCCATGCGCTCGTGCAGAGGATGATCGCCTCCACCGGCCGGCCCATCGAGTGGCTGATGGGCGTGTCGGACGCGCTCAAGCCGCTGCAGCCTGGAGTCTTTGCCGAAGAGCGCTTTGGCGCCGTTACCGCCAAAGACCTCCTGGTCGAGCCGGAAAAGCCCTGCATGTTGCCGGTGGGCACGGTCAGCAACCTGACCGCCTTCGGCGCCTTCGTCGACCTGGGCGTGCACCAGGTCGGGCTGGTGCACTTCAGCCGGCTGGCCCCCGCTTGGTAAGCGATGCGCGCTCGAGGCTGGCCGTCCGTGGCAAAAGGCTGCGACCGGCGCCCGCGCAGGCCGGCTCGGCCATGGCCGAGGCCTTCGCGAAGCTGGGTTCAGGACGCTGAGAAATCCTCAGGCCGAAGTTCGATCGGCTGGCCGTGCGGCGTGCGATCCGCCGCACGGTCCCAGGCCGCGCGGGTGCGGGCCAGTTCATTCGGAGAGCTGGCGCCCTTGGCGGTCACCAGCGCTTCCAGCGTCGCCAGCCAATGGTGGTAGTAGGTGTCGCCCAGGTCGGCATCACCGGCGGCCTGCGCGGCCGTGATCTGCCGCGACAGCGCCTCGGCCCATTCGGGCCAGCTGAAGAGGCCGCGCTGGTGCAGCGCCAGCGTCATGGCAAAGACCTGCGCTTGCCAGGGTTCGCCGAACACCGGCTCGCCGCCGTCCTGTGGCATGCCGGGCAGCAGCAGCTGCTGCGTCATGTGGCCGGTTCCAGGTAGCTTTCCCATGCATCGAGGGCCACGCTGAGCCCCGGCGCTGCATCGTCGCCCCACAGCTCGCGGCCGCTGAAGGCCACGCGGTACAGCCATTGCGGCCGTTCGCCCAGACCCTGTGCATGGGCGTCGGCGAAGACATGCATGCCTTGCACGCTCTCGATCACGCCTTTCTTGCCGTGGGCATAGCCGGGCAGCCGGGTGTGGTGGTCAGCGCGCTGCAGGCGGGTGCGCACGGCATGGCCCACCTGGAAACGCGCCGGCGCGGTGGCTGGGCGCTCGGTCTGCGAGCCCTTGGCCAGCACCGCCTGCACCGCATCGGCCCGCAGCACCCGCGCCACCGGCGCAGGCGGCTGCAGCGCGCGGCCGGCCTGCAGTTCGTCTGCCGATGCCAGACCGCGCTCGGCCAGCAGCTTTTCCAGCGCGCCGATCCAGATGCGGTAGTAGCTGGACTGCGCATAGTCGGGCAGCGTCTCGCGCGCCGCGCGGCTCATGTCGATGTTCCAGCTGCCAGTGGCGCCCATGGCCAGCGTCAGCGCCAGCGCGCGTGGCTCCCAGTCGGCGTCGAACAGTTCGGTCTCGGGCTCGGGACGCACGCGCTCGGTGTTCAGCCGGCCGCCCAGGTCGGCATGGCTGTGGTAGCTCATCGCGCGGGCTCCAGAGGCAACCCGGTGCCGATCATCGAATCGCGGGTCACCAGCGCGGCCAGCTGCGCCTCGCTGAAGTCCCCGGTGCCGCCCGGGCGCATCGGTAGCACCAAGTAGCGCACCTCGGCGGTGGAATCGACGACGCGGATCTCGGTGGTTTCGGGCAGCGTCACGCCAAAGTCGGCGAGCACGCCGCGCGGGTCCCTCACCGCCCGGGAGCGGTAGGGCGCGCTCTTGTACCAGGTGGGCGGCAGGCCGAGCACCGGCCAGGGGTAGCAGCTGCACAGCGTGCACACCACCATGTGATGGCGTTGCGGCGTGTTGGCCAGCACCACCATGTGCTCGCCCTGGCGGCCGCTGTAGCCCAGCGAGTCGATGGCCGCGGTGCCGTCGCGCAGCAGCCAGTCGCGAAAGGCCGGATCGGCCCACGCGCGGGCGACAACGCGGGCGCCGTTGCGCGGGCCGATCTTCGTCTGGTAGGTGTCGATCAGCAGGTCCAGCGCGGCTGGGTCGATGTAGCCCTTGTGCGCCAGCACCGTCTCCAGGGCGCGTACGCGAAGCGTCATCTCGTCGAGTTCGCTGTGCTCATGGTCATGATGGGTTTGACTCATCACCACATCGTAGCGCTTACAGTCGCCGGCTATGAGGGCTTTGCAGATCCACGCCGGCGCCACGGCGCTGAGGGCATTGCGCGAAAGCGGCCTGCGGCCCGCCGACGTGCGCATCATTCCAGCGGCGGCCGGCGGTGCGAAGGGCCTGATCCTGAACCCGCTCGACTGCTTTGTCTTCGCAGACTGGCTGCGCGGGAGCACGCAGCCTGTGCACCTGCTGGGCGCGTCGATCGGTGCCTGGCGCATGGCCACCGCCTGCCTGGACCAGCCCGCGGCGCAGCTCGAGCAGATGGCCCAGGACTACATCCACCAGCGCTACGAGCACGCGTCGGGCAAGCCTCCGGCGCCGCGCCATGTCAGCGAGGTGTTTGGCGCCAAGCTGAAGGAACGCTTCGAGCAGCGCGTGACCGAGGTGCTGGCGCACCCGCGCTACCGGCTGCATGTCTTCACCAGCCGCGGCCGTCATGTGCTGCGGCGCCAGGGCGGGCTGCGCATGCCGCTGGGCTATGCGGGCGCCTTCGTGGCCAACACCGTCAGCCGCAAGGCCATGGGAGGCTGGCTGGAGCGCGTGGTGTTTTCCGACATGCGCGAGCCGCTGCCGCTGAAGCTGCACGACTACCGCACTCAGCAGGTGCCGCTGAGCGCGTTGAACCTGCAGCCCAGCATCCTGGCCAGTTGTTCGATTCCGTTCTGGCTCGATGCGGTGCGCGACATTCCCGGTGCGCCGCCGGGCGCCTACTGGGATGGCGGTATCACCGACTACCACCTGCACCTGGACTACGGATCGATGCCCGAGGGCCTGGTGCTGTACCCGCATTTCCAGAAGACGGTGATTCCCGGCTGGCTGGACAAGGCGCTGAAGCACCGTCACCGTGCCACCGCGCACCTGGATCGGGTGGTGCTGCTGTCGCCGCGGCCTGAGTGGATCGCGACGCTGCCCAACGCCAAGCTGCCGGACCGCGGCGACTTCAAGGCCTATGCCGACGACACTGCCGGTCGCATCGCCGCGTGGAGTCGGGCGCTGGCCGAAAGCCAGCGGCTGGCCGATGAGTTTGCGGCCCTGGTTGGCAGCGGTCGGCCGATCGAGGCCGAGCCTCTGGTCTGAGCCCGTTACAATCCGACAAGCCAGAAACTACAAGGACGGGAAAGGCAGCATGGTTATGACACCGCGAACTAAGGGCTTCTTCACCGAAACCTGATCGGCCGCGCCCTCACGCCTGCACAACCCTTCACTGTCACGAACAAAGCGCGGTCCTGTACCGCGCTTTTTCTTTTTCGGAGTTCCCCATGATCGCGATCACGCTGCCCGATGGTTCGAAGCGGGAGTTTGCGCAGCCGGTGACGGTGGCCGAGGTGGCCGCCGCCATCGGCCCCGGCCTGGCCAAGTCGGCCCTGGCTGGCAAGGTGGACGGCCAGCTAGTCGACCTGAGCCATCGCATCGATGGCGATGCCGCGCTGGCCATTCTGACGGACAAGAGTCCCGAAGGGCTGGAAGTGATCCGCCATTCGACGGCGCACCTGCTGGCCTATGCGGTGAAGGAACTGTTCCCCGACGCGCAGGTGACCATCGGCCCGGTGATCGAGAACGGCTTCTACTACGACTTTGCCTACAAGCGGCCGTTCACGCCCGAGGACTTGGGCGCGATCGAGGTGCGCATGGCGGAGCTGGCGAAGAAGGACGAGAAGGTCCAGCGCCGAGTGCTGCCGCGCGACGAGGCGGTGGCCCACTTCAAGAGCCTGTGCGAGCTGTACAAGGCCGAGATCATCGCCGGCATCCCGCCGGGCGAGGACGTGTCGCTGTACCGCGAAGGCGGCTTCGAAGACCTGTGCCGCGGCCCGCATGTGCCCAGCACCGGGCGGCTGAAGCACTTCAAGCTGATGAAGGTGGCTGGAGCCTACTGGCGCGGCGACCACCGCAACGAGATGCTGCAACGAATCTACGGCACGGCCTGGGCCAGCAAGGACGAGCTGCAGCAGTACCTGCTGATGCTGGAGGAGGCCGAGAAGCGCGACCACCGCAAGCTCGGCCGCGAGCTCGACCTGTTCCACATTGACGAGCACAGTCCCGGCACGGTGTTCTGGCACCCCAAGGGTTGGACGCTGTGGCAGCAGGTCGAGCAGTACATGCGTGCCGTCTACCGCGACAACGGCTACCAGGAGGTCAAGGGTCCGCAGATCCTGGACAAGACGCTGTGGGAGAAGACCGGGCACTGGGACAAGTACCGCGACCACATGTTCACGACCGAGAGCGAGAAGCGCGACTACGCGCTCAAGCCGATGAACTGCCCGGGCCACATCCTGATCTTCAAGCAGGGCATCAAGAGCTACCGCGACCTGCCGCTGCGCTATGGCGAATTCGGCCAATGCCATCGCAACGAGCCCACCGGCGGGCTGCACGGCATCATGCGCGTGCGCGGCTTCACCCAGGACGACGGCCACATCTTCTGCACCGAGGACATGATCCTGGACGAGTGCGTGGCCTACACGGCACTGCTCCAGAAGGTGTACCGCGACTTCGGTTTCGACGACATCATCTACAAGGTGGCGACGCGCCCTGCGCAGCGCATCGGCTCGGACGAGGCCTGGGACAAGGCCGAGGAAGCTCTGCAGCAGAGCCTGGCGCGCGTGGGTTGTGGGTTCCAGCTTGCGCCCGGTGATGGCGCCTTCTATGGACCCAAGATCGAGTACACGCTGAAGGACGCGATCGGCCGCGAATGGCAATGCGGCACGATGCAGGTTGACTTCAGCATGGCCGAGCGTCTGGATGCCGTCTACGTGGACGAAGACAGCAGTCGGAAACACCCGGTGATGCTGCACCGCGCCATCGTCGGCAGCCTGGAGCGCTTCATCGGCATCCTGATCGAGCAGCATGCCGGCGCCTTGCCCGCCTGGCTGGCGCCGCTGCAGGTGGTGGTGGCGAGCATCAGCGAACACACCGCCGATTACGCTGCCAACGTCGTGAAAGCGCTGCAAAAACAAGGAGTTAGGGCTTGGAGCGATTTGCGGGCCGACAAGATCGGGTATAAAATCCGCGAGCATTCGATGCAAAAGGTTCCGTACATCCTGGTCGTGGGCGACAAGGAAAAGGCAAACGGAACCGTTTCAGTGCGCGCCCGGGGCAACCTGGATCTTGGGGTCATGCCGCTCGACGACTTCGCCATGAAGCTCGCCGACGACATTCACCGCAAGGTCTGACACGCCGGCGCGCCTTTGTCGTTTTTTGCGGTGCCGCTTGCCTAGGCGCCGCGTTAAGGGGTTTGAACTATCGCTACCTTCATGGACCGCCGCACTCCGAACGCGGAGCGCAAGCACAGGTTGAATCGGGAAATCATGGCGCCTCAGGTGCGTCTGAACGGGGTGGACAACGAGCCGCTCGGCATCGTGAGCCTGATGGACGCGTTGCAGATGGCCGGTGACAAGGACGTCGATCTGGTCGAGATCGCCGCCACCGCCGACCCTCCGGTGTGCCGGTTGATGGACTACGGCAAGTTCAAGTACCAGGAGCAGAAGAAGGCGGCCGAGGCCAAGGCGAAACAGAAGGTCATCGAGATCAAGGAGGTCAAGTTCCGGCCCGGCACCGACGAAGGTGACTACGCCATCAAGATGCGCAACCTTCGCCGCTTCATTGCCGAAGACGGCGACAAGGGCAAGGTCACGCTGCGCTACCGCGGCCGCGAGATCACCCACCAGGAGATCGGCATGCGGCTGCTGGAGCGCATCCGCGACGAGCTGGCCGATGTGTCGGTGGTGGAGCACATGCCCAAGCTCGAAGGGCGCCAGATGATCATGGTGCTGGCGCCCAAGAGAAAGTGATTCAGGGAATTCGTTGCCGGGGTCTGGTCACCCCGGTGGCGACAAGAAGCTGCTGCAGGCAAACAAGCACCGCGTGTCCACGCGGTCGCCTGCTGACGGCAACATCAAGCAAGGAGCAGCAATGCCCAAGATGAAGACCAAGAAGAGCGCGGCCAAGCGGTTCCGCGTGCGTCCGGGGGGTACCGTCAAGCGCGGTGCGGCGTTCAAGCGCCACATCCTCACGAAGAAGTCCACCACCCGCAAGCGCCACCTGCGCGGCGTCAAGGAGGTGCATGACACCAACTTGGGCAGCATCGCCAAGATGATGCCTTTCGCGGGTCTGTAAGGCTCAACGCGCACCCAAGGAGAAAGACATGCCTCGCGTCAAACGCGGAGTCACCGCACACGCCCGCCACAAGAAGATCCTGGCCCTGGCCAAAGGTTATCGCGGCCGCCGCAAGAACGTCTTCCGCATCGCCAAACAGGCGGTGATGAAGGCCGGGCAATATGCCTATCGCGATCGCCGTACCCGCAAGCGGGTGTTCCGCCAGCTCTGGATCGCCCGCATCAACGCGGCATCGCGCGAGCTGGGGGTCACCTACAGCAAGTTCATGGCCGGCCTGAAGAAGGCGCAGATCGACATCGACCGCAAGGTCCTGGCCGACCTGGCCGTCAACGACCCGGCTGCCTTCGGCAGCATTGTCGCGAAGGTGAAGGCCCAACTCGGCTGATGTTCGAAGCGCCGTGCGTTCCCGAGAACGGCGCACGGTGAATGGTTAGCAGTCGATGGCCGTCACGCAAGGGGCGGCCATTTTCTTTGTTTACGAACTGCCGCTTCGCGGCCTCGCATCGCTTCGCGATATGAGCCTGCAACGCAAGCGCAAGCGCATGTGTTTCCGCAAATGGCCATGAACGATCTGGACACGCTGGTACAGGCTGCGCAATCCGCCTTCGAGGCCGCTCCCTCGCCTGCCGAACTGGAAAACGCCAAGGCCCGGTTCCTCGGCAAGTCCGGCCAGCTGACCGAGGCGTTGAAGAGCCTGGCCAAGCTCAGTGTCGACGAGAAGAAGACCCGAGGCGCCGCCATCAACCAGGCCAAGAGCCGGGTCGAAGCGCTGCTGCAGGCGCGGCGCGACGCGCTGGCCGCCGGCGAGTTGCGGGCCCAACTCCAGGCCGAGGCGCTTGACGTCTCGCTGCCCGGCCGAGATCCAGGCGTCGGAGGGTTGCATCCCGTATCACGCACGATGATGCGCATCGAGGCCATCTTTGCGTCGATGGGCTTCGACGTCGCCGACGGCCCCGAGATCGAGACCGACTGGATGAGCTTCACCGCGTTGAACAACCCGGAGAACCACCCGGCGCGTTCCATGCAGGACACCTTCTACGTGGACATGAAGGACGCCCAGGGGCGCTGGCTGAACCTGCGCCCGCACACCAGCCCGATGCAGGTGCGTTATGCGCGTGCGCATGCGCAGCGCCATGCGGGCGAAACGCCTATGCCTGAAGTGCGGGTCATCGCCCCCGGCCGCACCTACCGCGTGGACAGCGACG
>JBEIHU010000020.1:0-30658 GCA_040381175.1 Burkholderiaceae bacterium
GGATCAGGATCTGCGCGAACAGCGGGTCCTTGGCCACGCCGGTATCGCCGACCAGCCGGATCAGCGCCACCGGCCGCTCGTCCGGCCGCTCGGCACCGAAGACGCCCAGCGGGAAGAGCGTGATCTCGGCGCGCTGGCCGCGCTCGCGCGCCGCGATGTCCAGCAGCTCAATGAAGGTGCCCTGGCTCATCATGATCTGTCGCGAGTACGGGTCGGTCTCGGGCAGCAGGCGCTGCAGGTCGCAGCGCAGCAGGATCTGGCCCGGCACGCTCAGGTCGACCAGCCAAGACTGCAGGTTGTGCGAATGCGGCGCCAGGATGGCGTGGCTGAGGATCCAGCGGCGCGGGTCGGGCTCGTTGCCGGGGCCCTGCCACGCGGCCACCGCCTCGGGCGGCATCGCGGGCGAACAGCCGGCCGATGCGCCGGCCGCGGCAAGGATCACTCCACCTCCTGCGATGCGGATGAAACGACGACGGTCCATGCAAAACTCCTTGTCACTTTGAGGTGACTTCATTGTAGTCACCGGCAGGTGATATGCAAGACCCGGGTGGGCCCGTACCCTGCCGGGCCAAGAAAAAGAGCCCCTCAGGGCTCTGTTCGGCAGGGGCAGCTCAGCGGGCGCCGCGGTGGGGGCTTCAACCAGCCATGGACAAGGGCTGGGCCAACGTCGGCGCGGACCGAGCGGCGACGGGCGCGGCCGGGGACAGCGGCACCATCACCGGCCGCGGCGGCGCCACCGGCTCGGGCCGGGTGACGCTGTCGCGCAGCGTCGGTGCGGCGAACGTGCGCAGACGCAACTCGCAAAGCTCGCGGTGCACCGCGTCAAGGTCGCTCATCAGGCGCATCAGCCTGGCTTCATGTCGCCCGCCTTCAATAGCCAGCGTGTCGATCTCATTGCTCAGCCGGGCGTACTTGCCCTTGAGTTCCTTGAGTGTCATCGTCCCTTTCCTGTATCCGCAACGGGGGCATGCGAACAGAGAGAGTGTCGCAGGCGCGGAGCACCGGCACCACCACTCAATCAAGGGGGTTGTGCAGCGCAACACCCCCCTAGGAGCGTGAGCGGCAGAAATCGACACCCGGTTTTTCGCGGCTCACGCGCCTGCTCTGTCGATCGCTTCACGATGCTTGGCCACAATGCGCTGCGGCGGCGTGCCGCGCGTATGCGGAGATCCCCTTGCCGGACGATTTCGAGCAGGCCCGCGACCTCTTTGCAGAAGGGGTTGCGCATTTCGAGGCGCAGCGCCTGGCGCAGGCGGAGCGCTGCTTCCTGGCGTCGCTGCAGAAGCTGCCGGGCCGCGTGTCGACCCGCGTCAACCTGGCGGCCACACGCCTGCGGGTGGGGCGCGCGGCCGAGGCGCTGGCCGAGCTGGATGCAGTGCTGGCGGCCGAGCCGCAGCACCTGGACGCCTGGTGCCACCGGGCGGTGGCGCTGGCGGCACTGGGCCGTGATGCCGAATCCTTGGAGTCCGCCGAACGCGTGCTCGCCGCCGATCCCGCCAATGCGGCCGCCTGGTTTCGCCGCGGCCACGCCCTCGAGCGCCTGCGCCGTTTCGACGAGGCGCTGCCAGCCTTCGAACGCCTGCTGGCGCTGCAGCCGCAGCACGCCGAGGCCTGGTTCCGGCTGGGCCAGCTGCAGCAACGCCAGGGCCGCCTGGACGCCGCCCTGGCCAGCCTGGACCGCGCCCTGGCCATGACGCCGGGGCTGGCCGCTGCCTGGACGCAGCGCGGCTCGCTGCTCAAGGACATGGGCCGCCGGGCAGAGGCCACGGCGGCCTTCGAGCGCGCCATCGAGCTCGGTGCGGATGCCGAGCTGAACCGCTTCTTCCTGGCGTCGCTGGGCGCGCAACCCAGCCCGGCCACCGCGCCGCCGGCCTATGTGCAGGCGCTGTTCGACGACTATGCCGACGGCTTCGATGAGCATCTGGTCGACGTGCTCGGCTACCAGGCGCACCGTCAGCTGGTAACCCCGCTGGCCGGGCTGCAGGCGCAAGCCTTCGCATCCGCGCTGGACCTTGGCTGCGGCACAGGGCTGTGCGGGCCGTTGCTGCGGCCGATCGTGCGCCGGCTGACGGGCCTGGATCTGTCGCAGGCCATGCTCGACCAGGCGGCCGCACGCGGCGTCTATGACCGGCTGCTCAAGGCCGACCTGGTGGACTACCTGCAAAGCACGACGGACCACCATGACCTGGTGGTGTCTGCCGACGTGTTCATCTACGTCGGTGAGTTGGACGCGGTGTTTGCCGGCGTGGCGCGCGTGCTGCGCCCCGGCGGCGTGTTCTGCTTTTCGGTGGAGCAGGCCGAGGACGACCGTCCGGTGGCCTTGACCGCGCAGCTGCGCTACGCCCATTCGCTGCCTTACCTGCAGGGCCTGGCTCAGCACCACGGCATGCACATGCTGCGCAGCGCAGCCGAGCCGATCCGCCAGCACCGCACGCAATCGATCCCGGGGCTTTACGTCTACCTTGGCCGTTGACGTGCCGCGACGGCGTCCCCCGGCCGGCCGGCAACAGGCGTCAGCAGCTGCGACGGCGCCCGCGCGCCGTGGCGTCCTGCACGGCCCGGGCTGCAGGTCTGGCGACAACATGCCGATAACAGGTCGCCGGTATCCGCCCGAGCCCGCCCGCACCGCCGCCGTGTCCGATTCCGAATTGACCTTTCCGACCCTGTCGCTCGACGAGCCGCCCCCTTGGCAGTGGCCGATGCCGCCCGCCGGCGCGCGCCGCTTCGCCGAGCCGCCGGTACTTGGGACGCCCCAGCCTTGCCGGATCGAGACGCAGACCGGGCTGACGCTGCAAGGCGCGATGCTCGACTTCGATCCGGCCAAGCGCCGGCTGCAGTTCCGCGCCGCCACGGGCGGTGCCGATGCGTCGCTGCCCTTCGCGGGAGTGCGCCGGCTGACGCTCACCGCGCCGCTGCCGCCGGCGGCGCGTGCCGCCGACGCGCCTCGCGAGCGGCTGCCGCCGGCCGCGCAGGAACGCGACTACATGCTGCAGCTGGTCGGCCATGCCACGGTCGCGCCGCTCACCGGCCGCAGCGCTGGCCATGTGCTGGCCGCCGAAGGTCTGTACCTGTTCAGCCCGACCGACGGAAGCGGCGCGTTATACCGCGTGTTCGTGCCGCGCAGCGCGTATTCGCGCTGCGAGTTCGGGCCCTCGGCCGAGGAACTGGCAGTGCGCCACTGGATCGCCAGCCCGGCCAAGCTGATCGAGGCGCTGGAGCAGCAGGAACACGCTGCACTGCAGCCGCTGGGCCAGGCCATGCTCGCGCTGGGCCTGCTGACGCAGGCGCAGCTGGAACGCGCGCTGCAGCGTGCCAACGGCAAGGCCGCACTGGGCGAGACGCTGGTCGACTCCGGGCTGGTCTCGCGCAGCGACCTGCAGACCGCGCTGGCGCACAAGATGGGCTTTCCGCTGGTGGACCTGGAGCGCTTTCCGCTGGACCCGCAGGCGCTGGCCCTGCTGCCGCGGCGCCTGGCCATCAGCCACCGCGTGCTGCCGCTGATGCTGCACAACGAACGGCTGATCGTCGCCGTCGACCGGCCGGGCCGCGTGCTCAAGCTGCGCCAGCTCGACGCCTATGCGCAGCTGCCGATCGTGCCGGCGCTGGCACTGAAGTCACAGATCCTGCTGGCGCTCAACCGTCAAGCGAGCGAGGGCTGGAGCCTCAACGTATCGGAGCGGGCGAACTTCTTCGCCACCACGGTCTGAGCTGAACTGCGACGCGCGGCGCGGAGCGGCCCCTAGAATCCCGGGCCTGCGCCCGGCATGCATGCTGGCGCATCCCATGCCGACCGCCAAACGCTCCCCTGACGCCCTGCCGGCGCGGCAACTGATGCCGGCGCTGTTCACGGGCGTGTTCATGGCGGCGCTGGACACCGCGGTGATCGCACCGGCCATCCCGGCGCTTCGAGAGAGCTTCGCCATCGATCACCGGGAGGTCGCGCTGCTGATGGTGGTGTTCGTCCTGTGTTCGCTGTGCAGCACCGCGGTGCTGGCCAACCTGGGCGACCGCCATGGCCGCCGCCCGGTGTTCCTGGGCAGCGTGGCCTGCTTTGCGGCCGGCTCGCTGCTGATCGCGCTGTCGCCCAGCTTCTGGGTGGTGCTGGTGGGCCGGGCCGTGCAAGGCATCGGCGCCGGGGGCATCACGCCCACTGCCAGCGCAGTGATTGGCGATGCCGTCGCGGCCGAGGAACGGGGCCGCGCGCTCGGGCTGATCGGCGCCACCTACGGCATGGCGTTCGTGCTCGGCCCGCCGTTGGCCACCGTGCTCATGCTCGCGTTCAGCTGGCACTGGATCTTCCTGATCAACCTGCCGATCGCCGCGCTGGTGCTGGGTCTGGCCGCCGGCAGCCTGCCGCGCAAGGTGAACCGCACGGCGCTGCCGACGCTCGACCTGGCGGGCATCGCACTGTCGCTGCTGATGCTGGTCTGCCTGGTGCTGGGCATCACCCGCATCGCCGACGACCTGTTCGGCCAGCGGCTGTGGCCCGGATTCCTTGCCGCATCTGCATTCGCCCTGGCCCTGCTGGTGCGCGTGGAGCGGCGCGCCGCGGCGCCGATGATCCCGCTGTCGCTGCTGGCCAATCGCCAGCTCGCGCTAACCTACGGGCTCACCGCCGCGGCCGGCTTCGGCATGGGCAGCATCATCTTCCTCAGCTCGATCGCGCAACTGGCGCATGGCGTCGAGCCGCAGCATGCCGGCTTCGTGCTGCTGCCGCTGGTTCTGAGCTCGATGCTCGGCTCGATGGGCGCGGGCCGGCTGCTCAACCGGCTGGGCGCGCGCACGGTGCTGCTGTGCGGCTTCGCGGCGCTGGCGCTGGGCTATGCCGCGTCGGCCTACACCGCGGCCGGTTTGTGGTTTTTCCTGCTGGCGTCGATGCCAGTGGGCCTGGGCGTGGGCATAGTCGTCGGCGGTGCGCTGCGTTCGATCGCCATCGACGAGGCACCGCCGGCGCAGCGAGGTGCGGCGCAGGGCATGGTCAATATCTGCACCGCCGTGGGCACCTTGTTGTCGGCAGCCGTGGTCAGCGCGGTGGCCGATTTCAGCGGCGGCGGTGCGCACGGCTTCGGCATCGCCTACCTGGGCGTGGCCGCGCTGATGCTGCTGATGCTGCCGGCGACAGCGGCGCTGCGCCAGGGCAGCGGCACGCAGCTGCAGGCCGAGCCCGCCGCATGAACCTGATGCACTGGCTGCAACGGGCGGCGCAGGTGCATCCGCAGCGCGGCGCGACATGGCTGGGCGACGCGCCGCAACTGAGCTACGCCGAACTGGCAGAGCGCGCCGCGCGCCTGGCCGGGCACCTGCGGCACGGCCTGGGCCTGCAGCCCGGCGAACGCGTGGCCCTGTTCATGGCCAACCAGCCGGCCTACCTGGAGGCGCTGTATGCCGCGCTGTGGGCCGGGCTGGCCGTGGTGCCGATCAATGCCAAGCTGCATCCGCGCGAGGTGGCCTTCATCCTGGGCGACGCCGCGGCATCGGTGCTGGTCGTCTCTGACGGCCTGGCCGGGCCGCTTCTGGCGCTGGGCGACGAGCTGCCGCCGCTGCGCGCCGTGCTGACCCCGGGCCAGGCCGGCTACGACCAGGCGCTGCGCGCCGCCGCGCTGCCGCTGCAGGCGTGCGCGAGCGACGACCTGGCCTGGTTGTTTTATACCTCGGGCACCACCGGCCGGCCCAAGGGCGTGATGCAGACTCAGCGTTGCCTGCAGGCGATGACGGCTTGCTACTTCATCGACGTCGATGACGTGCAGCCTGACGATGCCGTGGTCTATGCCGCGCCGATGTCGCACGGCGCCGGGCTGTACGGCTTTGCGTTCCTGGCGCGCGGCGCGCGGCATGTGGTGCCGGCCTCGGGCGGCTTCGACCCGGCCGAGCTGCTGGAGCTGTCGCGCCGCGTTGGCCGGCTGTGCCTGTTTGCGGCACCGACCATGCTCAAGCGCCTGGTCGAGCACATCGACGCGCAGGGTGCACCCAGCGACGGCTTCAAGACCATCGTCTACGGCGGTGGGCCGATGTACGTGGCCGACATCCGGCGCGCGCTGGCGGTGATGGGCCCACGCTTCGTGCAGATCTATGGCCAGGGCGAGTCGCCGATGACCATCACCGCGCTGGCGCGCGGGCACCTGGCCGACGCGGCGCATCCGCGCCATGCCGAGCGCATCGCCTCGGTGGGCGTGGCGCAGTCTCTGGTCGAGGTGCGCGTGGCCGGTAGCGACGGCACCACGCTGCCCGACGGCGAAACCGGCGAGGTGCTGGTGCGCGGCGACACGGTCATGCCCGGCTACTGGCGCAACCCCGAGGCCAGCGCGAAGACGCTGCGCGACGGCTGGCTGTGGACCGGCGACCTGGGCGCGATGGATGCCGACGGCTTCCTGTCGCTGAAGGACCGCTCCAAGGACGTGGTCATCAGCGGCGGCTCGAACATCTACCCGCGCGAGGTCGAGGAGGCGCTGCTGCGCCACTCCGGCGTGCGCGAGGTCGCCGTGGTCGGCCAGCCCGATGCCGAATGGGGCGAGATCGTCGTCGCCTTCGTCGTCGGCGAAGGCCTCGACTCCGCCGCACTGGATGCCACCTGCCTGCAGCACATCGCCCGCTTCAAGCGACCCAAGCGCTACCGCTTCGTCGACAGCCTGCCGAAGAACAACTATGGCAAGGTGCTGAAGACCGCCCTCAGAGAAATGCTCAACCAAGGAGAGAACCCATGCTGAAAGGCCGCACCGCACTCGTCACCGGCTCCACCCAGGGCATTGGCCTGGCGATCGCCACGGCCATGGCGCAGGCCGGCGCCCACGTCGTCGTGCACGGCATCGAAACGCCGGCACAGGGCCAGCCCATCGCGGCCGCGCTGGAAGGGCAAGGCGTTCGCAGCGTCTATGTGCAGTCCAACCTGGCCGACGCCGCCCAGGCCGCCGGCCTGGTGGACGCCGCCACGCGCGCGCTCGGACCGATCGACATCGTCGTCAACAACGCCGGCATCCAGCACACCTGCGCGATCGAGAGCTTTCCCGTGGACCGCTGGGACGCGATCATCGCCATCAACCTGTCCTCGGCCTTCCACACCATGAAAGCCGCAGTGCCCGGCATGCGCGAGCGCGGCTGGGGCCGCATCGTCAACATCGCCTCGGTGCACGGGCTGGTGGCCTCGGTCAACAAGGCTGCCTACCTGGCGGCCAAGCACGGGCTGGTGGGCCTGAGCAAGGGCGTGGCGCTGGAGACCGCGACGCAGGGCATCACCGTCAACTGCATCTGCCCAGGCTGGACCGACACCGTGCTGATCCAGCCGCAGATCGACGCCCGGGCCGCCGCGCATGGCGGCGACCGCGCCGCCGGCGTGCGCGACCTGCTGCGCGAGAAGCAGCCCAACCTGACGCTGCTGCCGCCCGAGCGCATCGGCGACGTGGCCGTGTTCCTGTGCAGCGACGCCGCGGCCGGCATCACCGGCGTGGCGCTGCCAGTTGACGGCGGCTGGACAGCGCAATAGCCGCAGCCGGGTGATCCTGCTCGACCCGCTGGCGCGGCCGGTCATCGGCCACCGCGGCAACCGCGCCCACGCGCCGGAGAACACGCTCGAAGCCTTGCTGGAGGCAGTGGCGCTGGGCGCCGACGCGCTGGAATTCGACCTGCGCGTGTCGAGCGACGGCCAGCTGGTGGTGTTCCACGACCCGACGCTGGAGCGCACCACCGACGGCCGCGGCAAGGTCGCCCAGCACAGCGTGGCCGAGTTGAAGCGCCTGGACGCCGGCGCCAGGTTCACCCGCGACGGCGGGCGCAGCTTTCCTTGGCGCGGCCGCGGCATTACCGTGCCGACCTTCGACGAGGTGGCCGAGGCGCTGCCGCGCCACCTGCCCTGCATCATCGAGTTGAAGACGCCGGCGGCCACCGAGCCATTGCGCCAGGCGGTTCGGCGCCATGGCCTGGCCCGGCGCATCATCGTTGCCGGCTTCGACCCGCGCTCGACACGGCCGCTGCGTGGCGCCGGCTTCGCGCTGGGCGCGAGCGCCCGCGACGTGCTGGCCCTGTTGCCCCCGGCCCTGCTGCGCCGGAGCGCCACGCCGCGGCATGTGCAGGCGCTGTGCATCCCGCAGCGCTGGAAAGGCCTGCCGGTGCCGATCGGCGCGCTGGCCCGCACGCTGCGCGGCAGCGGCGCCGTGCAGCACGTGTGGACCGTCAACGAGCCGGCCGAGGCCTTGCAGCTGTGGCGGGCGGGTGTGCAGGGCATCATCAGCGACGATCCGGCCCTGATGCTGGCCACGCGAGCGAGGGCCGGCTGATCTGCTACGGTGCGGGCATTGCAGCAGCCAAGGATGACGGCATGAACCCAGCTTCCCGCCCCGGCCGCCTGGCCGGCCGCAGCGCCTTGATCACCGGCGCCAGCCGCGGCATCGGCCGTGCCATCGCGCTGCGCTATGCCGAAGAAGGCGCTGAGCTGTTCCTCACCGCCACCAACGCGGCGCTGCTCGAGGAAACCCGCGCGCTGGCCGCAGCGCAGGGCGCCAAGGTCACGCTGCACTGCGCCGACATCAGCCAGCGCGATGCCGTGCAGACGATGGTGGATGCCGCGCTGGCGGCGCTCGGCGGCATCGACATCCTGGTCAACAACGCTGGCGTGTACAAGGCCGCGCGGCTGGTCGACTACACGGCCGAGGACTTCGACCGCATCATGCAGGTCAACGTCTACGGCGTGTTCCATGTGCTGCAGCGCGTGCTGCGCCACATGCAGCAGCGCGGGCGCGGCAAAGTGGTGAACATCGCCTCCACCGCCGGCAAGTGGGGCTCGATGAACCAGAGCGCCTACAACGCCTCGAAGCACGCCGTCGTCGGCCTGACGCGCTGCGCGGCGCTGGAGATGGGCGCGCACGGCATCAACGTCAATGCCATCTGCCCGGGCTTCGTGCAGACCGACATGCTCGAATCCTTCCGCACACATGGCGACATCCTCGGCGTGCCGTTCGAGAAGGTCATGGAAGCCGGCCTGGCGCGCGTGCCGCTGAAGCGCTTCCTGCAGCCGCGCGAGATCGCCGACCTGGCCGTGTACCTGGCCGCGGCCGAATCCGACGGCATGACCGGCCAGACGTTGCTGCTCGATGGCGGCATGCTGATGGTCTGAGCTGCCCTTGAACCAGGCTGCTGCGTCCCTTAGAGACGGCGTCGGCCAAACGAGCCGCCCCTGACCGCCGCATTGCCCCCGCCGCGCCGCTGCGGGGATGGCGCCCCTTCCGCCTGTCCCCCGAGCCGCTCGATGCCCCCTTCTCCAGCCCCACCCCGCCCGCTGCCGCTGCGGCCCTCCGACGTGCGCGGCCTGTACCGCCTGGGCGTGGACGGCAGTGTCGGCCTGACCGACCTGGTCGAGGCCATGCACTACGTCATCAGCTCGCGCATCGGCTTCGACCGTGCGCTGCCGATCGGCCGCAGCTCGGGCCTCGCCGGGGCGGTCTATGGCGCGGTGCGCGGCGGCATGCGCCTGTCCGGCCGCGGCGTCGACGCGGCCTTGCGCCTGCTCGAACACGCCGTCGTGCCGAGCTCCGGCACCTCGCCGGAGCGCGATGCCTTCGTCGCCGCGATCAACGGGCTTTGGGGCGACCACCTGGAACGCAGCGCCAACCCGCTGGCCATCGACATGGCCGTGCGCCGCGGCGGTGTGGCGCTGCCGCTGCAACGCGACGAACTGGCGCAGGCCCTGCCCGGCGCGACCGGCAAGCTGCTGCTGCTGGTGCACGGCCTGTGCATGAACGATCTGCAATGGGCACGCCGCGGCCATGACCATGGCCAGGCGCTGGAGCAGGCGCTGGGCTTGACGCCGCTGTACCTGCACTACAACAGCGGCCGTCATGTGTCGCAGAACGGCCGCGAGCTCGCCACCTTGCTGCAGCGGCTTGTGCAGGCCTGGCCGCTGCCGGTGGACGAGCTGGTGCTCGTGGGCCACAGCATGGGCGGCCTGGTCGCGCGCAGCGCCTGCCACCAGGCTGAGGCACAAGGCCTGGCCTGGTGCTCGGCGCTGCGTTCGCTGGTCTGCCTGGGTACGCCGCACCACGGCGCGCCGCTGGAGCGCGGCGGCCGCCGCATTGACCAGCTGCTCGGCCTGAGCCGCTACACGGCCCCGTTCGCGCGCCTGGGCAAGGTGCGCAGCGCCGGCATCACCGACCTGCGCTTTGGAAACCTGCAGGACGCCGACTGGCAAGGCCGCGACCGTCACGCCCAGCAGCGCGACGACCGCCAGGCGACGCCGCTGCCGGCGGGTGCGGCCACCTTCCTACTGGCCGCGACCACAACCGACGCGCCGGGGCGGCTGCGCCGGGAACTGGTCGGGGATGGCCTGGTGCCGTTGGCCAGCGCGCTGGGCGAACACCGCGATCCGGTGCGGTCGCTGCAGGTGCCGCCCGGACATCGCCAGGTGGTGACCGGCTGCGGTCATCTCGATCTGCTGTGCCATGACGAGGTGCAGGCGCAACTGCAGCGCTGGCTGGGACCGGCCACCGACTGATGCCGGCCGGCGATCAAGGATCGCCAAGTGGGCGACTGTAGACGGCACCTGGCTGCGGCTGGCGTTGAATGCGATCCCTCGACGCATGGAGCGAAACCGCGGACAGGTCCCGAGGCGAACACCTGCGCCGCGACGCGCCGGACGCTTCGCAAGCGCGGCATCCCGGGACGCGACGCGGCACACAGCGGGCGGACGTTGCAGTGCGCTGCTGGCCACCCGTGGGCGCAGGCACCTGTCGCGGTGCGCTTGCCGGTGTGCTGCCTGGCCGGTATCGATGAGGCAAGGCTCGAGCACGAAAGCCCGTCGCCCGCGAGGGTGGGTCACGCAACCCCGGTCACGCCGGCGCGCTACCGCAGCCGATGCGAAACGCCAGGGCCATCAAACCACAACCGCCAATCGCCATGACGGCAATGCGCCGGATCCAGGCTGCGCTTCGATGCAATCGGCCGCGAGCCCGAATCAGCTCGACAGCCGCGCAGGACGTGGCTGGCGCTGGCCGCGCAACGGCGGCGCGGCCCTCGGGCGGCAACGCGCTACTCCGCGCGCAGCGCCTCCACCGGGTCCATGCGCGCCGCCCGCCGCGCGGGCAGCACGCCGGCCAGCAGGCCGATCAGCGCACTGCTGGCCACCGCCAGCAGCACGTAAGGCAAGGGCGTGGACACCGGCAAGGCCGGCACGAACAGCCGGATCAGCATCGCGAGGCCGAAGCCCGCCGCCACGCCGAGCAGGCTGCCCAGCACCGCCAGCACCACCGCCTCGCCCAGGAACAGCCGCAGGATCGTGCCGCGCCTGCTGCCCAGCGCCAGCAGCAGGCCGATTTCCTGCGTGCGTTCGGCCACAGCGATGGTCATGATGGTGACGATGCCCACCGCACCCACCAGCAGCGAGATGCTGCCCAGAGCGGCCACCGCCATGGTCAGGATGTCGAGGATGTTGGACAGCGTGCCCAGCATTTCCTCCTGCGTCGTGACGGTGAAGTCGGCGCGGCCGTGGCGTGCCGTCAACACGCTTTGCGCCGCGGCCGCCACGGCCTTGGACGATGTATCGGTGGCGTGGGTCAGATGGATCTCGGTCAGGCCGTCGCGGTTGAACAGCTCCATCGCGCGGGCTGCCGGCACGAAGGCGGTGTCGTCCAGGTCCAGGCCCAGGAACTGCCCCTTCGGCGCCAGCACGCCGATGACCCGAAAGCTCTGCCCGCCCAGGCGCAACCGCTCGCCCAGCGGGCTGTCGGCGCCGAACAGCTCCTGCTTCAGCTTGGCACCCAGCACGACGAAGCTGCGCGCTTCGTCGGCGCCTTCGCCAGGCAGGAACTGGCCCACGGCCACCTGCATGTTGAACACCGGCAGCGCGTCGGCCGACACGCCGTAGACGATGGTGCGGCGAAGCCGGCCGCGGGCCTGCGCCTCGGCATTGCCCCAGGACGTGGGCACGACACCGACCACGCCGGGCAGGTGCTGCAGCGAGCGCGCATCCTCCAGGGTCAGCGGGCGCACGGAGGTGGGCAGTCCGGTGGGCATGCCGCCGCGCGCTGCGGTACGCCCGGGCGAAATGCCGATGACGTGGGTGCCGAACTGCGAGAACTCGCCGAGCACGAAGCCGTGGATGCCCTTGCCGATGGAGGTGAGCAGGATCACGGCGGTGATGCCCACCGCGATGCCGGCGAGCGTCAGGAAGCTGCGCGTGCGCTGGGCGCTGATCGAGCCCCAGGCGTAGCGCAGCGCGTCGGCGGCGATCATCGCCGGGCCAGGGCCGTCACCGGGTCCAGCCGCGCCGCATTGCGCGCCGGCAGCACGCCGAACAGCACGCCGGTACACAGCGCCGTGCCCAGGCCGGCGAGCACCGCCCAGTCCGGCGGATAGGCCGGAAACACTGGGTAGAGCACTCGGATCATGGCCGCGCCGGCCAGCCCCAGCACATAGCCGAGCAGCGCGCCGGCCGCGGACAGCAGCGCGGCTTCCACCAGAAAGGCCAGCCGGATGGTGCCGCCGCTGGCGCCCAGCGCCTTGAGCAGGCCGATCTCGCTACGCCGTTGCGCCACCGACACCAGCATCACGTTCATCACCAGGATGCCGGCCACGCCCAGGCTGATGGCGGCGATGCCGGCCACGCCCAGGGTCAGCGTACCCAGCAGCTTGTCGAAGGTGGCGAGCATCGCGTCCTGCGTGATCACGGTGACGTCTTCCTCGCCGTCGTGGCGCTGCTGGATGATCTGCGCCACCTGCCGCCTGGCCGCTTCGACGGCGTCGCGGTTGCGCGCCTCGACCAGGATGCGGAACAAGGTGTTGGTGTTGAACATGGCCTGCGCCAGCGACACCGGCACGATCGCCAGTTCGTCGGTGTTCATGCCCAGGCCGCTGCCGGTGGACGCCAGCACGCCGATCACGCGGAAACGCCGGTCGCCGATGCGCACGAAACGGCCCAGGGCGGCCTCGTTGGGGAACAGTTCGGCCCGCACCTTTGCGCCGATGACCATGACCTGCGAGCCTCGGTTCCAGTCTTCGCGCGGCAGGAACTGGCCCTGCGCCAACCTGGACCGCCGCACCTCGAGGTACTCGGCGGTGGTGCCCACCACCATGCCCTCGCGCAACTTGCCGCCCACCGACAGCTCCGAGGTGCCCACCACCAGCGGCGCCACGCGCTGCACCGCCGGCGCACGCAGCAGCGCCAACGCGTCGTCCACCGTCAGGTCGCGCGGCGTGCTGCTGACGAAGCTGCCCGGGTTGATGCCGCCGGTCTCGGTCCTTCCCGGCAGCACGATCACCAGGTTGGTGCCGATGGCGCTGAACTCGCGCACCACGTAGCGCCGTGCACCATCGCCCAGAGCGGTGAGCATGACCACCGCGGCGACCCCGATGGCCATCGCCAGCATCAGCAGCGCGGTGCGCACGCGGTTGCCGCGCGCCGCGCCGACGGCAAAGGCCAGCAGGTCAGCGTTGCGCATGGGCGGCGCCCTCCTGGCGCTGATCGTGGCGGATGGCGCCGTCTTCCATCAGCAGCCGCCGGCGGGCGCGCGCGCCGATCGCGGCATCGTGCGTCACGACCAGCAATGTGACGCCGCCCGCATTCAGCTGTTCCAGCAGGCGCACCACCTCGTCGCCGGTGGCGCGGTCGAGGTTGCCGGTGGGCTCGTCGGCCAGCAGCATGGCGGGCTGCATGATGGTGGCGCGGGCGATGGCCACGCGCTGGCGCTGGCCGCCGGACAGCTCGTCGGGCCGGTGGCCGGCGCGGTCGGCCAGGCCGAAGCCGTCCAGCGCGTGGCGCACGCGCTGCTCGCGCTCGCGCGCCGGCAGGCCGGCCAGCACCATCGGCAGCGCAATGTTCTCGGCCGCCGTCAACCGCGGCACCAGGTGAAAGCTCTGGAAGACGAAGCCGATTCGCCGGCTGCGAACCTGCGCCTGCTCGTCGGGCGACAGCGTCGTCACATCGCGACCTTCGAGCCGGTAGTGGCCGGCATCGGGCCGGTCGAGCAGGCCCAGCACGTTGAGCAGCGTGCTCTTGCCCGAACCCGACGGCCCCATCACCGAGATGTACTCGCCGGCTTCGATGCGCAGGTCGATGCCGGCCAGGGCGTGGACCGCGCTGTCGCCGAGGTGGAACACGCGCTCGATGCCCTGCAGTTCGATCTGCGCATCGCTCACGCTATCGGGCGCCGTGGCCATCGGCTCAGTTCGCTGCAGCCTCTGCGATGGCCGCGGCGCCGGCCTTGACGCCGGCGCGATCGAGCGAGCTGACGATGCGCTCGCCTCCCTGGAGGCCCTGCACGATCTCGGTGTGCTCCCAGTTGGCAAGGCCGGTCTTCACCGTCCGCTCGACCAGCCTGCCGTCCTGCAGCAGCAGCACGCGCCCGCCTTGCAGCAGCGCCGAGCTGGGCACGCGCAGCACGTCCTTGCGCACGTCCAGGATCACCTCCACATCGGCGCTGTAGCCCACCAGCAGCCGGCCGGCGGACTGCGGGTCGTCGAAATCGACCTCCACCTCCACCGTGCGCGCCTGCTTCTCCACCGCAGTGACATAGGGCGCGATGCGCCGCACCTTGCCGGCGAAGGCCTTGCCGGGCAAGGCGTCGAGCGTGATGCGCACCGGCTGGCCGATGCCGATCTTCGGCGCATCGACCTCGTCCATCGGCGCGGCCACGTAGAGGCAGGTCTCGTCGATCAGGTCGATGGCCGGCGGCATGGCCACGCCCGGCGGCGAAGGCGTCGAGTATTCGCCCACCTCGCCCACGATCTTGGCCACCGTGCCAGCGAAAGGCGCCACCAGCACGGTGCGCTGCTGTGCCGTGCCCACCAGCTTGATGCGCGCCTGCGCCTGCGCCACGTCAGAGCGCGCGGTCGCGCAGGCGGCCACGCGCGCATCGGCCTGAGTGCGCAGGTTGTCGAGCGCGTTGTCGGAGATGAAGCCCTGCTGGAAAAGCTGCTCCTGGCGCTTGAACTCGCGCTGCGCCAGGTCGGCCAGCGTGCAGGCCTCGGTGACGCGGCGGCGCGCGGTTTCCAGCTGCGCCTGCGCCAGCGACTGTTCGGCCTGCTGGTCGTCGTTCCACAACCGCATCAACAGCTGGCCCTTCCTGACCTTGTCGCCTTCCTTCACCGCCAGCACCTCGATGCGGCCGCCGGCGATGGTCGACAGCTTGGTGCGCTGGCAGGCCTCGACCGTGCCGGCGCGGGTGTTGGCGACCGTGGACTCGACCGTGCCGTGACCGACCGCCTCGATGAGCACGACCACCGGCTTTGGACGGCCCAGCCACCACCAAAGCGCTGCGCCCAGCGCCAGCAGCAGCAGCAGCACGCGGCGCCCCCATCTGGCGCGGCGGTTCTCAGGCATGTGAAGGCACGAATCAGCCGATCTTGGGCGGCGTTCCCAGTTGATCGCCGAAACGCTTGCGCAGCCGCTCGAGGATCTCGCCCATCATGGCCAAGGTCTCTTCTTCTCCCAGCGCGACCAGCGCCTTGTCGCGCACCGAGTAATGCATCATGAGCAGCTGGCGCATCTTGTCGAAGGCGCGGTCGTTCTGGTGGCCGCAGACCAGCTTGTCGTTGCGCAGCACGCGCTCGATCACGCCGGGGTCAAGCAACTGCACCTGGCACAGCTTGGCCAGCTGGCCGATCTCGAAGTCGATCTCCTCGAAATGCTTGAGCCAGCGCTGGTGGTGGTAGGACGGGTCTTCGGTCATGTCTCGATCTCCGCAGCGTGTTGAAGTGGCGGTTCAGTACCGTTCGGGAACGTACCTGAACGGGTAGTCGGCCGACTGGTAGCGCCCGACCTTGCGCTTGGGCAACGCCACCTTCCGATAGGGCAGCGCCTCGTAGGGGATGTGCGCAAGAACATGGCTGATGACATTGAGGCGCACCCGCTTCTTGTCCTCGGAGCGGGCCACGTACCACGGCGCCCAGGACGTGTCGGTGGCGGTGAACATCTCATCGCGCGCCTCGGTGTAGGCGTCCCACTTGTCGAAGGACTTCAGATCCATCGGCGACAGCTTCCAGATCTTGCGGCCATCGTCGATGCGGTCGCGCAAGCGGCGTTCCTGCTCCTCGGGGCTGACCTCGAGCCAGAACTTCAGAAGGGTGATGCCGGACTCGACCATCGCCCGTTCGACCAGCGGCACGCCCTGCAGGAACCTGCGCGCGTGCTCGGGCTTGCAAAAGCCCATCACCCGCTCCACGCCGGCGCGGTTGTACCAGCTGCGGTCGAAGATCACGACCTCGCCGGCAGCCGGCAGGTGCGACATGTAGCGCTGGAAGTACATCTGGCTCCTCTCGCGATCGGTAGGCGCGGGCAGCGCGACGACGCGGAAGACGCGCGGGCTGACGCGCTCGGTGATCGCCTTGATGGTACCGCCCTTGCCTGCGCCGTCGCGGCCCTCGAAGACGATGCACACCTTCAACCCCTCTTGCACCACCCATTGCTGCAGCTTGACCAGCTCGACGTGCAACTTCCTCAGCTCGCGCTCATAGTCCTTTCTCGACAGCGGTGCATCGGGCACGGGCCCGGGCACTGGCACGGGCTCGGCCGCGAACGCCAGCATGGCCAGCCCAGCCGCAGCATCGCGGCGATGCTTGTTTGCCTTGGCGGCAGCCATCACAGTCCTCCTGTACCGATGAGCAGCCGTGATTGTCGCGCCGCGAAGGCGGCGCGCGGCAGGCTTGACGGCTCAGCGCGTGCGCCGCGCTTGATTGCGGTCAACCCGCCGCAGACCCGGCCTCAGCCGATGCAGGTGCGGTTCTTGCCCGTGCGCTTGGCTTCGTAGAGCGCTTCGTCGGCGCGTTCCAGCGCGGCTTCCAGCGCTTCGGCTTCGCGCAGCAAGGTGACGCCGGCGGAGAAGGTGACGAACACCTCCTTGTTGTCGTGCATGAACAGGCTGGCCGTCAGCTTGCGCTGAAGCCGCGTCAGCACGCTCTGCGCCTCGGCGGTGTCGATGTCGGGCAGCAGCACGACGAACTCCTCGCCACCGAAGCGCGCCACCGTGTCGCGCGGGCGCAGCTGTTCGCGGACCTGGGCGGCCAGCTTCTGCAGCGCCACGTCGCCTGCAGCATGCCCGAGGGTGTCGTTGAGCTTCTTGAAATTGTCGATGTCGATCAGGCCCACCGCCAGCGAGCTCTCGGCCTGCTCGGTGCGTGCGCGCTCCATGCGCGCGCACTCGACCTCGAAGGCCTGCGTCAGGCCGCGCCGGTTGGCGACCTGCGTCAGCGCGTCGGTGGAGACCTCGTCGGACAGGCGGCGCAGCTCGCCTTCGAGCTCGCGCACACGCAGCTGCATTTCGCCGGCGCGCGCCTGCTCGGCCTGCAGGCGGGTCTGCGTCTGGCTGACCAGCGCCTGGACCTCGGTGGTGTCGTGCAGCATCTCGCGCACCACGCCGGCCAGACTGTCCAACGAATCGGCCTTGGCGATGGCCTCGGCATGGCGGCCGACGTTGCTTTGGAAGCGGCCGGTGTGCTCGCTGAACTCACCCAGCTCGGTGAGCATGCCCTGGATCAGTTTCTTCAACGCATCGCGCGCCTGGTTGCGCTCGCCGCGCAGCACCGCCTGGCGCTTGCGCGCGTTGGCCAGCAGGTCGCTGGCCGCGCGCACGCTGCGCACATTCAGGCCTTCGGTCAGGCGCAGCTGCAGCGCCTCGCACTGACCTCGCGCCCAGCTGTCGTCCTCGGCCAGCTCGGTCAGGCCCTGAGTCAGCTCGACGCACAGCTTGCCGAGCTCGTCGATGAGGTGCTGGCGATGCGCAAGAATGCGGCGCGCGCGCTGGCACAGCTCGTCTGCGTGGGCCACCAGCGGCGGCGTGGCCCCGGCCTCCGCGACGCGCTGCGACAGCTGCTGCAGCAACTTGGACAGCTCTTCGGCGCGCACTTCACCCTCGGGCAGTGCGGCACGCAGCGTGCCTTCCAGGGTGCGTACCAGCGCACTCCAGTCGCACGCAAGCTCGGCCGGCAGCGCGCCCTGCTGCGCCGGCACGACGGCACGCGACTGCGTGCCGGCTGCCGGCGCAGCAGTCATCTCGTCGAGACCGCCGGTGACGGTGTTGAAGCCAGGCTCGTCAGACTCGGCTTCCCAGGCGGCCAGCAGATGGCGCATGCGCTCGCGCAGCCGCCGCGGGTCGCTGCGGCTGCCGGCCAGGACGCGCGCCAGGCTGTCCCTCTTGCGTGCTGCCGTCCACAGCCGGCCGTCGCGGTCGAGGCCTTGCGACAAGCGCTGCAGCACGTCGGCCCAGTCCTGGGCCTGCCCGAGCGACTTGATTGCCGACTGGGTCAGCAGGTCATCGGTCTCGTTCCAACGACCGGCCATCAGCGAACGAACCACGGCATCACAGCCGGCAGCATCCCCGCCGAGCAGGGTGGCCAGGCGCTGAAGCAGCGGCCGCGCCGGCTCGGGCAGGCCGGCGTGGGCCTGACCGCCTTCGGCGGCATAGGCGCGGGCATAGTTCTCCGGCGTCGGCTCGATCTTGTCCAGTGCCAGCCGGCGCAGCGCAGCCTTGGCCAGCTGCACCGACGACAGCGAGCTCGCAGCCAACTGGGAGACGCCGTGGGACATGTCCATGGAATTGCGATCCTTACTCAGTACGGCCGGCCGCCAGCCGCTCGCGGCGGCGCAGCGCTGAACTTGAACTCGTTGGCCTGGCCGATCCAAGGCGCTCGGCGCGGCAGCACCGTCTGCTGCAGCCACAGCTCCAGGTCGTCGGGCGGGATCGGTCGGCTGAACAGGAAGCCCTGCATCAGGCTGCAGCCCAGGCGGTGCAGCACCTCCATCTGGCGCAGGCTTTCGACGCCTTCGCCAATGACGCGCAGGTTCAGCGAGCGGGCCACCGCAATGATCGCAGTGACGATGCCCGAGCTCTGCGGCGTGACGCCCAGGTCGCGCACGAAGCTGCGGTCGATCTTGAGTTCGGAGATCGGCAGCGTCGTCAGGTAGGCAAGCGACGAATAGCCGGTGCCGAAATCGTCGATCGCCACCTCGACACTGATGTCCTTCAGCTGGTGCAGCGACGGGATGACGCTCTGCAGCTCCTTCATCAACCCGGTCTCGGTGATCTCCAGCTGCACCATTCGGTGTGCGATGCCGTGGGCCAAAGCGTTCCGGTGGATCTGGTCGACGAGGTCGGAGCGCTCGAACATTCGGCTGGGCAGGTTCACCGAGATGGCGTCATCGAAGTCAAAGCTGTTCTTCCAGAGGCGCGCCTGGCGCGCAGCCTCGCGCAACGCCCATTCGGACAACGGCACGATCAGGCCCGACTCCTCGGCCAGCGGAATGAAGTCGCCCGGCGGCACCAGTGTGTCGCCTCGTTGCCAGCGCATCAGCGCCTCTGCACCGACCATGCGCGCCGAGCGCACGTCGATCATCGGCTGGTAGTGCAGCACCAACTCGTTGCGCTCGATGGCCTTGTGCAGCGCGCTTTCCAGCTCAAGCTTCTCGCGTCCCTGCCCGGCCAGTTGCGGGCTGTAGATGGCCGATGCGTCCTTGCCCTGAGACTTGACCGAATACATGGCCACGTCGGAATTTCGCATCAGGTCGGCCACCGAGCTGCCGTCGCGCGGATAAATGGCGATGCCGACACTGGCGGTAACAAAGCACTCCTGGCCGCCGACCAGCACCGGGTCACGCATCACCTCCAGGATGCGGTCGGCGACGCGCTGGGCGTCGCGCTCGTCACCGATTTCAGGCAGCAGCGCGACGAACTCGTCGCCGCCCAGCCGGCCCACCGCCTCAAGGGAGCGGTGCGCGCGCGAGCCCACGGCCTCGAGCGCGCCTTCCACCACCTGCTCGCTGTGGCGCACGCAGGCGCGCAGGCGGTGCCCCACCACCATCAGCAGTTCGTCGCCGGCAGCATGGCCCAGCGTGTCGTTGATGATCTTGAAGCGGTCCAGGTCGATCAGCAGAAAAGCGCAGGCATGGCCGAGCCGGTGCGCATGCTCGACCGCCTGCTCCATGCGCCACACCAGCTGTCGACGGTTCGGCAGCCCGGTCAGCGAGTCAAAGTTCGCGAGGTGGCGGATGCGGTCTTCGGCCACGCGCCGGTCAGTCACGTCCTGCACGATGCCGGTGTAGCCGACGCCGTGGCCGTGCTCGTTGAACTCGGGCTCGGCCTCGACGTGGATGACGCGCTGGCGTCCGTCGCGAAGCATCACCGACACGTCGGTGGCCAGCACCAAGCTGTGCAGCGCTACGGTCTGAAGCTGTCGCAGCACCGAGCGGCGCTCTGCGCGCGGCACCAGGCGCAGGATGGCGCGCATGCTGACCTGGTCGCCCTGGCCTTGGCCGAGCACGCGCAGGCCCTGCGCCGACAACGCCAGCGCACCGCCGCTGCCAGTGGGCCCGGCGCGGCGCCAGTCGAAGCTTCCCATGCGCGCCAGGTCCTGCGCGCGCGCCAGCTTGGCCTGGCTGCGCTCCAGTTCGATGCGCGTGCGAGAAGCGCGGAGCAGGTACTGCAGCCGCCCCGCCAGAAGGCTCCACTGATTGGCCTTGACGAAGAAGTCGGTGGCGCCGGCATCGTAGGCCCGGGTGATCGAGGCATCGTCGTCCAGACCGGTGAGCATCAGCACCGGCACGTTTTCGTAACCGTGCATGGCGCGCAGCCGGCGGCAGGTGGCGAAGCCGTCGAGCCCGGGCATCATCGCGTCGAGCACGATGATGTCCGGCGCCCAGTTGGCCAGCTGCTTCAGCGCATGTTCGCCGCCGCTGGATTCGGTGATGCGGAAGCCCCGCTCGCGCAACGCCATCGCCGTGAGCAGCAGGTTGACCTCGTCGTCGTCGACCAGCAGCACCTCGGGCGGGTGGGCCGCCAGTTCGTCGGCCAGGGGCATCGCAGCCGTGATCAGGGCGGCCTCACTCGGGCAACAGACGGCGCACGGCCGCGAGCACGCGATCGCCTTCGGCAACCAGCGCGTCGATTTGCCGCGCCAGGCCATCGACCTGCTGCAGGCGCAGCCGGTTCTCGACCTCGCTGCAATGCTGCGACAGCCGCAACGCGCCGACGCTGGCCGAAGACGACTTCAGCGTGTGCACGACGTGGCGAACCGCCTCGAGGTCGCCCTGCTGCTGACCTGGCCGCACCTGCGGCAGCAGCCGGTTCAGCGAGGCCTCGAAGGCCTGCAGCACGCGCTCGACGACGCGGTTCGCGCCTTCGGGATCGAGCTCGCGCAGCCGCTGCAGCGACGCCTCATCGAGCACGGAAGCCTGTGCCGCTGATTCGGGCTGTGAAGCAAGGGTCATGGCAAGCATGGAAATGCTCCGATGATAAGGAAGCGCAAGCACCGGTAACACTGCAAATGTCACTCATTTGGGCAGGTGCTCTGCCCTTGGGCCGCATTCGGCGCGTGCCAGGCGCGGATGAGGCCACGACTGGGCTGGACCCGCAGCAACCCACACCTGCCTGCTACATACAATCCCGCACATGCCCGCGACCAGTGCCGTGTCCAGCCTTGCCTCGTGGCTCATCGCCGGCCTGGCACTGCTGGCGGTGGCGCTGGCCGCCTTCGGCGCCGGGCGCGCCGTGGAACGCGCGCGCGAGCGCCAGGGACTGCGCGACGCGCGCGCGCAAAGCCAGCTGCTGTCCCAGCTGCTGGACGTATGGCAGTGGCAAACCGACCGCCACCACCGGCTGCTGCGGCTGCAGCCTCCGGCCGGAGCGCCGGCGTCGGCCTGGTCGCATGTCGACTGGGGCGGCCAGCCGCTGTGGGAGCGCTTCGTCGCCGATGCCGACGCCCTGCGCACCCAGCTCGAGTCGATGGTGGCGCTGGCCGACGTGCCGGTGCGGCCAGTGGGCGCGCCGCAGGATGGCCACTGGCTGCTGCGCGGCGTGCCGCGCTTCGACGCCGACGGCCAGTTCGAGGGCTACGTGGGCACCGCCCGCGCCGGCTCGGCTGCCGCGCCTGCGGCCACCGTGCCGAGCCTGGCGCTGGAGGGCGAGCCGGCCGAGCTGCTGAGCGAGCAGGCAGCCTTCAGCTACACCGTGACGCACGACCTGCGCGCGCCGATCCGCGTGGTCGAAGGCTTCGCCCGCATCCTGAAAGAAGACTACGGCCCTGTGCTCGACCGCATCGGCAATGACCACCTCGACCGGGTGCTGGCCGCAGCCGCACGCATGAACAGCATGATCGACGCGCTGCTGACGCTGGCCAACCTGTCGGCACAGCCGCTGGCGCGCCAGCCGGTCAACCTGTCGCAGCTGGCCGGTTTCGTGATCGATGACCTGCGGCGCGCCGCGCCCGAGCGCCAGGTGCAGGTGGAGATCACGCCAGGCATGGTGGTCGACGGCGACCCGACGCTGTTGCGCCTGGTGCTGGAGAACCTTCTAGGCAATGCCTGGAAGTACAGCGCGCGCACCGCGCAGGCCAGGCTGCAGTTCAGCTGCCAGACGCAGGGCGGGCGCCAGGTGTTCAACGTTCTCGACAACGGGGCGGGCTTCGACATGCGCAGTGCCGACCGGCTGTTTGGCGTTTTCCAGCGGCTGCACAGCGCCAATGACTTCCCCGGCACCGGTGTCGGTCTGGCCTCGGTGAAGCGCATCGTGCGCCGCCACGGTGGGGACATCTGGGCCGAATCCGAACCCGGCCGCGGCGCGAGCTTTCACTTTACCTTGAAATGACCCACCCCCGAAGCGACTGCGGCGCTCCCTCTCAAGGGGGCAACGCCAGCGGCGCAGCGAAGCCGGTTCCGAGGCGTTCGCTCAATGCATGCCAGCGCGCTACGGGGCACTGGGGCGCGACAGCTCTTCGACCGCGCTGACCAACCGCTCGGCCTGCTCGGCCGGCGGCACGCCGGCGGCATCGGCCATGCGATTCAGCCGCGCCAGCGCATCGCCGCGCGACAGCGAGTAGCGGTGCATCAGCACGCCGACAGCGACCGCGGACGGATCCAGCCCGGACAGCGGCGGCTTGCCGGCCCGCGTGGTGGCCTCGGCCTGGGCGCGCAGTGCGCGAAGCCGCTCGAAGGCGGCCTCGACGGTGGGCACGATCTGACCGACCTCCAGCGGCTTGACCATGTAGGCCACCGCACCCAGTTCGGCGACCTTCGCCACCGTGTCCGGGTCGGAAAAGGCCGACAGGAACATGAACGGAACGTGACAGACTTCACGCAGGTACTCGGCCACATCGAAGCCACTCTTGCCTTCCATGCGGATGTCCAGCAGCGCCAGATCCGGCTGGAGGCGGCGCGCCAGCAGGATGGCTTCATCGCCGTTGTCGGCATCGATCACCTCGTAGCCGGCCTGCGCCAGCCCGTGCGTCAACGTAGCCAGCACCAGACGATCGTCGTCGACGACGAGGATCTTGCCCTTGGATGTCATCGGTGCGTCGGCTCGTGTCGAAGTGAGTGCTGGACCAATATTCTCGCCCAAAGCGGCGCTTTCCAGCCCCCCGGATCAGGCGCCTTCGCGCTGCACACTGGGCGGACGGAGCATCACTTCGGTCAGCACCTCGTCGCCCTGCTGCGTCAGCGTCAGGGTGGCGCTGCGCCGCGGCAGCAGCGCGCGCACCAGGCCCAGCCCGGACACACCCCCCGGGACCTGCGCCAAGCCGAACCCGTCGCGCAGCCGGCCCGTGTTGCGGATGGCCACGCGCAGGTCTTCGCCGACCAGCGACAGCTCGCACTGAACCTCGCCCTGCGGGCTGTGCTTCACGGCGTTGGTCAGCAACTCGTTGACCGTCAGTGCGATCGGGATCGACTCGGCCTCGGGCAGCAGCAGGGAGGCCGGCTCGTCGCCCAGCACCGCCACCCGCACGGCTCGGCCGAAGTTGCGCTGCACCGACTGCGCGATCGCCTCGACCACGCTGGCCACGCGCAGCGGCCCGGCCGACCCGACCTGCAGACCGTAAACCTGGGCGATGGCCTGCACCTGGCCGACCGATTCGCCCAGGATCGCCGCCAGTTCGGGATGGCGCACGGCGTTTTGCTGCAGCAGGCCAGCCACGCCCTGCAGGTTGTTTTTGATGCGGTGATGCACTTCCTTGACCAGCATCTCGCGCTGCGCGATCGCTGCCTCGAAGCGCTGCTCAGCCTCGGCCCGCTGCTCGGTCACGTCGCTGGCCACCAGCAGCACCTGCTCGCGCGCGCCCGCGCCGCTGGGCAGCGAGACGAAGCGGGCATCCCAAAGCCTGGCGCCGGCGGTGCCGCCCAGGCGCAACTCGCGGCGCAGCACCTCGTTGGACGCGGCGGCCGTGTGCAGGTCCGCGCTCAGCAGTTCGGCCGTGGCCGCGGCAAACCAGTCGCGCGGCGCGCCGCCCACCAGCAGATCGGCCGGCTGGCTGAAGAAGGCCGCAGCCACCTGGTTGGCTTGCAAGACGCGCTGCGATCGCGCGTCGAACAAGGCGATCGCCAGCGGCGCAGTCTCGATGATGCGCTGCAGCGAGGCCTGCGCCTGGGCGATGCTCACTTCGGCCTGGCGCCGCCGCTCGATGTCCAGCAACGCGAAGGTGACCTGCCGGCCGCGCGAGCCACGGCCGGTGAGCACCGCGTTGCCCACCACCCAGAACTCGCGCCCGTCGCGCGCCTTGAGCCGGCACTCGAAGGTCTGCGCCTGGCCCTCGGCCAGCGTCTGCGGATAGTCGGTGCGGCGCAGCGGGTGATCGGGCTCGGGCGTGGCCACGGTGGCGATCGGCTCGCCGCTGAAGTCGGCCAGCTCGCCGGCGAACATGCGCCGCGCCGAGCGGTTCATCCACTCGATGCCGCCGTCGCCCACGGTGACGATGCCCACGAGCACCGAATCGAGGATGGCGCGCGTGCGCTCGGCCTGGCGCAGCAGCTCGGCGCGCGCGCGATGGCGCTCCTCGACATCGACATAGGAGCAGATGCGCCCGGCGGCCTCGTCGGCCTCGTCGACCAGCCGCTGTGCCACCTGCACCCAGATCAGGCTGCCATCGCGCCGCCGCAGCTGGCGCTCGTCGTTGTAGCGTCCGTGCTGGCGCAGCGCACGCAGTTCGTCCTGCTCATGGCGTCGGTGGGTTTCGCGGTCCGGCGCCAGTTCGGCCGGGTCGAGCGCGGCCAGCTCCGAATCGGCATAGCCGGCAAGTGCGGCCATCGCCTGGTTGGCGCGCTCGATGCGGGCGCCGCGCCGGTAGACGATGCCCACGTCGGACAGGCTGAACATCAGCTCGCGGTCGCGCAGCAGCGCCTCCAACTCGGTTTGCTGGGTCTTCAGGCGTGAGATGTCGGTCAGCACCGCCACCACCTCGCTCTCGCCGGCTGCCGGCTCGGCACGGCGCACCGACAGCGAGTACCAGGCCGGCTCGCCGCCAGTCGACTGCAGAGCCAGCTCCGACTCGAAGCTCTGGCCGGCCCGCAGTGCCGCGAGCGCCTGCGGGAAACGTCCGAAGAGCTCGACGATGGTGGCGCCGGCCGCAGCGCCGGCCGGCAGGCCGAGCATGATCTCGAAGCGACGGTTGCAGCGCACCAGCATCGCACCGCGCAGGTAGGCGATGCCGGCGGTGGTGCCGTCGAGGATGGTGGTCAGCTCGCGCAGCAGCTGCCGGCTCTGGCGCTCGGCGCTTTCTTGCTCGGTGACGTCGACCGTGACCACCGTTCGCCTGCCGGAATCGCCTTCGCCGGGCTCGACACGCGTCAGCAGCCAGCGCCGGCCCAGCTCGGCATGGTTTACCGCGTAGCGCACCTCGGTGCGCTCGCCGCGGCGCAGCGCCTGCTGCAGACGTTCGTACTCGGGCAGGGAATCGGGCTCGACGATGTCGCGAGCGATCGCCTGAAGCCCGGCTGACTTGGCGGGCGGACGCCGGCGTTCGGGGCGCGGGCGCAGCCAGCCGCGCCGGCTGTCGAAGGTGGCCACGCCGACGCCGGCGGTGTCCATCAGCGCACCGATCTCCAGCTGCGCCAGGTCGCGCTCCTCTTCAGCGCTGCGGTCCTCGACCACGGCCATGAAGCGGTGCAGCCCCTGATCGGTGGCAAAGCCGCGCACGCGCGCGCTCAGGCGCTGGCGCCGCCCGTCGGGCAGGGGCAGCGCGACGTGGGTCTCCAGCGGTGCCGCGCCCGGGCGCAGCTCCGGCCGCGGCGCCCCGTCCAGCCCGGCCCGCAGCGCCTGCAACTCGGCCGAGGCATCGCTGAGCAGCACCGGCACCTGCCCGACCAGCGCCTCGAAGGCCGGGTTCGAGCGCACGATCAGTCCCGAGTCATCGAACACCAGCATGCCGGTGGGGCTGAGGTCGAACCACTGCGCCAGCTCGTCCAGCGAGCGGTCGGCCTGGGCGCGCGCCACATGCTCGGCGGTGGAATCCTGCAGCACGCACAGCAGCAGCGGCAGGCCGTCCTGCGCCAAAACCGGGTAGGCGGAGGCACGCGACCAGCGCTCGCGCCCCGAGGCATCGATCAACCGCTGTTCGCTCAGCCGCGGCACGGCCTGCGCGGCCAGTTGCGCCGGCAGTTCGCGCCGCGCTTCGATCTGCGTGGCCTGGTCCTCCAGCGGCTGCAGCAGCACCGGGTCGGTGCCGATCAGCGCCTCGCGCGTGCGGCCGGTGAACTGAAGGTAGGCCTCGTTCACCGCCACCAGCCGGAACTGCGCGTCTTGCAGCGTCGCCGGGAAGGGCGAGGCCCAGAGCATGCGCAGCATCTCGAGCGTTGGCCCGACCTCGACGGCGGGCAGGGCGGCCGGCGCGGCGGGTTCGGCAGCTTCGATCTGCACGCGCAGCGCCAGGTCGCGCCCGATGCGCCAGCACGATAGGCGCGCAGCGCGGTTGCCAGCCAACGCCACGCGCAGGGATGCGGCAGCGGCGTCCCCGGCCTGGACCAGCCGCTTGCTCAGCCACTCCGCCGCCTCGCTGCCCAGCATCGGCAGCATTTGCGCCGCACCCGAGCCCGGTTCGGCACCCAGGGCACGCATCGCCGCCCGATTGGCGAAGTTCAACCGGCCCAGGTGGTCAAACAGCAGCAAGGGGTCATCGACGGCGTCGAGCAGCGCGGCCAGCGCCGGGAGCGAAGGCAGCAGCGCGGAAGGCGGCGACTCGGCAAAGGAACTACGCAGCGGCATCGGGAAAGGGCCTCGCACGGTACAAAGGCCCGACATGATCGCTCATGCGGCACGGTTCGCTGCTGGCATTGTCATCGGCAGGAGCCTGGGCCCGGCCGCGTGCGACCCGTGCCCGCATGGCGATGCGGCAGTCGAATGGCCGGCTGACCCGTGCTTCACGCGCATTCGCGGTCAAGAGCCTGGGCACCAGCAACCGGCGGATTCCGCTGAAATACCCGCAGCCGCCTTTTGTGTCGACTTTCGCAGGGTTCCTCGACCCCTTGGTCGAGCGGCGATCGTCCATCCTGGGCCGATCCGAGAGGTCGTCCCTTGCGCGGATTGCAGCGCTGCGGATGGCGCTTGCTTTTTCCAGCAGCATTGGCGCATTGCTTCCGTTGCAACTGGCTTTCCAGGTTTGCGCAGGCTGGCGTGCCGCCACGGCTTCGCGGCAACGCTCGCCGTGTTTGCTGGCGAACAGCCCCGGCGCGATGCGCTGAACGGGGAAGGTAGGCAGCGCTTTGCGAAAGGCGGCAATGCGCGGCTGAAACCGGTCCGCCCCTGACCGTGTCTCGTACCCAGCCCGGCCTCAATCCAGATGTCGCGCGGCAATCAGTGCGCGCAGCAGCGCGAGGTTGACTTCGGCGGCCGACAGCATCAGCGATTCGGCCGCGTTGCGGATGTCGAACAGCGATGCCTGCTCGACGGCGCGAACCAGCTCCAGGTACGGACGGTGGCGCCCTGTGCCATTCGCCAGCGCGTCGAACACGTCCTGCGGCACCGGGATGCTCTTCAGCAGGTGGTCGATGGGCTGGCCCATCATGATGTCCAGCAGCGAAAACACGCCGCAGATGAACATCTCGCTGCCCATCTGCTCGTCGCCGCAGGAGCGCACCAGCTCTTCCATGAACAGGCCGCGGCGCACCGCGGCGAACAGTACCGGCTTCGTGTTCGTGTCGCTGCTGGCCGAAGCCAGCAGCAGCGCAAGCCAGCGCTTGAGCTTTTGGCAGCCCATCATCATGATCGCGTGGCGGAAGGAGCTGATCTCCACGCGAAGCCCGAAGGCCGCGGAGTTGATATAGCGCACCAGCCGGAAGGCCAGCGTCGGGTCGTTCTTCAGCGTGGCTTCGAGCCGCTCGATCGGCTCCTCGCGGTCGACGCGGTTCATCAACTCGACGATGACCTTGAGGCCCGGCGCGATGGTCTTGCCGCTGCCCTTGCCCTCCTCGTCCTCCTCGATCGGCCAGCCCAGCACCGCGACCGCGCCGCGCCGGAAGCTTTCCTCCACCTCTCGGGCGCGGGTCACGCCCGACTGCACGAAGCCCACGCTGCGCGGCGCTGCATCCGGCATCGCGTCGCCGCGCCGGTCACCGGAAGACTCGATGATCGAGTGCTTGAAGCAGGCCAGCACAGCACGCGGCAGTTCCGCGCTGGGCCGACCCTTCAGGTACAGCGTGCTGCCGCGCGCGTGCAGCGCAGCCAGCACGACCTCCTGCCCGGGGTCGCCGGCCATGAAGGCCGGCACCTCCAATGCAAAGTTCAGCGGCGGCTCGCCTGCCAGGCTGTCCCTGAGCAGGGTTTCGCCGGCCAGGTTGAGCACCAGCGAATCCTTGCCTTCGGCAGGCCAGGTCTCAGCCAGCGCCTGCAGCAGCGCCGTGGCGTCGAGCGCCAGGTCAGGCCGGGAAGGAAAGACCGTCAGGCGCGTGGCCATGACGGCGCGCTGCCGGTCGATCATCGGGCTGTAGCCCAGCACCACCTGTCCCAGGATCGGATGTTCGTTCATTGGTCGAATGAAGCTGCATTTGTCAGGCAACCGCCGACGATACGGCCGTGCCGGCGCGGCCGGCGCACGCGCTCGAGGCGTCATGCGAAGCAGCGAAAGGATGGGTCATTTCAGGTACTGGAACAGCGACATGCGCTGCACCAGCGAATAGGTGCTGAGCGCGGCTTCGTAGCCGCTTTGCTTGTTGCGGAAGTCCGACAGCGCCTCGACCATGTCCAGGTCCTCGGCCAGCGATCGCTCGGTCTGCGCGTCCAGCTTGGTCTCGGCCAGCCGGCCTTCAACGGCGTCCAGCCGGTTCAGGTTCTGGCCAGCCATCGAGCGCTGCAACTGCAGGTTGCCGAAGGAGGCATCGACGTCACGCAGCCCGCTGGCCACGGTCTGCGCCACCTGCGCCTGGCTGCGGCCGCCGGCCTGCAGCTCGGCGGCGACGCGGTCCAGGGTGTCGAACAGCGACAGCTGCGGCGCCGAAGGCGTGATGTCGAAACGGTCGCCGTGGGCCGGTGCGCCTTGCACGGTGACGGCCATGCCGTCGATCTGGATCGCCTGGCCCGCCACATAGGGCTGGTTGAGCAGCGCCGTCGGGGCCCCGGTCCTGAGCACCGAGTAGGTGGTCACGCCGGCGGCCACGCTGAAGTCGATGCGGTAGTCGTCCCCGGTCACTGCCGAAGGGTCGCTCACCAAGCCGGCATCGATCCAGGCGCCCGCGCCATTGCCCGCTGCCGGCGCGGTGACGAAGACGCCGTTGCCGCTGCGCGCCTGCAGCCAGGTGGCGGCGCCGTCGTGAGTCATCGGCACCAGTTCGCCGGCCTGCGCCTCGGACTGCCCCGGGGCTCCGTTGAAGCTGACGCCGCCCGGGCCGTCGACGAAGGGCGGCTGCGCCGATCCCTGGCCGCCGAACAGATAGCCGCCCGAGCCATCGCCGCGGTTGGCGATGGCAAAGAGTTGCTGGCGCAGGCCCAGGATGCGCGCGCCGAGGTTGGCGCGCTCGGCATCGCTGTAGCCGCCGTTGCCGGCGGCCACCAGCAGCTCGCGAACCTGCTGCATCGCCTCGGTGGCGGCGCCCAATGCGCCTTCGACCTGCTGCGTCGCGCTGCGGCTGGCCTGCAGCCCGCGCTCGTCGGCTGCAGCGCGCGCGCCGGTGGCAAGGGCGCGCTCCGCCCGCGCCGCCGCAGCCGGGTCGTCGCTGGGCTGCGCCACGCGTTTGCCGCTGGTCAGCCGCTCCTGCGCCAGTTGCAGGTCCTGCTGGCGCCTTTGCAGGTGGTCGACGGCCGCGGTGTAGGAATTTGCGGTGGTGATGCGCATGGGATCAGGCGACGCTGGCGAGCAGCGTGTCAAAGACGTTCTGAGCGATCTGCAGGATCTTCGCGGCCGCCTGGTAGCTTTGCTGGTACTGGATCAGGCGCGCCGCCTCCTCGTCGAGGTCGACGCCGCTGAATGCGCTGCGCGAGGCCTCGGCCTGCGCCGCCACCGCGGCGGAAATGTCAGCTGTGAACTGCGCGCCCTGCACGCGCACACCAATGTTGGCCAGTGCTGCCGCATAAGCGTCGGTCAGAGTGTTGCCGCCGCCGACGCCGCCGCCGGACAGCGGCGCGCGGCCCACCAGCGCGGCATCGCGCAAGGCAGTGAAGGCCAGCGCGTTCCCATTGCTGGCGGTCGGGTACAGCGTCTTCGTGACGGTAAAGGCATCGCCAGCGCGCGGCACGCCGTTCAGATCGAGCTCGAAGCCGTTGAGCGCGATTGGATTGCCGGCCGTCCAGGTGCCGGTGCCGCTGGACTGCAGCGCGTTGGTGTCGCGGTCGCGCAGCTCCCAGCTGAAGTTGCCGGTGGCGCTGGTGAAGGTGATGGTCGCGCTGAGCTGCGGGTCGGCGGCGGTGCTGACCACGCGCAGCGCCGCCACGGTGCCGGTGCCGGTGTTGCCCACCCGCACGGCCGCGCTCAGTGGCGAGGCGGCCGCCAGCCCGCGCCC
>JBEIHU010000021.1:0-30252 GCA_040381175.1 Burkholderiaceae bacterium
CCACGCTGCGCGAGAGCTACGTCAACCTCATACCCACGGTGGCCGGCGGCACCCACGAGAGCGGGCTGAAGGACGGCCTGTTCGGGGCCATCAAGGGCTTCATCGAGATGCACTCGCTGTGCCCCAAGGGCGTGAAGCTGATGCCCGAGGACGTGTTCAACCGCGCCAGCTTCGTGCTCTCGGCCAAGGTGCTGGACCCGCAGTTCCAGGGCCAGATCAAGGAGCGGCTGAACTCGCGCGACGCACTGCGCCTGGTCAGCGCCTATGTGAAGCCGGCGCTGGAGCTGTGGCTCAACCAGCACGTCGAGTGGGGCCGCAAGCTCGCCGACCTCGTGATCCGCCAGGCGCAGACGCGCCAGCGCGCGGCGCAGAAGGTCGAGAAGAAGCGGGGCTCCGGCGTGGCCGTGCTGCCCGGCAAGCTCACCGACTGCGAGAGCCGCGACCTGCTGCACAACGAGGTGTTCCTGGTCGAGGGCGACAGCGCCGGCGGCAGCGCCAAGATGGGCCGCGACAAGGAGACGCAGGCCGTGCTGCCGCTGCGCGGCAAGGTGCTGAACACCTGGGAGGTGGAGCGCGACCGGCTGTTCGCGAACACCGAGATCCACGACATCGCGGTGGCCATCGGCGTCGACCCGCACGGCCCGGCCGACGAGCCCGACCTCTCGGGCCTGCGCTACGGCAAGGTCTGCATCCTGTCCGACGCCGACGTCGACGGCTCGCACATCCAGGTTCTGCTGCTGACGCTGTTCTTCCGTCACTTTCCCCGGCTCGTCGAGCGCGGCCACGTCTACGTTGCGCGGCCACCGCTGTACCGCATCGACGCGCCGGCCCGCGGCCGGCGGCCGGCGGCCAAGCTCTACGCGCTCGACGAGGGCGAGCTCGAGGCCACGCTCGACAAGCTGCGCAAGGAAGGCGCGCGCGAGGGCTCGTGGAGCATCAGCCGCTTCAAGGGCCTGGGCGAGATGAACGCCGAGCAGCTGTGGGAGACCACGCTCAACCCCGAGACGCGGCGGCTGCTGCCGGTGAGCTGGCTCGGCGGCGGCTTCGAGGCCACCACCGTCATCCTCGGCAAGCTCATGGGCAAGGGCGAGGCCGCGGCGCGCCGCGAGCTGATGGAGCTGCACGGCGACGCGGTCGACGTCGATGTCTGAGGCCCGCCCGGCGCCGCCGCTGCGCCTGCGGCCCACGCTGCTGAGCGACCTCGACTTCATCGGCGGTGTCGAGCAGGACCCGCACAACCGCCCGTTCATCACGCCCTGGGAGCGCACGCAGCACGAGGGTGCGATCCGCATCCCGGACTTCCGCCACTTCATCGTCGAGGCCGGCGACGCCGGCAGCCCCGGCGGCGGCCGCGACGGCTTCGTCATCCTGCAGGGCTGCCGCAACCCGCACCGCAGCGTCGAGCTCAAGCGGCTGGTGCTGCAGAACAAGGGGCAAGGCCTGGGCCGGCGCTGCGTGCGGCTGCTCAAGCGGATGGCCTTCCGCGACCTGAAGGCGCACCGCTTCTGGCTCGACGTGAAGAGCCTGAACGCCCGCGCCCTGGCCCTCTACGCCAGCGAGGGCTTCGTCGAGGAGGGCCGTCTGCGCGAGAGCGTGCGCGCCAGCGTGGACGAGAGCGCCGACGGCTGGGACTCGCTGGTGGTGATGAGCCTGCTCGACCGCGAGTACGCGGCCCGCGTGGCGATGGGCCTGGAGGAGATGCCCTGAGGCTCAGCCCCCCGCCAGCCAGCGCGCATAGGCGTAGTACAGCGGGATGCCCACCACCAGGTTGAACGGCAGCGTCACGCCCAGCGAGGCCGTGAGGTAGATGCCGGGGTTGGCCTCGGGCAGGCTGGCGCGGCAGGCGGCCGGCGCGTCGATGAAGCTGGCGCTGGCGCAGATGGCGCCGAACACGAAGGCCCCGCCCACGCCCAGGCCCACGGCGTGGGCCAGCGTCACCCCCACCAGCCCGTGCAGAACCGGCATCAGCACGCCGAAGCCGGCCATGAACACGCCGACCTGCCGGAACGCGCCGATCTGCCGCGCCGCGGTGATGCCCATCTCGAGCAGGAACAGCATCAGCATGCCGCGGAACAGGCCCTCGTAGAAGGGGCTGATCTGCGTCCACTGCTTCTCGGTGGCCAGCGCACCGATGGTCATGCCGCCCAGCAGCAGCAGGATGCCGCGGCCGCGGATGACGCTGAGCATCAGCTCGGCCACGCGAACGCCGCCGTCGCCCTGGCGGCCCATGGCCAGCCGCGCCAGTGCCAGCGAATACACGACGCCGAACTCCATCAGCGCCACCATGGCGGCCATGGTGCCCTCGGCCGGCGTGCCCATGGCGGTGGCGAAGGTCATCGACGCGAAGAAGGTGGCCGTCGACACCGAGCCGTAGTGCGCCGCGATGGCCGCGGCGTTGCTGATGTCGAAGCCGCCCATGCGGCGCGCCACGTGGTACGCCAGCGTCGGGATGCCGAAGGTCATCAGCAGCGTGATGCCCACCAGCGGCAGCACCTCGCCGATCTCGGCCTTGGCGAGCTCGCGCCCGCCCGTGAGCCCGAGCGAAAACAGCAGGTAGATCGACAGCAGCTTGATGACGGCCTCGGGCAGCTCGAGCTCGCTGCGCACGAACCCGGCGAGGGCGCCGAGCAGGAAGGCCAGCACGATGGGCTGGAGCAGGTTGGTCAGGAGGAGGTCGATGGCGTTCATGGCGCGGATTGTTCGAAGCCGCCAAAAGTCTGTCCAGTTCAATGAATGGCATCATTTGTTGATCAAAAGCGAACAAGAGCCCTCGCCGTGGCCGAACTCAACTACCACCACCTGCGCTACTTCCGGGCCATCGCGCACGAGCAGGGCCTGGCCCGCGCAGCCGAGCGGCTGCATGTGTCGCCCTCGGCGCTGTCGGTGCAACTGCGGCAGCTCGAGGAGCGCCTGGGCCACGCGCTGTTCGAGCGGCGTGGGCGCCGGCTCGTGCTCACCGAGGCTGGCCGCGTGGCGCTGGAGCACGCCGACGCCATCCACACCGCCGGCGAGGAACTGCTGGCCACCCTGAAGGGCCGGCCCAGCGGCCGCGTCAGCGTGCTGCGCGTGGGCTCGGTGGCCACGCTGTCGCGCAACTTCCAGCTGCTGCTGCTGCGCCCGCTGCTGGCGCGCGACGACGTGCAGATCCGGCTGCAGAGCGGCCGGCTGCGCGAGCTGCTGCTGCACCTGGGCGCGCACCAGCTCGACGCGGTGCTGGCCAACGAGGCCGTGCCGCGCGATGCCGCCCAGGGCTGGCGCAGCACGCTGGTGGCGCAGCAGCCGCTGGCCATCGTCTCCGCGGTCCGCAGGGGGCGCCGCGCCGCGCCGCTGCCGTTTCCGCAGGGCCTGCACGGGCAGCCGCTGCTGCTGCCCGGCGGCGACAGCGCCGTGCGCAGCGCCTTCGACGCGCTGCTGGCCGACGCCGGCGTGCGCCCGCGCGTGCTGGCCGAGGTGGACGACATGGCCATGCTGCGCCTACTGGCGCGCGAGACGGGCGCGCTGGCGCTGGTGCCGCCGGTGGTGGTGCAGGACGAGCTTGCCGCGCGCACGCTGGTGGAGCGCTGCCGCATTCCGCAGATCCAGGAACGCTTCTACGCCATCACTGCGGCGCGGCGCTTCCCGCACCCGCTGCTGAAGCTGCTGCTGCATCCCGGTTCGGGGCAAAGCGCCGTGTCCGCCTGAGCCCCGCGGCGCGCGGCCGAGCGCAGGGCCGCGCCTTGCGACCCTGCGCCTGCCGCCGCCGCCCCGGAGCCCGCGGGCCACCGGCCGGCCAGGAGCGGTCGCCGGCGAAGCTGACCTTCAGCTGCAAGCGCTGCCGCCTCCGGCCGGCGCCGGTTCAGGCTGCCGGCTGCAGGGCCTTCAGCTGTGCACCGAAGTGGTCGAGCGTGGTCCGTGTCTTGGCATCCTGTTTGGCTTCGAGCCTGATGCCGCGATCGGCCAGCCAGGCCTTGAACTCCGCCGCGACCTGGAAGGCTTCCTCCGGCAGGCACTTGGTCGAGAGTTCGAGGATGCGGGAGCCATCGGGGTAGAGCCACATCTCGACCGTCACCGAGCGGTCGAAGTTCTTCGGCTGGTGCTTGGCCTTGAGCAGGAAGGTCGGCCCCAGGATCACCAGCTCGTCCAGCGTCAAGCCGGTCGGCGCATGCGCGGCGAAGAACTCCCGCTGCTCCCTCGAGAAGATCTTGGACAGCGGCAGGTCGCCGTTCGACACGTCCAGCACTTCGCGTCCGGTGCAGTTGCCCTTGAACGACGCCGAACAGACGAAGCCGCCCGGCATGACGTCGATCTCGGCCTTGAATGCGCCCGAGCGGCGCAGCTGCGGGTCGATCGTCGAGGGATCCACCGGCCGCAGCTTGATCACGGTGTCGGCGCGCCCGCCCTGGATGCGCCGCGCGCGCACGACCACGCCGGCGCGGTCCAGCGCCAGGTCGGGCGTGTCGAAGAAGAAAGCCTGGCGCGGCTGTGCCTCCACCGGGTCAAGGCCGATGCTCTTGATCGTCGCGCGGTGGCCGGTCATCGGCACCGACAGCTTCAGCTCGACGCTGGTGGCGCTCTTGCTCAGCTGCATGATGCGGCCGAGGTCCTCGCCAGACAGCGGCTTGGCCTCGGCGGCCGGCGCGGCCTTCGCCGCCTTGCGCGCCGGGGTCTTGCCGGCGGCTGCCGGGCGTGCCCGCTGCGGCGCGGCGCGGCGGCTTGGGGCTGTAGCGGTGGGCATGGTCAGGGTGCCTTTCGGTGTGGAGTTGGAGGAAGGCGTTCGCCGCGGGCGGGCTCAGAGCGCGAAGCGTTCGGCCAGCACGCCGTGGCGCAGGCCGCGGTCGCTGACGGTGAGTTGCTGCTTGCCGAGCTTGGCCATCACGGTGCGCACGATGCAGGCGCCGGCCAGGATGACCTCGGCCCGCTTGGGCTGCAGGCCGACGATGCGCCGACGCGCGTCGGCGTCGCGGCTGCGGTAGAGCTCGATCTGCCGGTCGATCTCGGCGCGCTCGAGCACGCAGCCCTGAACGATGTCGGGGTCGTAGCTCGCCAGGCCGTGGCGCACCGCGGCCAGATTGGTCGCCGCGCCGCCCATCGCCGCCAGCGCGTCGGGCGGCGCCCGGCCGTCCAGCCGTGCCAGGTCGGCGGCGATCGCCCCCAGCGCGTCGCGCAGCGTGGCGTCATCGACCGCCCGGTCGAGCCTGAAGCGCTCGGTGTAGCGCACGGCACCGACATCGACGCTGAAGCGCTCGTCGACCACGGCATCGTGGCCAAAGGTGAACTGCGAGCTGCCGCCGCCGGTGTCGAAGATGACCAGCGAGCCCCGCGCGAGCCCCAGGCCGGCGCGGGCGGCGACGAAGGCCAGCCGGGCCTCCTCGTCGCCGGAGATGACCTCGATCGCTACGCCGCTGCGCGCACGGATGGCCTCGATCACCGTCGAGCCGTTGGCCGCCATGCGCAGCCCGGCTGTGCCGACGGCGGCGATGGCGCGCACGCCGTGCCGCCGCGCTTCGTCAGCCATGCCGGCCACGGCCACGGCGGCGCGCTCGCAAGCGCTGTCGAGGATGCTGCCGCCGGGCACCAGGGCCTCGCCGAGGCGCGTCATCTCGGCGCGGTCGACCAGCGTGCGCCAGCCGAGCCCGGCATCGCGCTCGGCGACGATGAGCTTGATCGAGTTGGTGCCGGCGTCGATGACCGCGAAGCGTTCGGGCCTGCCGTCGATCAGCGCGGCCAGGCCCTTGGGGTAGTTGGTGTTGAGGTAGCCGCCCAGGCCCAGGCCGCGCACCGCGGCGATGACCGCGGCGGCGTCCTCCGACTCGAGCGCCAGCGTGCGCGTGGCCCGGCCGTCGGCCACCACCTCGGACAGCTCGGCCATGCAGCCGCCGATGGTGTAGCGCGCCCGGCGCTTGTGCACCGGCACCACGCGCACCGGCGAGCCCGGTGCGGCCAGGCGGGCGAGCAGCGCGTCCTGCGTCAGCGCATCGGGCCAAGGCGCCGGCTGCGGCAGGCCCAGCGCCTGCAGCACTTGCGCCAGCTCGGCCGCGGGCAGCGGGAAGCCGGACTTCATCACCGGCGTCCACCGCTCCAGGCCGTCGGCATTCAGCTCGCGCAGCGCCTTGATGTCCATCAGCGCGTCGCGGATCTTGACGTTGGCGCCAGTGGAGCACAGCAGGTAGATCTCGTCGCTTTGCTGCACGCCGCTGGCGTCGAGCCGGGCGATCCGGGCCTCGGCCGGTCCGAAGTGCCGGCCGAAGGAACGCCATTCCCAGCGGGGTCGGATCTCAGCCATTGGGCCATCTCCTTTGCGGGTTGGAACTCATGTGCGGCCGGCCGCGGGCGGCAGCGCCTGGTAGCGGGCGATCGCGGCGCGGGCGTTGGGCAGCACGCGGTCGGGGCCAAGACGCCGGTCGAGCGCGGCATGGCGCACGACCTCGAGCACGTCGGTGTTCAGCCCGGCCAGCCACAGCGTGACGCCGCGCTCGGCCAGCCGCATTTCGCCTTCGATCAGCGACTGCAGCGCCGAATACTCGATGTCGTGCACGCGGCTCATGTCCAGCACCACCACCCGCGGCCGGTGCTGCGCGACCAGCGCGGCCATCTGCTCGCCCACATGGCGCATGTTGACGAAGAACAGCCGCCCCTCGGGCCGCACGATCAGCAGCCCTGGGAAGGTCTCGTCGTCGGGATGCTCGCCCGACAGCGGGCGCAGCACGTCGGCACTCCGGGCGCGGCCGATCACCGACACGCGCGGATGGGCGGTCTGGCTGGCCAGGCCGATCATCGACACGATGATCGCCACGACAATGCCCTTCAGCGTGCCGAACACCAGCACGCCGGCGCAGGCGATCAACGCCCAGCGGTATTCCATCTTGCGCACGCGGCGGATGCTGCGGAACTCCGCCGGCTCGATCAGGCCGACCGAATAGACGATGACGATCGCGGCGAGCACGGCGTTCGGCAGCAGGCCGAGCAGCGGCGCCAGCAGCAGCATGGTCGCCAGCGCCGCGGCGGCCGTCACCAGCGAAGCCTTCTGCGAGCGGCTGCCCGCCGCCTGCACCACCGCCGACTGTGACGTGCCGCCGCCGGCCGGCATCGCGCCGAGCAGCGCGCCGCCCAGGTTGGCCGCACCGGTGGCGAGCAGTTCGCGGTTGGCGTCGAGCGGCGGGTCGGCGGGCCGCGCGAAGGCGCGCGCCGCGGCAATCGATTCGGTGAAGCTCATCAGCGCGATGCCCAGCGCGCCGGGGGCCAGGTCGGCCAGCAGCTTCGTATCGGGCAGCGTCAGCGCCGGCAGGCCCTGCGGAATCAGGCCCACCGTGCCGACGCCGTGCGCCTGCAGGCCCAGCAGCCAGGACGCGGCAATGCCGCCGGCCACCGCGACCAGCGGTGCCGGCGAATGCGGCCACAAGCGCTCCATGCCGATCAGCACGGCGAATGCGGCCAGCGCAAGCGCCAGGGTCGGCACGGAGCTTTGCGGCAGGTGCTGCGCGAGGCTCAGCACGTCGGCGAAGAAGCCGTGCTTGTCGATGTGCAGGCCCAGCAGCTTGGGCACCTGGTCGAGAACGATCACCAGGCCGATGCCGGCCTTGAAGCCGGTGAGCACCGGCGTGGAGATGAAGTTGGCGACGAAGCCCAGGCGCAGCAGCGCCGCCAGCAGCAGCATCGCGCCGACCAGCAGCGTCAGCGTCGCAGTCGCGGTGGCCAGCCGGGCCGGGCCGCCGTCCGGCACCACCAGGCCGAGCTGGGTGCCCGCCAGGATCGCCAGCGTGGTGGTCGAGCTGACGCTGAGCACCTTCGACGTGCCCAGCAGCGCATAGATCAGCATCGGCACGAAGGCGGTGTACAGCCCCACCGCCACCGGCAGGCCGGCGACCGTGGCAAAGGCCATGGCCTTGGGCAGCACCACCGCCGCAGCGGTGAGGCCGGCGATCAGGTCGAAGCGCAGCACCGGGCCGGCCCCCGGGCGCAGCCTGGCCGTCACCGGCGCTTCTCCGTCGGCCCGCGCGCTTTCGGGCCTGCCCGGCGTCGCATCTGTTCGCTCCCCATGCTGCAAAGGCCAAGCGCCCGCGGCCGACTGAATTTGCCATTGCCCCACCGCCGACGCTGCGATCGCCTGGCCCATTTTGAGCGGGCACGCAGGCGCGGATGTTGCGCTGGGTCAAGACTCGGGCCGGGCCGGGAGCTGCCGGCGGTCGATCGGCGCCGCCTGGCGCCGGGGCTCAGTCAGCGCCGACGGTGCGCCCGCGGGCCCAGTCGCGCAGCGCCGCCATGGCTTCGGCGCGCGTCACCGACAGCGGCCGCGTGCGCGCAAGTTCGGCCTGCACGTGTGCGACTGCGGCCGGCTCGCCGAGCGCGTGCGCCTCGTAGCGCGCGGCCAGCACCGCGGCTTCGATCTCGGCGCCGGCAAAGCCCTGGCTGGCCGCGGCCAGCGCGCTGCGTTCGGCCGGCGTCGCGTCGATGCGGTGCTTGCCCAGGTGGATGCCGAAGATCGCCTCGCGCACGGCCGCATCCGGCAGGTCGACGAAGAAAATCTCGTCGAAGCGGCCCTTGCGCATCAGCTCCGGCGGCAGCCGCTCGATGTCGTTGGCGGTGGCCACCAGGAACACGCTGCTGCGCCGCTCGGCCATCCAGGTGAGCAGCGTGCCCAGCATGCGCTGGCCGGCGCCGCTGTCGCCGTCGCCACTGCCGCTGGACAGGCCCTTTTCCACCTCGTCCATCCACAGCACGCAGGGCTGCATGGCGTCGGCCACGCGCAGCGCCTCGCGCAGCTTGCGCTCGCTCTCGCCCTGGAACTTGTCGAACAGCGCGCCGAAGTCCATGCGGAACAGCGGCACCTGCCAACTGGCCGCAATGGCCTTGGCCGCCAGGCTCTTGCCGGCGCCCTGCACGCCCAGCAGCAGCACGCCGCGCGGCGGCGGCAGGCCCGACGCGGCGCCGTCGAGGAAGGCGCCGCGTCGAAGCAGCAGCCAGCGCTTCAGCGCCTTCATGCCGGCCACCTGGTCCATGGCCGGCAGGTTCTGCTCGAACACCAGCAGCTCGGCCGCGCCCATCACCTCGCGCTTGCCGGCCAGCACGCGCGCCAGGTCTGCCGTGCAGATGCGGCCGTCGCCCAGCGTGGCGCGCACCATCTGGCGCACCGCGGCCTCGGGCAGCCCGACCAGGTGGCGCATCAGCGATTCGAGCGTGGCGCGCTCGCCGGCCAGGTCGGCACCGCTGAGCTGGCGCCGCGCCTGCAGCTCCTCGCTGAACAGCGTCTTGATGCGCTGCAGCGTCATCGGCTCCAACGCAAAGCGGCTGGCGTAGGGCGCCAGCTCGTCGGGCAGGCCGATGTCGTGGCCGATGCACACCAGCTGCAGGCCGCGGCTTTCACTGTGCAGCGCCAGCTCCTTCAGCGCGCGCGTGACCACCGGGTTGGACAGGTAGGGGTGGATGTCCAGCAGCAGCACCAGCGCATCCCCCTTCAGCCGGTCCACCGCGGCCAGCGCGGCCGGAAGTTCGCGTGTGCTGTTGGCATCGGTGCCGGGCGCCGCGCTGTCCGGATCGGTCAGCGCCAGGCGCAGGTTGTGCGCGACCCGCAGGCCGCGGCTGGCCGACCACGACCAGACCTCGCGCTGGTTACGCTGCGCCAGCAGCGCGAACAGCGCCAGCACACGGCGCTCGTCATGCGTCTCGATGACGACGATGGGCGTGCGGGCGGCCAGCAGTTCGGCCAGAGCGTCGGCTTGGGCGGGCGTTGGCATGGTGGGCACTGTAGCGGCGGCTGCGCGAGCTCGCGCCGCATGCCCGTGCGGCACACGCGCATTCGTCCGCGTGCTGCCCTACCAGTGCACGCCGCTGAACACCTGCGCGAACAGTTTGCGCGCCATGTCCACCGGCGTCTTCGGCACCTCGGCCATTGCGGCGGCGGCTTCCTCGTCGCTCAAGCCGCGCGCCGCCGGCGAATCGGGGAACAGCCGGAAGGCCTGGTTCAGGATGAACTCGCTGACGCCCGGCGCCACCGCCTGCGCCACCGCGCCGGCCAGGCCCAGGCCGGTGGCCACGCGCTTGGGCTTGTCGATCACCGCGCTCATCACCAGCTCGGCCGCCTCGTCCGGCGACAGCGTCGGGAAGGCGTCGTACAGCTTGGTGGGCGCGATCATCGGCGTGCGCACCAGCGGCATGTTGATGGTGGTGAAGCGCACGTTGCTGTCGGCGAACTCCGGCGCCGCGCACCAGGCAAACGCGTCCAGCGCCGCCTTCGACGCCACATAGGCTGAAAAGCGTGGCGGGCTGGCCAGCACGCCGATCGAGCTGATGTTGATGATGTGGCCGCTCTTGCGCTCCAGCATCGTCGGCGCGAAGCCGAAGATCAGCTTCAGCGCGCCGAAGTAGTTGAGCTGCATCGTGCGCTCGAAATCGTGGAAGCGGTCGAAGGAATGCTTGACCGAGCGGCGGATCGAGCGGCCGGCGTTGTTGATCAGGATGTCCACGTGCCGGTGGTCTTCCAGCACCTTCTCGATGAAGCGGTCGCAGGCCGCCATGTCGGCGATGTCGCAGGCATAGGCGAAGGACTTGCCGCCGTCGGCGCGGATGCGCTCCACCGTCTCGTCCAGCTTGGAGGGCGTGCGCGCAGCCAGGATGACCGTGGCGCCGGCGGCGGCCAGCTTCAGCGCGCAGTCCTGCCCGATGCCCGAGGTGGCGCCGGTGACGACGACGATCTTGTTGCGCACGCGCCGGCTCAAGCTGGCGGCACGGCGGCTGCGCAGCACCGCGCTGGTGACCGCACCGGCCTTGCCCACGGGGCTGTCTTCGATGACCTTGGCCACGGTCTTGACCACCTTCACCGGCGAGGGCACCGGCGGCAGCGTGGGCAGCGGCAGCGCCCGGCGGCGCGGCCGCGGCGCCTTCGCGGCCGGGGCCTCGCCATCGGCTTCGGCTTCGTGCGCGGCTTCCGGCGCGGCGGCGCTTCGTCGTGCGACGGGCCGCGTCTTGCGCGCCGGGGTCTTCCTGGCGGCTGGCTTGTCGGTGCCCGGGGTCTTGGCGCCGGCGGTCTTGGTGGCCATGGCGGTCTCCAGCTTCGTTGGGGGTGCGGGGCGCGCATTATCCGGGCGGCCGCCGCGGCGCCGTCAGAGGGTGAGGCTGCCCACGCTGGTGCCACCGCACACGTACAACACCTGGCCGGTGACAAAACCGGCCTCCTCGGCACAGAAGAAGCGCACCGCATGCGCCACGTCGGCCGGCTGGCCCAGGCGCTTGACCGGGATGCTGGCGGCGATCTGCGCGACCTTGGGGTCGCCCACCGGAATGACGCCGTGGAACATGTCGGTCTGCACCGGCCCCGGCGCCACGACGTTGACGGTGACGCCGTGCGGCGCCAGCTCCAGCGCCCAGGTGCGCGCCATGCCGAGCATGCCGGCCTTGGTGGCGGCGTAGGCGGTGCGCGTGGCCAGGCCCAGCGCGCCGCGCGAGGACAGCAGCACGATGCGGCCGAAGCCCGCGGCCTTCATCGCCGGCACGCAGGCCTGCGCCAGCAGGATGGCGGTGGACAGGTGGATGTCGACCAACGTGTCCAGGTCGTCCAGCTTCACGTCGGCCAGCAGCGCCGGCAGGATCACGCCTGCGTTGTGGATGACGGTGTCGGGCGCGAAGCGGCGCGCCACCTCTTCGGCGGCCTGCGTGGTGGCCGCGCGGTCGGCCAGGTCCACCTCGATGGAATGCAGGTGTTCGCGGGTGAAGGCCGGCGGCCGGCGGGCCATCGATACCACCGCCCACCCGGCATCGAGCAGCTGGCGGCAGATGGCCTCGCCGATGCCAGCGCTGCCGCCGGTGACCACAGCCATACGCATGCGGTTCATGCGCGCAACTCCTCGACGAATGCCGCGGTGCCGTCGAGCAAACACCGCGGAACCGGCTTCGCCGGGCCGCAGGTGTTGCCAACAGCGGGGACGCTGTCGGCGCTCGTAGGCGAGGAAGATTCCGCAAGGACTCTTCCTCGTCCGACTCGCCCCCCTTGAGGGGGAGCGGCGAAGCCGCTTCGGGGGTGGGTCATGTCGCCACCAATGCCAGGACACGCAGCGGGCTGCCGCTGCCTTTCTCGATCTTCAGCGGCGGGCAGATCAGCAGCGCGCCGGTGGGCGGCAGCTTGTCCAGGTTGCTCAGGCACTGCAGTCCGTAGCGCCCCGCGCCGTGCATGTAGTAGTGGCAGGGGTAGGGCGGGCGCAGGTGGTAGCCCTGGCCGGCGTCGGTGCCGATGGCCTCGCTGCCGAAGCCGAGAACGTCGCGCTGCTCGACCAGGAAGCGCGCCACTTCGGCATCGGGGCCGGGCGTGTGCTGGCCGGTCTCGTCGAAGTTCTGGTAGGCCTCGGGGTCGGTGCGTTTCGACCAGTCGGTGCGCATCAGCACCCAGGCACCTTCGGGTATGCGGCCGTGCGTCTGTTCCCAGGCCAGCACGGCATCCACCGTAAGCAGATGGTCCGGATCGGCCGCTGCCTGCGCCGAGCAGTCGATGACCACCGCCGGCGCGACAAAGTGGCCGACCGGAATCGTGTCCACCGAGTTGTTCGGCAGGTCCCGGCCCGAGATCCAGTGGATCGGCGCGTCGAAGTGCGTGCCGGTGTGCTCGCCGCAGGAAAAATTGTTCCAGTACCAGCCGGGGCCGCGCTCGTCGTACTTCGACACCTCCTCGATGCGGAAGGGCCAGCACTGGCCAAACTCCGGCGGCAGCGCGATCTGCGGAAACTCCGGCGTCAGCGTCTGCGTCAGGTCGATGACCTGGATCTGCCCGCCGCGCAGCGCGCCGGCCAGTGCGCTCAGGATCTGCGCGCCGTTCACAGCCCGCTCCCCGCCGCCAGTTCGCGTTCCAGCACCTTCGGGTTGTCGCGCCAGCGCGCCACCCATTCCTGCGCCACGTCGCCGGGGTACAGGTCTTCGACACCCTCGCGCAGGCCCTTGACGATGGCCGAGGCCAGCGCGGCCGGCGCGATCTTCGGTGGCGGCATCAGCTGGTTCCACTCGTCGTCGATCGGCCCCGGGAAGACGTTCAGCACGCGGATGCCGGCCGGCCGCATCTCGGCGCGCAGGCATTGCGCCAGCGAATGCGCCGCGGCCTTCGACGCCGAGAAGGTGCCGTGCGAGGGGAAGTTGCTCAGCGCAAAGATCGACAGCAGGTTCACCCAGGCGATGGCGTTGCTCTGGCCGTCGGCGCCGCGGCCCTTCAGCGCGGGGCCGAACTCCTGCGCCAAGCGCAGCAGGCCGAAGTAGTTGATGTCCATCTCGGCGCGGGCCACGTCAGTGCCGCGCCGGCTGGCCACGCCCTGCGTGCGGTGCACTTCGGCGTTGTTGATGACGATGTCCACCTTTCCCGCGATGGCGCCCGCCAACTCGCTGACTGAGCGGCCGTTGGTCAAGTCCAGCGGCACCAGCGTCACCTCGGGCAGTGCGGCGATGGCCTCGAAGCCCGGCAGCTTTTTCCACGGCTCGGCGTGGCCGACCCAGATCAGGTCGGCACCGGCTTTGGCCAGCGCCTGCACCAAGGCCTGCCCGACGGCGGACTTGCCGTCGGTGACCAGCACCTTGCGGAACTTGGGGTCGCAGCCCATCTCGCGCAGCATCGGGTCGTCGGCCATGTGGGGGGTCTCCTTGTCGGGGAAGGCGATCAGCACCGCCTGGCCGGCGCGGTCGAGCCGCGCGCCGACCTTCACGCGCGCCGGCGCGTCGGGCACGTCGCCATGCAGATGCAGCATCAGCGTGGCGCCGGCATCCAGCCGCACCAGGCCCAGGCGCCAGGGCAGGCGCTCGCGGAAGAACAGGTCGTTGCTATGGGCCAGCGTGGTCTGGCTGAGCAGTTCGCCTTCGCCGCCCTGCTCGCGCCACTTCAGGTGGGGTGAGAGGCAGCGGTGGCAGGCCTCGCGCGGCGGGTACTGCAGGGCACCGCAGTCATCGCACACCTGCAGCTCGAAGCGGCCTTCGGCTGCGGCTGCCGTCATGCCCAGCGCGACGCGCCCGCGTTGCCCCGGCGGCAGCGTCGGCAGCCGCGTGCGCAGCACCGGGTTCTTGCGCTTGGGGCGCATCTGGGGCATGGTCATCGGGCTGGCTCCTGCGCACTGCGGGTGCCGAGGCCGCTGCTGCAGCGCGCTGGCGGCACCCGCGTTCTCCGGCCCACATCGCGGGCGACCGACTGCCGACCGCGCCACATGAGCCCATCGACACGCGCCAAGCAGGTCACCATCCAGCGTGCCGCGAACGGGGCCTGCGCCCGCGGGTACCACCGCCACACTGCAAGCGGCGCTCGTGGTGCGCAGGGCCAAACACCGCGTGCGGTGGCAGGGCGTGTGATGCGGGTTCGCGGGCGCAGGCCCCGTTCGCGGTACGCTGAACCCGTCCCTGCCTGGTCGCCAAGGACGAGGCGACTGGCGCGAACGGAAGCCGAGGGCCTGCGATGTCGGCCGGAGAACGCGGACCCGCGCCACGCGCCACGCTGGCAACTCATGACGAACGCCCCAGCACCAAGGCCCCCGTACACAGGCAGCGGTCGTAGGTGATCATGCCGAAGCCACTGACCAGCCCCACCTTCGCATCGGGCACCGCAGTACCCAGAGGCCGGTCGGTCAGCTGCCGCACCGCCTCCACCAAACCTAGATAGCCCCCGGCGGCGCCCGCCTGCCCCATCGACAGCTGCCCGCCGCTGGTGTTGGTGGGCATGGAGCCTTCGCAGCCGAGCGAATGGGCGCGTACGAACTCCGCGCCCTCGCCTTCGGCGCACAGGCCGTGGCCTTCGTACTGCATCATCACGATCACCGGGTAGTCGTCGTAGAACTGCACGAAGTCCAGCTCCTGCGGCTTCACCCCGGCCATGCCAAAGAGCTCGTCGCGGTCCACCGACCAGCCGCCGCGGACCATGATCGGATCGTCGCGCCAGGCGTTGTGCCGCTCGGTGGCGGCCAGCACCTGCACGAAGGGCAGGCTCAAGGAGCGCGCACGGGCTTCGCTCATCACCAGCACGCCGTCGCCGCCGGCGCAGGGCATCACGCAATCGAACAGGTGGATCGGATCGGCGATGACGCGGGCGCCCAGATATTCGTCCAGCGTCAGCGGCTTCTTGAACATCGCATGCGGGATGCCCAGCGCGTTCTGGCGCTGCGCCACGCAGATCTTGCCGAAGTCCTCGCGCCGTACACCGCGCGTGCGCATGGTGTGCGCGGTGATGAAGGCGAACATCGAGTTCGGCCCGCCCGAGCCATAAGGCCAGGTGGCGTCGCGCGCGAAGGCGCTGAATGATCCCAGCATCAGCCGGAAGGAATCGACATGGTTGGTGTCGCCGCTGATGCAGGCCACGATGTCGGCATCGCCGGCCTGCACCGCGCGCGCGGCTCGCCGCACCGCCACCACGCCGCTGGCGCCGCCCATCGGGATGTGGTCCAGCCAGCGCGGGCTCAGGCCCAGGTGCTGGGTGAGGCCGACCGCGGTGTCGGGCGAGAGCGAGAAGCTGGACACGCACAGGCCGTCGATCGCGTCCTTCTGCAGGCCGGACTGCTGCAGCAGCGCGGCCAGCACCTGGCCCAGGAACCACGGTGCGCCGTGCGTCGAATAGCGTTCGTAGGGCACCGTCACCGGCACGGCCACCGCGATGCCTTCGTAGCCCTTGCGGTTCATGCCTGGCGCCGTTTCAAAACGCGCGTGTCCACGCACTGCGGCTGCCCGGGCAGCAACGCTGCCAGTGCCTTCAGCTGCGCGCGCTGCACCTTCTGCGAAGGCGTCAGCGGCAGCGCATCGACGAAGGCCACGTAGCCGGGGGCCTTGTAGTAGGCCAGCTGCTGCAACGAATGCTGGGTGATCATCGCGGCCAGCTGTTGCAAATCTTCGTCGGGTACCGGGTCGCGGCGCACGATGCAGGCCAGCACCTCGTCGCCGCGCACGTCGTCGGGTGCCGCGGCCACCGCCACCGCAGCCACGCGCGGGTGCTGGGCCAGCACGCTTTCCACCTCTACCGCGGAGATGTTCTCGCCGCTGCGGCGGATGACGTTCTTCTTGCGGTCGACGAAATACAGGTGGCCGTTTTCGTCGGTGCGCACCAGGTCGCCTGTGTGGAACCAGCCGCCCTCCCAGGCCTCGGCCGTGGCCTCGGGGTCCTTCAGGTATTCGCTAAAGAAGCCGCGCCTTGGGTCCCGTCCGGCGGCGCGCACCCACAGCTCGCCGGGCTGGCCGGTGGGCACCTCGCCGCCGTCGTCGCCGACCAGGCGCCACTGCACGGCCGGTTCGGCGCGGCCGAAGCAGCTCAGGCCCACCTGCCGCGGCTCGTGGTTGGCGATGACCACTGCACCAGCCCCGGTCTCGGTCATGGCCCAGGCTTCCAGCAGCGGAAAGCCGAAGCGCTGTTCGAAGGCGGCCTGCTGTCGCCGGTCCACCCCCGCGCCGAAGCCGAAACGCACCGCATGCGCGCGGTCGTCCGGCGAGGGCGGCGCGCCCAGCAGCATGGCCGGCATCACGCCCAGGTAGTGCACGACCGTGGCGCGGGTGTCGCGCACCGTCTGCCACCAGCTGCCGGGGTGGAAGCGGTCGAGCTGCACCAGGCAGCCGCCGGTGAGCACCATCGCCATGGCCGAATAGGCCATCGCGTTCATGTGGGTCAGCGGCAGCGGGGTCACCATCCTGTCGCGGCCTTCATGCAGCGTGCACAGGCCGCCGATGCTGGCGTACCACTCGCCCGCCAGCAGGTAGTAGTCGTTGGCGAGCACGCAGCCCTTGGGCCGGCCGGTCGTGCCGGAGGTGTAGAGCAGCGCGCATTCGCTGGCGCGGCCGATCGGCTGCCCGGGCTTCGGCGCCGGCCGCGGTGCTGGCGGCACCGGGCCGGCAGGGTCGGGCGGCAGCAGCACCGGCACGGCCGCAGGGTCGGCGGCTTCACGCAGGCTTTCCATGCGCTCGGGCAGGCTGATGGCCAGGCACAGCTCGCTGTGCGCCAGCAGGTACTGCAGCTCGGCACTGCGCAGCTCGGCATTGATCGGCACCACGCTGACGCCCAGTGCGTTCAGCGCAAACCAGTGCAGGAAGAAGGCCGGGCGGTTCTCCAGCAGCAGCCCTGCGCGGTGGCCGTGACCGTAGCCGGCGGCGGCATAGCGCTCGCGCAAGGCGTCGACCATTGCCAGCACCTCGCCATAGCGCAGCGTGCCGGCGGGGATGCCGTAGGCCTGGGCCGTCACCGGCTCGACGCACAGGAAGTCGGCCTCGGGCTGCCGGCGCGCGCGCTCGGCAAAGGCCAGGTAGACGGTGTCGGCCATGCCCTAGATGAACAGCTGGATCGACGGCAGCGCCGCGTCGCAGTTGAGCAGGTTCACCCGCTTCAGCGTGAAGCGCAGCTCGCCGTCGTCGACGCGGAAGTGGTGGAAGGCCGTGCCCACCAGCATCAGCATCTCGTCGCCGCGCGCTTCGCTGTAGTGGAACTGGGTGCGGGTGACGAAGTGGTTGGCGGCGGCGTCCATCGCCTCGACGCTGGGCATCTGCAGCAGGTGGTGGCACCGGCTGGGAGGCTGCTGCGAATAGGCGCGCGGGCTCTTCAGCCGCTCGATGCGCAGCTCGCGCAGCAGCTTGTCCTCGTACATGTTCGAGGTGTGGTCGATGCCGTCGGGCTGGTCATGCTCCAGCGGCACCCAAGACCGGGCGTCGTCGGTGAAGAGCCGGTTCCAGGTGTCGTAGTCGCGCGCATCCAGCAGCCGCGCCTCGTGCAGCACCAGCTCGATCAGGTTCCAGGATGTGATTTCGGCTTGCGTCAGCATGTCAATGCTCCATCGCGTCGTGCGCGGGATGTGAAGCGAGCGAACACCGCGGAACCTGCTTTGCCGGGCCGCTGGTGTTGCCCCCTCGAGGGGGAGCGGCGAAGCCGTTTCGGGGGTGGTCCCATCTCACATGTCCAGCGTCATGTACCTTGCCCAGGCGCGGTACTGGTTGCGCATCGAGATCTCGCTCAGGCCGTTGACCGTCAGGTCCCGCTGCCCCACCTCGGCCGGGTCGAAGTTGCGGTGCAGGCTGACCCAGTCGTTGCCGCTGGCGCACAGGCCCTCCTGGATGCCGCGGTAGGCATGCAGATCGTCGTGGCCGACGACCGAGAAGGGCGAATTGATCAGCCGCGTGTACATCGCGGTGCGGCGCAGCAGCTCGGGCGGCGCGCCCTTCAGCCGGAAGGTCCAGCTTTCGATCAGCGTCTTGTCCACCGCCAGCGGCTTGACGACGCGGATCGCCTGGATCGCGCCCTTGATCGTCAGGTTGGGAAAGTACACCGTGTTGTGCCGCGTGAGCCCCAGGATGTCGTGCGCGCGCTGCTCGCCATAGGCTTTCACCATGGCTTCTTCGTAGGCCGGCACGCCCGAGTACTTGCTGTGGATGCTGAACTTGGCGCCCGAGAAGCTGTGCCCGTTGTCGAACACGCGCACGCCCATGTCGTCGAAGAACTGGTAGTCGGACATGAAGGGCGCGAACTGCTCGATGGCCATCGGCTTGGGCGCGTCCTTCGGCTTGTCCATCCACATCTTCACGGCAGTGCCGGCCGAGGACTCGTGCGCCACCATCGGGTGCATGGTGTCGTTCAGGTTCTCGACGAACATCTTCCAGTTGCAGTTGTGCAGGTAGCGCAGGCAGCCGCCGGCGATTTCCAGCTCGCCTTCGGGCGAGCGGTCGGCCATGTTGTCGATGCTGGACAGCGAATCGCCGAAGTACTCTTCGAACCCGGGCCCGACGTCGCTGAGCTTGGCGAAGAGGAAGCCGCGGTACTCGCGCAGGTGCGGCAAGACGACCAGCCCCCGGCCGGATTCGCATTCGCGCATCGCGGTGCCGTCGTAGCCTGACCGCACCGGCGTGTTCAGCAGCGTGCCGTCGGTGTGGAAGGTCCAGGCGTGGTAAGGGCAGCGGAAGAACTTGCCGGTGTTTCCGCAGGCCTGCGACACCAGCCGCGAGCCCTTGTGCGCGCAGCGGTTCATCAGCACCTTGATGCCCCCAGCGGGCTGGCGCACGACGATCAGCGGGCGGCCGGCGATCTCCACCGTCAGGTAGTCGCCGGGCTTCGGGATCTGGCTGCCGTGGCCGACGTAGTTCCAGGTGTTGGCGAAGAAGTGCTCCTGCTCCAGGCGGAAGATATCCTGGCTGATGTACAGGTCGCGGTGCACGCGGTCGGGCTGCACCAGGCCCAGGATGCGGGCCTTCAGCTCGGCGGTGGGGCCGGTGTATCGATCCATCGGGTGCTCCTTGGTCTACAGGGCAGCCGCCGCCCAGGCGCTGTCCAGGGCCTTGCCGTGTTCGTCGGCCAGCGCGGCCTCGCGCAGCCGGGCCAGCGCGGTGGCGGCGTCGGCGCGGCCCGCCAGCCGCTGGGCCGCGGACATCAGGCGCTCGAAGTTGCGCACGCCGCGCTCGTGCGTGTCGCTGTAGCCCTTGACCAGGCGCTGGCAGCGCACGATCTCCAGCGCCAGGGCCGGGTGGCTTCGCGCGGCCTCGTGCACCGCCTGCAGCCAGGCTTCGATGCGCGCGTTCTCGATCGCGAAGCGCAGGCTGCCGCGGCGCCAGCGGCGCAGACCGGCCAGACCGTACAGCAGCAGGAAGCCGCCGACCGAACTGGTCTGCACCACGCGGCCCTTGTCGGTGAGGCGCTCCACCCAGGCGCGCGGCGCGCCGGAGCGCTGCAGCCAGCGGCCCAGGCCGGCCGGCAGCGTGTCGCAGATTTCCTGCAGCCGCGGGTGCATGAACTCGTTGATCTGCAGCAGCTGGTCGGGCCCGAGCCTGACCTCGCTGCGCACCCGCTCGAAGCGGGTCGCGCGGGTCTTCAGATCGGCCACGCGCACCGTGTCCTCGTAGCTCATCCACAGTGCCAGGTGGCGTGCGGCCTCGGCGGTCAGCGCGTCGTGGCCGCGTGCGGCGAGGGCCTGCAGGCGGTCCAGGTACAGCCCGGCATAGGCTGGGTCCTGGTAGTCGACCAGGCGGCGCAAGCCTTCGGCCAGCACCGCGTGCTGTGCCGGCGGGAACTGCGTGTGCAGGCGCTGCAGCAGGGCATGCACCTGCGCGTTCGGGTGCGTGGCAGGCACCGACTTCGCCTCGGCCTCGGGCGTGGCTTCGGGTGGCACCTCGCCGGCCGCGCGCGCCGCGCCTTCGGCAAAGGCCGCCAGGCTGGCATGGATGCCGACACCGCCGCGGCGGATGGTCTGCTCGAAGGCCTCGCGGCCGAAGGGCAGCACGCCGCTGCCGCACAGCGCGCCGAACAGCACCGCGCTGATGACGCTGCCGTGCCGCTCAGCTGCCGCGGCCATGTCGAAGCGCACGAAGCGCCGCGCGGCAGCGGCGCAGGCGGCTTCGATCTGCCGTGCATCGGCGCGGCCGTCGCTCATCGCCGTCTTCTCGGCGATGGCATAGACGCGGTGGGTGGAGGCGATCAGCGTGGTTCGGTCGGGCGTCACCAGAGCGCGCTGCACCGCGCGGCCGGCTTCCATCAGCTCGGAGGCCAGCAGAACGTCCACGTCGCCCGGCGTGGGGATCAGCGCAAGCACTGGCTCGGCGTCCTGGCCTTCAGCGGCGGCGCGCGGGAACAGCTCCAGGTAGTAGATGGTGGCGCCGGTGCGCTGCGCGACGCCGGCCACCGAGGTGGTCTGCGCGATGTGGCCCGCATGCTCGGCCATGTCGACGATCCAGTCGGCCAGCACGCCGCCGCCTTCGCCGCCCATTGCGAGGATGGCAATCTTGATCGGCTGCGGGCTGCCGGTGTCCATCGCCCTAGAACGCCGTGGCCGCCAGCCGGCGCGCGCGGCGGCGCTGCAGCGCGCCGATGAGCGCCTGGCGCAGCCCGGCCAGCCAGCGGTCCCAGGCGCCGGGATTGCTGACCAGGCCGGCACGGTAGAACGACGGGCACAGCACTGCGGCGTGCGAGACCTCGCCACACATGCCGCAGCCCACACAGCTGTCGAGCACGGTGGCCACCGGGTCGCTGCGCAGCGGGTCGGGGTTGGGCTTGATGCTCAGCGAGGGACAGCCGCTGATGCGGATGCATGAATGGTCGCCGGTGCAGGTGTCGCTGTCCACGCCGAAGCGTTCGCGCACCACGCGGCGGCCGGCGGAAATGGCCTTCTTCACCAGTGGCCTCTCGCGCCGCTGGCGGTTGAGCATGCATTCGCTCTGCGCGACGATGACCTTGGGGCCGGGCTTCTGGGTCGTCAGCGCCTCGCGGATGGCCGCGCGCATGCCGGCCACATCGTAGGTGCGGCGGAGGGTGCGCACCCATTCGACGCCGACGCCGCGCACCGCCTTCTCGATCGGGTGCCAGGTGCTGCGCGTGTGGTTGCCAGCGCGCGACGAGAGAATGTCCTGGCCGCCAGTGGCGGCGGTGTAGTTGTTGTCGATGACCAGCGTCAGGTTGTTGCTCTTGTTGAACACCGCATTCGCGATGCCGCTGGTCAGGCCGTTGTGCCAGAAGCCGCCGTCGCCCATGATGCTGATCGCGCGTTTGGCTGACGGCGTGTTGAAGGCCGCCGCGCCCGCTGCGCCCAGGCCGTAGCCCATCGTGGTGTTGCCGATGTGGAAGGGCGGCAGGATCGAGAACAGGTGGCATCCGATGTCGGCGCTGACATGGTGTTCGCCGAGTTCGCGTTGCACCAGCTTCAGTGCGGCGAACACCGGCCGCTCCGGGCAACCGGTGCACAGCCCCGGCGGGCGGGCGTGCACGGTCATCGGCTGGATCGGGATGGTCTTCGGCGGGGCGGGCGGCAGCCACGCGGGCTGGTGCTCGGTGAAGAAGGCGCGCAGGCCCGCGTGCAGCACCTCGGGGCTGTATTCGCCGGCCATGGGCAAAGGGTTCTTGCCGACCAGCCGGGTCTGCAGATCGTGGCGGCGCAGGACGCTGGCCATCCCCTGCTCGATGAAGTTCGGCTGGCCTTCCTCCACCAGCAGCACGGCCCGTTTGCCGGCGCAGAAGCGCACCAGCTCGGCGTCCACCAGCGGGTAGGCGACGTTCATCACGTACAGCGGCACGCGGCTGCGGCCATAGACGTCCGCCAGCCCCAGCCGCTCCATCGCGCGCAGCAGCGAGTTGTACAGGCCGCCCTGAACGACGATGCCGATATCGGCCGCATCCTCGGCAAAGAACTCGTTCAGCCCGCGCTCGGCGATGAAGGCTTGAGCCGCTGGCCAGCGCTGCTCGACCTTCTCGCGCTCGTGCAGGAAGCTGGCTGGCGGCAGCACGATGCGGGCCACATCGCGCTTCGGCGCGGCCAGCGCGTCGTCGATCGAGAAGGCCGGGCGCCGGTTGTCCTTGGCGATGAAGCGGCCGTGCACGTGGCAGGCGCGGATGCGCAGCTGCAGCATCACCGGCGTGTGCGTGGCCTCCGACAGCTCGAAGCCCTGCTCCACCGCGCGCACGATGGCCGGCAGGTTGGGGCGCGGGTCCAGCAGCCACATTTGCGACTTCATCGCGAAGGCGTGGCTGCGCTCCTGCATGATGCTGGAGCCGTCGCCGTAGTCCTCGCCGACGATCACCAGCGCGCCGCCGGTGACGCCGCCCGAGGCCAGGTTGGCCAGCGCGTCGGACGCGACGTTCGTGCCTACCGTGGACTTGAAGGTGACCGCGCCGCGCAGCGGGTAGTTGACGCTGGCCGCCAGCGTGGCCGCGGCGGTGGCCTCGCTGGCGCTGGACTCGAAGCGCACGCCCATCTCGGCCAGGATGTCCTGCGCGTCGGCCAGCACGTCCATCAGGTGCGAGATCGGTGAGCCCTGGTAGCCGGCCACGTAGGCCACGCCGGACTGCAGCAGTGCCTTGGTCACGGCCAGGATGCCTTCGCCGGCGAAGGTCTCGCCCGCGCTCAGGCGCAGCTTCTTCACTTCCTCGGCAAATGAGCGTTCGGCCATCGTTCCGCAATGCTTGTACCGGGCGGCGCCGCGGCATATAGTTGACATCGGAACATATGCAAATGCATTTGTAAAGCCATGCAAGCCCGCAAGCTCACCGAGTCCGCCGAGGTTGCGCAGCCCTTCATCGACGACTACCTGGCCTATCTGCTGGCGCGCGCCAGCCACTTGATCTCGGCCGAGGTCCACGTCGTCGTGCGGCGCACCCGGCTGCCGGTGCTGCAGTGGCGGGTGCTGGCCACGCTGGCCGACGCGCAGGTGTCGAGCATCGGCGAGGTCGCGGCGATCATCCTGGTGCCGCAGTCGACGCTGACGCGAGTGGCCGCGCGCATGGTCGACGCCGGCCTGCTGTTGCGCGCCGACGATGCGCAGGACCGGCGAATCACCCGCATCCGGCTCAGCGCCAAGGGTATGAAGCTCGCCGCGCGGCTTGTGGCCCAGGCCCGCGCGCACGAGGCGGTGGTGGTGTCCGGCCTGGGCGCTGAAAACGCGGCGATGCTGAAGCGCATCCTGCGCCGGCTGATCGAGCAGCACGCAGGCACGTCGAACTAAGGCGCGCGCTCAGCCCACGGTGGGCAGTGGCAGCACCAGGTCTTCGCCTTCGGCCGTGCCGCGGCTGACGGCGCGCGACACCGGCCAGGCCTGCATGCTGGCCGGGTTGGCCGGCACCAGCAACGGCGTCAGCTCGCCCGGGTCCTGCAGGCTGCGATCGAGCCAGCGCGCCCAGGAATCGGGCGCCAGGATCACCGGCATGCGGTCGTGGATTGGCGCCATCAGCGTGTTCGGCGCGGTGGTGATCACGCAGCAACTCAGCAGCCAGTCGGTGTCGTCTGGCGCGCCGGGCGGGCGCCAGGCCTCGAACAGACCGGCGAAGGCGAAGGGCAGGGGCGCGTCGCCCGCCGCGGCGCGCGGGCTGACGTACCAGGGCTGCTTGCCGGCGGGCGTGGCCTGCCATTCGTAGAAGCCGCTGGCCGGTAGCAGGCAGCGGCGCCGCCGCACGGACTGGCGGAACGAAGGCTTCGCCGCGATGCCTTCGGCGCGGGCATTGTTCAGCTTGGGCGCCAGCTTCTGGTCCTTGGCCCAGTGCGGCAGCAGGCCCCAGCGCATCAGCGTGGAAATCCGCTCGCCGTCCTTCGTTTCGTGCACCACCGGCACCGCCGACATCGGTGCGACGTTCCAGCGCCTGGGGAAGGGTGTCACCCGCACCACGCTGAAGCCGGAGATCAGCGTGTCCGGGTCATAGGTCACCACGTAACGTCCGCACATGGGTGCCGATGGTGACACGGCCGGGCGGCCCCCCAAAGGAGGGGCCCCTTCGTACCCCCCGAGGACCCGCCGTCCGGGCGATGGAGGCCCAGACCGCGCTGCGCGACGATGGCGCCATGCCAACCAGACACAAGGAGCGACACATGAAGCTCAGCCAGATCCTCCTGGGGTGGCGCGCCTCCCCGGCCCGCGCCCTGCCCAGGCCGGCCACGCCCGACTGGGTGAACGCCGGCAGCGAGCCCAGCTCGGAGCAGCTCGACGAGGTGCTGCTGGGCTGCGGCTGGTTCGATTCGAGCCACGAGCTGAACGTCGGCCTGCAGGTGACGGAACACCTGACGCCGGAGCGCATTGGCAACGAGCTGCCGCTGGGCTGGTGGCTCGACTGGCATGCCGGCACGGCCTCGCCGTCAGCGCAGGGTTGACTTTGCCGACGCCGACAACTGCGACGCGCTCTGGCGCATCAGTTCGCGGCGGTGGTCGCGGTGCATCGCATGGCGGCTGTAGGGTTGGGCGCGGTCGGACAAGGCCAGTGACAGGCGCACCACCCAGCCGTGCGTGGGCGACGGCGGCGCGCCGACCGGCAGGCTCAGCATCCACAACAGCAGCGCGGCGCCCAGCCACAGCGGCGGGCGCGGCTTGGGCAGGCGGCTGGCGTTGAGCGCCAAGGCGCTTGACAGGCTGCCCAGCAGCAGCCCGCCCGCAGCTTCGAAGGCAGAGTGAGCACCGACGCGCAGCCGCGAATAGGCGATCACAGCGGCCAGTGCATAGCCGGCCGCCACGGCCGCCTGGCGCCTGCGCGGTGCGGTACCGCCGGCCACGATGCCGGCCAGTACCGGCAGCACTGCCGCGGCGAACATGGCATGGCCTGAGATGCCGGTGTAGTCCAGCGGTGCGTAGCCGACCTCGTAGCCGAAGAAGGCCACCTTGGTGACGGTGGTGAGCATGGCCGCCAGCGCCGTGGCCCCCAGCCACCACGAGGCCGTGCGCGGGGCCCGTGCCACGGCCACCAGCCAGAGCAAGGCCACCGCCATGGCCGGTAGCAGGATCTGCGCCTCGCCCAGACGGGTGACCAGCTGCCAGGCATCGCGGACCACGCCGGCCAGGTCGGCGCTGGTCGAAGCCATCGCATTGCTCGGCAAAGACATGACCCGATGCTAAGCCGGCGAGTCCCGCATGCTGCGCTGCCGCAAGCGCGGTGCACCGGTTTCGGTGCAGTGCTGCACGCCGCAGCAGCTAAGCTGCGGGCTTGACGCAATGGGAGCAGCAGCATGAAGGCCATCTGGAACGGCGTGGTCGTGGCCGAGAGCGAGGACACCGTGGTCGTGGAGGGCAACCACTACTTCCCGGAAAGCAGCCTGAAAAAGGAGTACACCAGCTTCAGCAACCACCGCAGCAGCTGTCCGTGGAAGGGCCAGGCGCGCTACCTCAGCCTGTTCGTCAACGGCGAGATGAATCCGGACGCCGTCTGGTACTACCCCGAGCCGAGCGAGGCCGCGGCGCAGATCAAGGGCCGGGTGGCTTTCTGGAAGGGCGTGCAGGTGGTCGCCTGAGGACTGCGCCGACACGAAAACCCGCGCTGCGGCGGACCGGGCAGCCGATGAGGCCCACGCTGGCAAGCGGCAGGGCGCGGGTGTCGGGCTCCGCGACGGCTTGAAAGGGTTGGCGCTGCGAAGCCGAACTTGCAGACGGCACCGCCCATCGCGCCCCAGCCGCGCGCGAGGGTCGCGCCTGTGGCCCTGCCGAGTCGCGGCCGGCGTGCGCCCGGTCGCTTGACGGGCGGGGCGGCCCCTTCGTCCGGGAGCGGCCCGGCATCACTGGCGGAATCGATCAGGCCAAGCGCCCGGCGCGGAAATCCTCCACTGCCGTGAACAGTTCTTCGCGGCTGTTCATCACGAAGGGCCCGTACTGGGCGATCGGCTCGTTCAGCGGCTGACCGGCGATGAGGATCGCCCGGGCACCTTCGGCGCCGGACTGCAGGCGCACGCCGTCGCTGTCGGGCGTGTTGGCCAGGATGGCCATGCGCTGCCTCGGTACCGACCGCCCGGCGATCGACAACTCGCCGCGGTAGACATAGACGAAGGCATTGTGAACCGGGGGCAGCGGCTGCTCGAACACCGCAGCCGGCGGCAGCTGCAGGTCGAGGTACAGCGGCGCGGTGGCTTCGCGCTGCATCGCCCCCGCGAACCCGTGGCTGTGGCCGGCAATGATGCGCACACTCACCCCTTGCGGCGTTCGCAGCTCGGGGATCTCCCCGGCCGGGATGTCGCGGTACCAGGGCGGGCACATCTTGTCCCGCGCCGGCAGGTTGAGCCACAGCTGGAAGCCTTCCATGCGCCCGGCTTCCTGCTCGGGCATCTCGCTGTGGATGACGCCGCGGCCAGCGGTCATCCACTGCACGCCGCCGCCGGACAACACACCTTGATTGCCGGCCGAATCGCGGTGGCGCATGCGGCCTTCGAGCATGTAGGTGACGGTCTCGAAGCCGCGGTGCGGATGGTCGGGGAAGCCGCCGATGTAGTCGCCCGGATTGTCGGTGCCGAAGGCGTCGAGCATCAGGAAGGGGTCCAGGCGGCGCTGCAGGTTCTGCGTGAGCACCCGCGTGAGCTTGACGCCGTCGCCATCGCTGGTGGCCTGGCCGGCGACCAGGCGTTCGACGGTGCGCGGCTGCGCCAGGGTTGGGGTGGCAGCGGGAGTGTTCATGCCGTCATGGTGGCACGGCCGAAGGCGGCTCGCATCCAGAGGGTCTGAACACCGTATTGCGTGCGCCCGAACTGCGGCTACGCTTGAGCGCATGGCCGCCGAACTGTCCACCGCCCACCGCCGCCGCCTGCGCGAGATCTGGCGCTCGGCCGGCTGGCCCTGCCAGGACATGCTGGAAGTGGAGCTGCTGGATCTGGGCCTGCTGCAGCGGCAGTGCGATGCCGACGGCCGCGACACGCTGCGCGTCACCGACGCGGGCGTGCGCCTGCTGGCCGCGACGCTGCAGAAAAATCGCGCCGCGCGCGACAACCACGAGGGGCTGGTCGGGCGCGTCGCGCAGCAGATGCAGCGTGTCGGGCGCATCGTCTGGCGCGGCCTGAGCCTGCGCGCGCGCATCGGCGAAGGCGAGACCGTGGCGTGGGCGATGGCCAGGCCCGATGTCTATTCGATCCGCCACACCACGGTGGAGGCCTACCTGGAACCGCTGGTGCACGAGATCAAGGTCAACCGCGCCGACTTGCTGTCGGATCTGCGCCACGAAGCCAAGCGCGCCGCCTACCTGGCGCTGAGCAGCGAATGCTGGTATGTCATCCGCCAGGGCGTCGCCCAGCCGCAGGAGATTCCGCCGCAGTTCGGGGTCATGCTCGCTGGCGATGCCGGGCTGGAAGTGGCGCGCGCTGCGCCGAAGCGGGCGATGCAGATGAGCTTCGGGCTGTGGCTGGCGCTGGCCCGGGCGTCGCCCATGGACAATGAGCAGGATCAGGACGCCCAGGCCTGGCTGGGCGGCGCCGGACCGGCCCCCGCCGCTGCGCCCGCCTCCTGACATGCTCACACCCCGATGCACAGCCTGCCGCCGGCCACCGCCCCCGACCTGAGCCACCGTGCAGCCCGCGAACGCAGGGCGCTGTACGTGGCGCTTGTGCTGGTGCTGATCTGGGGTGCCAACTTCAGCGTGCAGAAGATGGTGTTCACTGCCATGTCGCCCGGCGGCTTCCTGATGGCGCGCTACCTCATCATGCCGGTGGCGTCGGCGCTGCTGCTGTGCTGGCGCTACGGCCTGCGCTGGCCGCGGCTGCCGCGCGCCGACCTGCTGGCGCTGCTGAAGCTGGGCATCGCCGGGCACCTTCTGCACGTCGGGCTGGTGACCTACGGCATCCACTGGTCCACGGCCTTTTCCAGCTCGCTGATCCTGGGCTGCGGCCCGCTGTTCACGCTGCTGATCCTGCGCGCCACGGGGGTGGAGCACCTGACCCGCGGGCAGGTGGCCGGCGTGGTGGTGGCGTTGGCTGGCGTGCTGCTGTTCCTTTCGGACAAGTTGCTGGGCGGGCAATGGTCGGCCTCGGCCGGCGACCTGGTGCTGGTGGTGGCGGCGTCGTTCTTCTCCTACTACACGGTGGCCGCCAAGCCGCTGATCGAGCGTCACGGCGGCGTGGTCGTCATGACCTATGCGGTGCTGCTGGGCAGCCTGCCGGTGGTGCTGGTCAGCCTGCCGGCTGGGCTGCAGGTGCCCTGGACGCAGTTGAGCGCGGCCGTCTGGGCCGGCCTGCTCTACGCGGTGCTGATCTCGGCCTTCCTCGGCTGGATGGTCTGGGGCTGGGTGAACGCGGTGCGCGGCGTGGGGCGCAGCGCGCCGCTGATGTACCTGATGCCGCCGGTGGCCGGGCTGGTGGCCTGGGTGGTGACGGGAGAGAGCTACACCGGCATCAAGCTGGCCGGCGCCGCGCTGGCGCTGGCCGGCGTGGCGCTGGCGCAGTTTGCCGGGCGGCCGCGCGACCCGGTACGCGAAGCCGCGGCACCGGTGGATTGAGGATGCTTTCAGCCGCGCGCCGTTGCGGCGCCGCCGCAGGCGCGTAGCATTGCGGCGCTGCGGCGGGGAGCCGCAGACCAAAGGGCGCCGGGCTTGCTTCCCGGCAGCGTGCCGGCACCGTGGCGGCACAAGCACGGTGCCGCATCACCAGGGCTGGCATGACCGAGTTCCGCGCGCTTTTGCTGACCGACGTGGTGGACAGCACCAAGCTGTCCGAGGCGATTGGCGACCAGGCCATGGCCGAGGTGTGGGCGGCGCACGACCGGGTGGCGCGCGGCCTGCTGCCGCAATGGCGCGGGCGCGAGATCGACAAGACCGACGGCATGCTGCTGATGTTCGACACAGCGGCCGACGCGGTGTACTACGCGCTGCACTACCACCATGCGCTGGCCGACCTGCACATGCCGCTGAAGGCGCGCGCCGGGCTGCACGTGGGCCCGGTGATCCTGCGCGAAAACGCCCCTGAGGACGTGGCGCGTGGCGCCAAGCCGCTGGAGGTGGATGGCCTGGCTAAGCCCACCGCCGCGCGGGTCATGTCGCTCGCCCGCGGCGGGCAGACCCTGCTGACGCCCGAGGCGCGCGAAGACCTGGGCAAGACCGTGCTGAAGACCCAGTCGCACGGGCACTGGCAGATCAAGGGCGTGGCCGACCCGATCGAGCTGTTCGAAGTGGGCTTCCCCGAAGACCGCTTCGTCGCGCCCAGCGACAGCGAGAAGGTCTTCCGCGTCGTCAAGACCGGCGACTGGTGGATGCCGGTCAAGGACATCCCGAACAACCTGCCGCACCAGGGCACGTCCTTCATCGGCCGCGAGCGCGAGATCGACGAAGTCAAGGCCATGCTCGGGCAGGCGCGGCTGGTCACGCTGCTGGGCATGGGCGGCCTGGGCAAGACGCGGCTGTCGCTGCAGGTGGCGGCCGAGCAGCTGGCGCTGTTTCCCGACGGCGTGTGGTTCCTGGACCTGTCGCCGCTGAGCGACGCCGCGCTGGTGGCCGCCGAAGCCGCGCGCGTGCTGAACGTGGCCGAAGAGCCGGGCCGGCCGATTCTGGCCACGCTGAGCGCCCACCTGAAGGCCAAGCGCGCGCTGCTGATCCTGGACAACTGCGAGCACCTGATCAAGCCGTCGGCCGACCTGGCGCACGTCATCATCAAGAACGCGCCGAACGTGCGCATGCTCGCCTCCAGCCGCGAGCCGCTGCACGTGCCGGGGGAGAAGACCTACCCGATCCTGCCGTTGGCCGTGCCGGACCGCAATGCCAGCCTCGAAGTGCTGCAGGCCACGCCGTCGGTGCAGCTGTTCGTGCAGCGCGCGCAGGCGCACAAGCCGGCCTTCGAGCTGAACGAGCGCGAGGCGCCGGCGGTGGCCGAGCTGGTGGCGCGGCTGGAGGGCATCCCGCTGGCGCTGGAGCTGGCCGCCGCGCGGGTGCGCGCGATGAGCGTGGCCGACATCAACAAGCGGCTGACCGACCGCTACAAGATCCTGACCGGCGGCAGCCGGGTGCTGCAGCAGCGGCAGCAGACGCTGCGTGCGCTGGTGGACTGGAGCTACGAGCTGCTGCAGGACAACGAGAAGCTGCTGCTGCGCAGGCTGGCGGTGTTCGTCGGCGGCTTCGACCTGGAGGCGGCCGAGAAGGTCTGCGGGGTCGAGCCGATCGAGGACTTCGAG
>JBEIHU010000022.1:0-30084 GCA_040381175.1 Burkholderiaceae bacterium
CGGTGCTGCGGCGCCGGCCCCTGCGGCCGCGCCTGCCGCACCGGCTGCCGCAGCGCCCGGGGCATCCGCCGCGGCCCCGGCTGCCGGTGGCGGATTGTTGGAGATCCTGGTGCCCGACATCGGCGACTTTGCCGAAGTGACGGTGATCGAGCTGCTGGCCAAGCCCGGCGACGCCATCGCGGTGGAGCAGAGCCTGATCACGGTGGAAAGCGACAAGGCGTCGATGGAGATCCCGTCCTCGCATGCTGGTGTGCTGAGGGAGCTGAAGGTCAAGCTAGGCGACAAGGTATCGAAGGGCTCGCCGGTGGCAATGCTGCAGGTGGCCGACAGTGCCGAGCCGGCCGCGCCCGCTCTGGCAGCCGCGGCGCCCGCGAATGCCCACTTGGGTGTCCCAGCGGCCGTGGTCGCAGCAGCCCCGGCCGCCGCGCCGGCCGCGATGCCGGTGCACCAGCCGGCCGCGCCCAGCGCGTCGCTGCCGCATGCCTCACCGTCGGTGCGCAAGTTCGCACGCGAACTCGGCGTGCCGCTCGATCAGGTCAAGGGCAGCGGGCCCAAGGGCCGCATCACCCAGGCCGACGTGCAGGGCTTCGTTAAGGGCGTGATCGTCACCGCGCAGTCGGCGCCGAAGGCGGCTGCACCAGCCGCGGCCGGTAGCGGCATCCCGGGTTTGCTGCCCTGGCCGCAGGTCGATTTCGCCAAGTTCGGCCCCGTCGAGCGCAAGGACCTGTCGCGCATCAAGAAGATCAGCGGCGCCAACCTGCACCGCAACTGGGTGCTGATCCCGCATGTCACCAACAACGACGAGGCCGACATCACCGATCTGGAAGCGCTGCGCGTGCAGCTGAACAAGGAGAACGAGAAGGCCGGGGTCAAGCTGACGATGCTCGCCTTCGTCATCAAGGCGTGCGTGGCCGCGCTGAAGAAGTTCCCCGAGTTCAATGCCAGCCTGGACGGAGACGCGCTGGTCTACAAGAAGTACTTCCACATCGGCTTTGCCGCCGACACGCCCAACGGCCTGGTGGTGCCGGTGCTGAAGGATGCCGACAAGAAGGGCCTGCTGCAGATCGCGCAGGAGATGGCCGATCTGTCGAAGAGGGCGCGCGACGGCAAGCTGGGTCCGGCCGACATGAGCGGCGGCTGCTTCTCGATCAGCTCGCTGGGTGGCATCGGCGGCACCACCTTCTCGCCGATCATCAACGCGCCCGAGGTGGCGATCCTGGGCCTGTCCAAGGGCTACCAGAAGCCGGTGTGGGACGGCAAGCAGTTCGTGCCGCGCCTGACGCTGCCGCTGTCGCTGAGCTACGACCATCGCGTCATCGACGGCGCGTCGGCCGCACGCTTCAATGCCTGCCTGGGGCAGTTGCTGGCGGACTTCCGCCGCATCGCGTTGTAAAGGGCACCCGGCGGCGGAGTGCCGCCGCCACCCGTCAGGCGGGTGCTCGGCCGGATCCGGAGCGGCCGAGCGCCGGCCGAGCGAGCGGTAACGAAACAGGAGCAAGCGCAACATGGCACTCATCGAAGTGAAGGTCCCCGACATCGGCGACTTCAAGGACGTGGCGGTGATCGAGCTGCTGGTCGGGCCCGGCGACACCGTCAAGGCCGAGCAGAGCCTGATCACGGTGGAAAGCGACAAGGCGTCGATGGAGATCCCGTCCTCGGCCGCCGGCGTGGTCAAGGAGCTGAAGGTCGCGCTCGGCGACAAGGTCAACGAAGGCTCGCTGGTCCTGGTTCTGGACGGCGAGCCCCCGGCCGCTGCTGCTGGACCAGCCCAGCCGGCCGCGCACGCCGCGGCACCGGCTGCAGCCTCCGTGGCCGCTCCGGCCGCCGCCAGTCATGCCGGCGGCACCGACCTCGAATGCGACATGCTGGTGCTGGGCGCCGGCCCGGGCGGCTATTCGGCCGCCTTCCGCGCCGCCGACCTAGGGCTGAAGACGGTGATCGTCGAGCGCTACGCCACGCTGGGCGGCGTGTGCCTGAACGTCGGCTGCATCCCGAGCAAGGCGCTGCTGCACGTGGCCGCGGTGATGGACGAGGTGAAGCACTTCGCCGACCTGGGTGTGAGCTTCGGCGCGCCCACCGTCGACGCCGCCAAGCTGCTGGCGCACAAGAACAAGGTGGTGGGCAAACTGACAGGCGGCCTGTACGCGATGGCCAAGATGCGCAAGGTGACGGTGGTGCGCGGCTACGGCGCCTTCGTTGACCCGCACCATGTGCAGGTCGAGGAGACCACCGGCCCCGCGCAGGCCAAGACCGGCAAGGCGCAGACCATCCGCTTCAGGCAATGCATCATCGCCGCCGGCTCGCAGGCCGTGCGGCTGCCCTTCCTGCCGGATGACCCGCGCATCGTCGATTCCACCGGCGCGCTGGAGCTGCGGCAGACGCCAAAGCGCATGCTGGTCATTGGCGGCGGCATCATCGGCCTGGAGATGGGCACGGTGTACTCCACGCTCGGCGCGCGGCTCGACGTGGTCGAGATGCTCGACAGCCTGATGCAGGGCGCCGACCGCGACCTGGTCAAGGTCTGGCAGAAGATGAACGCGCCGCGCTTCGACAACATCATGCTCAAGACCAAGACCGTGGGCGCCGAAGCCACGACGGACGGCATTCGCGTGAAGTTCGAGGGCCTCGACGGCAAGGCCAGCGAAGGTGTCTACGACCTGGTGCTGCAGGCGGTGGGCCGCAGCCCCAACGGCAGGAAGATCGGTGCCGACAAGGCCGGTGTCGCCGTCACCGACCGCGGCTTCATCCCGGTGGACGTGCAAATGCGCACCAACGTGCCGCACATCTTCGCCATCGGCGACATCGTCGGCCAGCCGATGCTGGCGCACAAGGCGGTGCATGAGGCACACGTGGCGGCCGAGGTGGCGGCCGGAGACAGCAAGGCGGCCTTCGACGCGCGGGTGATCCCCAGCGTGGCCTACACCGACCCCGAGGTGGCCTGGGTGGGCCTGACCGAGGACGAGGCCAAGGCCAAGGGCATCGCGGTCAAGAAGGGCCTTTTCCCGTGGACGGCCTCCGGCCGGGCCATCGCCAACGGCCGCGACGAGGGCTTCACCAAGCTGCTGTTCGACGCCGAGACGCACCGCATCTTGGGCGGCGGCATCGTCGGCACCCACGCCGGCGACATGATCGGCGAGGTGGCCCTGGCCATCGAGATGGGCGCCGACGAGGTGGACATCGGCAAGACGATCCACCCGCATCCCACCCTGGGCGAAAGCATCGGCATGGCCGCCGAGGTCGCCCACGGCAGTTGCACCGACCTGCCGCCGGTGCGCAAGTAGTCGCGCCGCCAGGCGCGGGCATTAGCGTGTCCTTGGCACGCTACCGGCGGCTGCGCGCCTGCCCGCTCTCAAGTCTGCGGCCGCTGCGTCGAAGTCCCGGCAGCAGCAGCGACCGGCCTCCGGCCGGCGCAGCCGCGATTCCGGCTTCGGCCCGCCGACACCGTGCGCCCCCCCCGATGCGACAACCCGAAGCTCCGCGCAGGCGCGCGCTCGCTGCGCCGGTGCGCTCGGGTCGGGCTGGCGGTGCTGCTGGCGCTGCTGACGGCGCTGGTCGCCCAGGCCGCGGATGACGCCGTGATGCAGCGCCGCGCCGCCGCGATGGGGCCGCAGGCTGAATCCGGCCTGCATCAGCTGAGGCTGCAGTTGCAGCACAGCCGCTCGCTGGACCCGGCAGCGCAGCTGCGTGCCATCAACCAGTTCTTCAACCGCTACATCGAGTTCGCCACCGACGAACAGGCGTGGGGTCAGGTCGACTACTGGGCCAGTCCGCTGGAGTCGTTGCACAGGCGCCGCGGAGATTGCGAGGACTATGCGATCGCCAAGTACTTCAGCCTGCTCGCCGTCGGCATGCCAGTGGCGCGGCTGCGCCTGGTGTACGTGCGCGCGCAGCTCGACGATGGCCCGGCGCAAGCGCACATGGTGCTGGCCTACTACCCCGGCGCCGGCGGAGAGACGCTGATCCTGGACAACCTGGTCGACGAGGTGCTGCCCGCCTCCCAGCGCCGTGATCTGGTGCCGGTGTTCAGCTTCAACAGCGACGGCTTGTGGCAAGGAGTCGGCACGGTGGGCGCAGGCGACCCCTTGCTGCGCCTGACCCGGTGGCGCGAGCTGCTGGCGAAAGTCCGTGCCGAAGGCTTCCTATAAGCGAAGATTGCGAGAGATGATGTCCTTGATCCGTCAAGTCTGGCTCATGCTGTTCGGCGTGTTGTTGTTTGCGCTGGTCGCCAGCGTGGCCACCCACACGCTGGTGGCGCGGCAGGCACTGAATGCGCAACTGCAGGTCCGCAACGAGGACGGCGCCATGATGCTGGCGCTGGCCTTGTCGCAGCAACAGGCAGACGACGCGCGCATGCAGCTGGTGGCGGCGGCGCAGTTCGACACTGGGCACTACCGCCGGCTGAGGTTGTGGCGCGAGGACGGCAGCCTGCTGTTCGAGCGCGAGCTGCCCGAACGCCTGGGCGCGGCACCGCTTTGGTTTGCGCGGCTGCTGCCGATGAACGCGCAGCCCGGACAGGCCGAGGTTTCCGACGGCTGGAGGCCGATCGGCCGCCTGCAGCTGTGGAGCCATGCCGACTGGGCGGCCGATGCGCTGTGGGCGGGTGTCCTGCGCATGGCTGGCTGGCTGGCGGTGCTCGGCGCGTTGGCCGCCGCCGTTGCCGCGCTGGCCGTGCGCGCCTGGCGCCGGCCGCTGGACGCCACCGTCGCGCAGGCGCAGGCGCTGCAGGAGCGCCGTTTCGTCATCGCCGAGGAACCGCGCGTGCCCGAGCTGCGCAGGCTGACGCGCAGCATGAATTCGCTTGTCCGGCGCCTGCAGTCCGTGTTCGAGCAGCAGGCGGCCAGCCTGGAGGAGATGCGCCAGCAGGCTCATGCCGACGCGGTGACCGGCCTGCCGCAGCGCCGTTATTTCGTGGCCCGGCTGGAGCAGGCGCTGCGTGCCGAAAACCAACGCGGCGCCGGCTTGCTGCTGGTGCGACTGCGGCATCTGGAGGCCATGAACCGGCGCGTCGGGCACGAGGCCACCGACCGGCTGCTGGCCGCCCTGGCTCAGGTACTGCAGTCCTATCCGCGGCATGTGCAAGGCGCCTTGACGGGGCGGCTGAATGGCTCCGACTTCGCGCTTTTCCTGCCTGCGGCGGGCCTGGCCGAAGAAAGCGCACGCTCGCTGCTGCAGGCGCTGCGCGCCGCCCTGTCCGCAGTGGACCGAGAGGCCGACCTGGCCGTAGGCGGCGCGGAGCTGCCGCCGCCTTGCAGCTCCGCAACCGCTTTGGCGCTGGCCGACGGCGCGCTTGCCCAGGCGGAGACTTGCGGCGCATTTGCGCTGTGCATCGCGCCAGCGGCTGCCGCGGGCCTGCCGGCGCGCGGTGAAGCTGAATGGCACGCGTTGCTCGACTCGGCGTTGCGCTTGCGCCGCGCCCGCTTGATGGAGTACGAAGTGCGCAACGCCCGCGGCGAGCTGCTGCACCTGGATTGTCCGATGCATCTGCAGCTTCAGGCTGACGGCCCCTTCGAGCCGGCTGCGCGCTGGCTGGCAATGGCGGTGCGCTGCAGGCTGGTGGACCAGGCCGACCTGGGCGCGCTGGACCTGGCGCTGCAGGCCATCGCCCAGGACAACCGGCCGCGCTGCGTCAACGTGGCGGCGGCCTCGCTGGCGTGCGAAGGTTTCGTCGCGCAGGTGCGGCAGCGCCTGGAGGTCATGCCGCAGGCGGCCGCGAAGCTGTGGATCGACGTCGCCGAGGCCACTGCGCTGCAGCCGCGCCGGCTGCGCGACGCCATCGCCAACTGGCGGCAGCTCGGCGTGCGCGTCGGGCTGGAGCATGCCGGCCAGAGGCTGCGCGAGCTGTCGCGGCTGCATGCGCTGGGCGTGGACTACATCAAGATCGACGCCGCCTTCGTGCAGGGCGTGGCCACTCAGCCCGACGTGCGCGAACTGGCGCGCGGGCTGGTCACGCTGCTGCGCGGCATGCAGATGCAGATCCTGGCCGAGGCGGTGCTCGACCAGGCCGACCTGGCAATGCTGTGGGAACTGGGCTTCGACGGCGCCACCGGGCCGGGTCTGGAGCCGTGAGCGCCCGGTCGCCGCCAAGACGGCCAGCCGCCAGAGCGCAGCAGCCTCAGCCGATGTCGGCGATGTGCAATTCGAAGCGGCCGAGCTTGCGATCGGCAAAGTAGCGCTGCAAGGTGTCCCGCACAGTGCGGAAGGCCAGCTGCTCCCAGGGGATCTCGTGCTCGTGGAACAGCTGCGCCTCGATGGTCTCCGGGCCGGGGTCGAAGCGAGTGTCCTCCAGCCTGGCGCGATAGAACAGGTGCACCTGGCCGGCGCGCACCACATTGAGCAGCGTGAACAGGCCCTGCAGCTCGATGCGCGCGCCGGCTTCCTCGACGGTCTCGCGGATCGCGCCCTCGGCGGTGGTCTCGCCGAGCTCCATGAAGCCCGCAGGCAGCGTCCACAACCCGTAGCGCGGCTCGATGTTGCGGCGGCACAGCAGCACCTGATCGCCCCACACCGGCACCGTGCCGACCACGTTCAGCGGGTTCTCGTAGTGCACTTCGCCGCAGGCCGAGCAGATGGCGCGGTCGCGGTTGTCGTCGGGTGGCACGCGGTAGTGCGCCGGTGCGCCGCAGACGCGGCAATGCTTGATACGGCGCATGTCGAACATGCGGTGCAGTTTAGCGGCTGGGCGTGCGTGGCATCATCGCTGCGCCTGCGTAAGGGCATTCCGATAAGGACTCGCGATGAGCTTCGTGCTGACCCCTCCCGCCCAGACCGTCGTGCCCGTGGCCGACGGACGCTCGTTCCCGGTGCACCGCGTGTACTGCGTGGGGCGCAACTACGTCGAACATGCGATCGAGATGGGCCACAGCGGCCGCGAGGCGCCGTTCTTCTTCCTCAAGCCGGCCGATGCCGTGCTGGCGGTGGCCGAAGGCCAGACCGGCCGGATGGCCTACCCGAGCCTGACGGCGAACCTGCACCACGAGATCGAGCTGGTGGTGGCCATCGGCCGAGGCGGTCGCAATATCGCCGCGGCCGAGGCGGCGCAGCACATCTGGGGTTACGGCATCGGCCTGGACATGACGCGCCGCGACCTGCAGAACGACATGAAGAAGCAGGGTCGACCCTGGTGCATCGGCAAGGCCTTCGAGCAGTCGGCGCCGATCGGCCCGATCCATCCGATCGCCCGCACCGGCCGCCTGAGCAAGGGTGCGATCACGCTGCATGTCAATGGCGAGCTGCGCCAGAAGGGCGACCTCGCCGACCTGATCTGGAGCGTCGACGAGATCATCGAGCACCTCAGCGCCGCCTGGCTGCTGCAGCCCGGCGACCTGATCTACACCGGCACGCCGGCCGGTGTCGGTGCCGTCAAGCCGGGCGACCTGATGGAAGGCCGCATCGAAGGGCTGGGCGCGCTGCGCGTGGCCGTCGTCTGAGCGCGGGTCGAGCAGCAGCACCATGGAACTTTACAACTACTTCCGCTCTTCGGCCTCGTACCGGGTACGCATCGCGCTGGCGCTGAAAGGGCTGTCCTACGACTACAAGGCGGTGCACCTGGCCAACAACGAGCAGTTCGCCGAGTCCTATGCCGCGGTGTCTGCGGCACGGCTGGTGCCGCTGCTGCGCGACGGCGAGCACCTGATCACGCAGTCGATGGCGATCATCGAGTACCTCGACGAGACGCACCCCCAGCCGCCGCTGCTGCCCGCCGATGCGCCGGGCCGGGCCCGCGTGCGCGCGCTGGCCCAGGACGTGGCCTGCGAGATCCACCCGCTGAACAACCTGCGCGTGCTGCGCTATCTGGTGAACTCGCTGAAGCTGTCCGAAGAGGACAAGGACCGCTGGTACCGCCATTGGGTCGAGACCGGCCTGGAGGTGGTGGAGCGCCAGCTGGCCGTACGGCCGGCGCGCTACTGCCATGGGGACGCGCCGACCCTGGCCGATTGCGTGCTGGTGCCGCAGATCTTCAATGCCCGGCGCTTCAAGTGCCGCACCGACCATGTGCCGCAGGTGATGCGGGTGTTTGATGCCTGCATGCGGCTCGACGCTTTCGAGAAGACCCGCCCGGAAGCCTGCCCGGATGTTTTCTGAGCAGCTTGCGGCGGGCATGCTGTGGCCGCAATGGGAGGTGGCGGGCCGCGTCGGCGCGCTGATGAGCACGCGCGCCGGCGGCATCAGCGAGGCGCCCTGGGACAGCCTCAACCTGGGTACAGCCGTCGGCGACGACGCCGCGGCCGTGGCCGAGAACCGGCGCCGCTTTGTGGCCCTGCTGGGCGCACGGCCGCTGTGGCTGCGCCAGGTGCACGGCTGCAGCGTGGTGCGTGCAACTGCCGAGCTGGCCGCGGCCGAGCCGCCGCAGGCCGATGCCGCCTGGACCGATGAGCCCGGCATCGCCTGCATCGTGCAGGTGGCCGATTGCCTGCCGGTGCTGATGGCCGCCCCGGGTGGTCGCGCCGTGGCGGCGGCGCACGCCGGCTGGCGCGGCCTGGCTGGCGGCGTGGTCGAGTCAACGCTTGCCGCGCTTTGCGCCACGGCGCGCTGCGAGCCGCCGCAGGTATCGGCCTGGCTCGGCCCGTGTATCGGGCCGCGGCGCTTCGAAGTCGGTGCGGACGTGCTGCAGGCTTTCGGCCAGGCGCCCGATGGCGCCGATCCGCGCCACTTCATTGCCGCGGCGCCGTCGGGCGGGGCTGCGCGCTGGCTGGCCAACCTGCCGCAACTGGCGCGCGAGCGGCTCGCCGGCGTCGGGGTGCAGCGCATCGGAGGCGGCAACTGGTGCACCGTCGAGCAGCGTTCAAGGTTCTTTTCGTACCGGCGCGACGGCATCACCGGCCGCCTCGCCGCGGCCATCTGGATCCGCCGCTGAGCCGGTCTCGCGCCGCGCCAGCGCGCGCCGCCTTGCGCTGCGGCGCATCGGCGTGCCCATCACGTACAGCACGATCGACAGTGGCAGCACGCCGTAGAGCAAGAAGGTGAAGACCGCGCCGAGCACGCTGCCCTGAGGCGACAGGGCCTCGACCACGGCCATCATCAACACGACGTAGATCCAGGCCAGGGCGACGAGGTGCATGGGCGGACTTGGGCAGTCAGGAGGGACAATACCGGTCAGGCTGCGCTAAGCTTGCCGCGCAAGAATCGCAGCCAGAACAACAGCCTGGCGCCGCAAGCCGCGCGCGTGTCAGCACCGAAGCCCCAACGAGACCTGGATCATGCCGAAAACCAACCCCTTTCTGCCGGACCTGGGCTCCGATGCCATGACAGCCGTCATGGGCGATGCCATGAAGAAACTTGCCGGGCTGGGCGTGGCGCCGGCCGCGCTGCTGCAGTTGCAGCGCGAGTACGTCGAGGGTGCGACTGCGCTGTGGAACCGCACGCTGAAGGGCTGGGCGCACGACGGCGCGGCCGGCCCGCAGCCTGCTTTGCAAGACCGCCGCTTTGCCGCCAGGGAATGGACCGAGAACCCGGCCGCGGCCTACGCCGCGCAGATGTACCTGCTTAACTCGCGCGCGCTGTCGAAGATGGCCGAAGCCGTCGAAGGCGATGCCAAGACCAAGGCGCGCATCCGCTTCACGGTGCAGCAGTGGATCGACGCCATGTCGCCGAGCAATTTCCTGGCGCTGAACCCCGAAGCGCAGCAGCTGGCGCTGAAGACGCAGGGCCAGAGCCTGGCCGCGGGCATGCAGCAGCTGCTGGGCGATGCCGGCAAAGGCCATGTGTCGCAGACCGATGAGTCGGCCTTCGAAGTGGGCCGCAACGTGGCCACCACCGAAGGTGCGGTGGTGTTCGAGAACGAGCTGTTCCAGCTGATCGAGTACCAGGCGCTGGGTGCCAAGGTGCACGAGCGTCCGATGCTGATGGTGCCGCCGTGCATCAACAAGTTCTACATCATGGACCTGCAGCCCGAGAACTCGCTGATCCGCTACACGGTGGAGCAGGGGCACCGGGTGTTCGTCGTCAGCTGGCGCAACCCCGATGCGTCGCTGGCCGGCAAGACCTGGGACGACTACATCGAGCACGCCGCCATCCGCGCCATCGACGTGGTGCAGGACCTGACCGGCGCCAGGACCCTGAACACGCTGGGCTTCTGCGTGGGCGGCACGATCCTGGCCACCGCGCTGGCGGTGCTGGCAGCGCGCGGCCGGCAGCCGGCCCAGACGGTCACCTTGCTGACCACGCTGCTGGATTTCAGCGACACTGGCGTGCTCGATCTGTTCGTCGACGAAGCCGGCGTCAAGCTGCGCGAGATGACGCTGGGCGACCAAGCGCCCGCCGGCCCGGCGCTGCTGAAGGGCCAGGAGCTGGCCACCACCTTCAGCTTCCTGCGGCCGAACGATCTGGTGTGGAACTATGTGGTCGGCAACTACCTCAAGGGCGAGCCGCCGCCGGCCTTCGACCTGCTGTACTGGAACGGCGACGCCACCAACCTGCCCGGGCCGATGTACTGCTGGTACCTGCGTCACACCTACCTGCAGGACGAGCTCAAGCTGCCCGGCAGGCTGACGGTGTGCGGCGAGAAGCTCGACCTGTCCAGCGTCAAGGCGCCCGTGTTCATCTATGCGTCACGCGAGGACCACATCGTGCCCTGGAAGGCGGCCTACGCCTCCACGCGCATCATGAGCGGCAAGAAACGCTTCGTGCTGGGGGCCTCCGGTCATATCGCCGGGGTCATCAACCCGCCGGCCAAGAACAAGCGCAACTACTGGATCAACGACGCCCTGGGCGGCGATGCCGATGCCTGGCTGTCCGGCGCCACCGAGGTGCCCGGCAGCTGGTGGCCCGAATGGACGGGCTGGCTCAAGCCGCAGTCGGGCTTGCTGGTGGCCGCACCCAAGGCGCCAGGCAGCCGCAAGTACGCGCCGATCGAGCCGGCGCCGGGGCGCTATGTCAAGCAGAAGGCCTGATGGGCCTTCGAAGCCTCGGTCTACAGGGCGAACCCGCTTGACGCGGTCTTGCGGCCGGGCGACCCTTAAACGCATCAACCAAGGAGATGAGCATGGCAAACAAGGTGGCATACGTGACCGGCGGCATGGGAGGCATCGGCACCGCGATCTGCCAGCGGCTGCACAAGGAAGGCTTCAAGGTCATTGCCGGCTGCGGCCCGACGCGCGACTGGCAGAAGTGGCTCGACGAGCAGAAGGCCCTGGGCTACACCTTCCATGCATCGGTGGGCAACGTGGCCGACTGGGACTCCACCGTGGCTGCCTTCACCAAGGCGCGCGAGGAGCATGGCCCGATCGACGTGCTGATCAACAACGCCGGCATCACCCGCGACCGCATGTTCCTGAAGATGACGCCCGAGGACTGGAAGGCGGTCATCGACACCAACCTGAACAGCATGTTCAATGTCACCAAGCAGGTGGTGCCGGGCATGATCGAAAAGGGTTGGGGCCGCATCATCCAGATCTCGTCCGTCAACGGCGAGAAGGGCCAGGCCGGGCAGACCAACTATTCGGCAGCCAAGGCCGGCATGCACGGCTTCACGATGGCGCTGGCCCAGGAAGTGGCCAGCAAGGGCGTCACCGTCAACACGGTCAGCCCGGGCTATATCGGCACCGACATGGTGCGCGCGATCAAGCCCGAGGTGCTGGAGAAGATCGTCGCCACCATCCCGGTCAAGCGCCTGGGCACGCCGGAGGAAATCGGCTCGGTCGTCGCCTGGCTGGCTGGCGAGGATTCGGGTTTCACCACCGGCGCCGACTTCAGCTGCAACGGCGGGCTGCACATGGGATAGCGCGCTGGCGCGCTGTGCCTTCGGGCGAGCTCACCGCTTGCCCGAGCCCCTGCGCAAGGGGCACCAGCCAAGATCGCAAAAGGCCGGCTCTTGCGGCCTTTTGCGTTGCTGCCTCAAGACGATCCCGGCGCTCACTCGACCCCGCCGATAAAGAACTTGATCAGTCCCTTGGCCACGAAGCCAAGCAGGCCGAAGCCCAGCGCCAGGAAAAGCACGAAGGTGCCGAATCTGCCTGCTTTGGATTCGCGCGCCAGCTGGAAGATGATGAACACCATGTACAGCATGAACGCGCCGACGCCGAAGGTCAGCCCGAACTGGGCGATCTGGTCTTCGCTGTAGCCGAACATCTCAGTCCACTTGCGGCAGATCGGCCCGAGGCACCAGGTCGCGGTAGGCATGCCAGCTGGCAAAGGACAGCCAGGGCACCGCGACGATCACGCCGAGCAGCAAGGTGCTCATGCCCACCAGCGTGATGGCCATCAGCAGCGCGCCCCACAGCGCCAGCGGCCCGGGGTTCAGCATCACCGCGCGCCAGCTCGTCAGCACCGCGCCGAGCACGCCGATACGACGATCCAGCATCAGCGGGATGGCCACCACGCTGGACGCATAGACCGGCGCTACCAGCACGCCGCCCAGGCCGAGCCAGGTCTCGAACAGCCAGGATTGCTCGTTCAGCACCACCACGTGCAGGAAGTCCACCGGGTCGCTCACCGCCTGCGGCGCGAAGGCGGTGATCAGCGAGGCCGAAGTCAGCACCCAGCAGGTGCCGGCCGCCGCGAGTAGCACGCCGAAGAGCACCAGCCGGTGGTCGCGCGGTTTCCACGCGGCCAGCGCCGTGCCGAGAGTGGGTCGACCGCCCTGGTTCAGCGCCCGGCTGACGGCATACAGCCCGGTCGCCGCCAGCGGGCCGATGAGCAGGAAGCCGCTGAACGCACCGGCCAGCAGCCAGAACTGGCGGTGCGCCACCCACAGCAGCATCAGCCCGAAGGCGCTGACGGCCAGGCCGTGCAGCAGCGCCGGCACCGGGCAGGCGAGCAGGTCGCGCCAGCCGCGCGCCAGCCACAGGAACGGCTGTTCGTAGCTGATCTCGGCGAGCTGGCAGCGGCGTGACTGCTCGAGGGCGGTGTCGGAGCTCATCGGAAGGGTCTTGTTGCGGTGGCCGGCCTGCATTGTGGCGGCTGGCCCCTGCGCTTCATCGGCCGGCCAGACGGATCGCCGCTTGCTCGAAGCTGGCCGGTTCGGAGTCAGGCAGGGCCAGCACCATGGCCTGCGGCAGCTGGCGGTAGCTGCTGCCGAATGAGCGCTCGTACAGCGGGTCGTAGTGCCGCTGCATCAGCGCCTCGAAGACCTCGGCCCAGCGTCCCGAGCGCGCCAGCGCCTGCCAGCCGTCGACGGTGGCGCGCCCGCGCAGTTCGACCAGGCCTTCGAGCAGCCGGCAGAAGCCTTCGGCATCGCCGGCGAAATGGCCATACTCCTGCAGCAGCAGCCGCAGCCGTGCGCTGTCATCCATTTCGATGCGGATGCACTGCCCATATTCGCGCAACTGCGCGATCAAGGCCTCGGGCACGCGCAGGCTGCCGATCTTGCGGCTCTCGCCCTCGACGAACACCGGGCGCGCGGCATCCAGCTGCCGCAGGACCTGCCAGCACGAGGTGTCGAAGCGCTTCTGGCTGGGCTGCTCCGCGCCCGGCAGCGCGCCCAGCACCGAGCCACGGTGCCCGGCCAGGCCTTCCAGGTCGAGGGTCTGTGCACCCTGCGCGGCCAGCGCCTGCAGCAACCGGGTCTTGCCGCTGCCGGTGCGCCCGCACAGCACCTGGTAGGAAAAGCGCCGCGGCAGTGTCTGCAGCTCGTCGCGGACCACGGCGCGAAAGGCCTTGTAGCCGCCTTGCAGTTGCGCCGTGCGAAAGCCGATCTGGCCCAGGAACCAGGCCAGCGAGCCCGAGCGCTGGCCGCCTCGCCAGCAGTACACCAGCGGGCGCCATTCGCGCGGCAGGTCGGCCGCCCAGCGCTCCAGGTGGGCGGCCACGTTGCGCGCCACCATCGCCGCGCCGACCTTGCGCGCCTGCAGCGGCGACGCCTGCTTGTAAAGCGTGCCGACAGTGCGGCGCTGCTCGTCGTCGAGCACCGGCCAGTTGACGGCGCCGGGCAGGTGGTCTTCGGCGTACTCGGCCGGCGAGCGCGCGTCGATCACCGCATCGAAGCGGTCCGGTTCGGCGACCACCTCGGCCGCGCTCACGCCGACCAGGCTCACGCCGGGCTGACTGCGTCGAGCAGTTCGCTTTCCACCTGCAGTTGCGTGCGCGAGTGCTGCAGCGCCGGGCCGTCCACCAAGAAGGTGTCTTCGACCCGTTCACCCAGGGTGCTGACCTTGGCCAGGTGCAGATTGATCTTGTGCCGCGCCAGCACCCGGGCGATGGCGTAGAGCAGGCCCGAGCGGTCGCTGGCGCTCACGCTCAGCAGCCAGCGTTGCGCGCGTTCGTCCGGATGCAGCGTGACGCGCGGCGTCACCGGGAACGAGCGCACGCGCCGCGATACGCGCCCGCGCCCGGGTTCGGGCAGCGGCCCGGTGGACGACAGCGCCAGCACCGCCTGCGTCTCGACCAGCGAGATCAGGTCGCGGTAGGCGGCCGGGTCGCCGGGCTCGAAGCGCGTGCTGATCACCTGGAAGGTGTCGAGCGCGTAGCCGGCTCGAGAGGTGTGGATTTTGGCGTCCTGGATGCTGAAGCCGGCGCTGTCGAAATAGCCGCAGATGCGGGCGAACAGGTCCGGACAGTCGGGCGAATACACCAGCACCTGCAGCCCATCGCCCACCGACGACGGGCGCGCGCGCACCACTGGCTCGCGGGTTTCGACGTGACGCCACAGCGAGCGCGCATGCCAGGCGATGTCGGCCGCGTCGTGGCGCGAGAAGTAGCTGACGTCCAGCGTCTTCCACAGCTGTTCCTCGGTGCCGGGCAGCGCCGAATGCAAGGCCAGCAGCTGGCGGGCCTCCTGTTTGCGCGACTCGATTTCGGCGTCCACGTTCGGCCTGGCGCCGCCCAATGCACGCAGCGTCAGCCGGTACAGGTCCTCGAGCAGCTTGCCTTTCCACGCGTTCCACACCTTCGGGCTGGTGCCGCGGATATCGGCCACCGTCAGCAGGTACAGCGCCGTCAGCCGCTGCGGCGTACCCATCAGCCGGGCGAACGCCTGGATCACGTCGGCGTCGCTCAGGTCCTCTTTCTGGGCGATGCGGCTCATCGTCAGGTGATGCAGCACCAGGAATTCGATCAGCGCGGAGTCCTTGCGCGAGATGCCGTGGTCGCGGCAGAAGCGCCTCGCCTCGGCCGCGCCCAGCTGCGAATGGTCGCCGCCCCGGCCCTTGGCCACGTCGTGGAACAGCGCGGCCACGTACAGCAGCCAGGGACCGTCCCACTGGCTGGCCAGCTGCGAGCAGAAGGGGTACTCGTGCGCATGTTCGGGGATGAAGAAGCGGCGCACGTTGCGCACCACCATCAGGATGTGCTGGTCGACCGTGTACACGTGGAACAGGTCGTGCTGCATGCGCCCGACGATGCGCCTGAAGACCCAGAGGTAGCGCCCGAGCACCGAGGTCTGGTTCATCAGCCGCAGCGCGTGCGTGGTGCCCCGCGGCTGGCGCAGGATCTCCAGGAACACGGCGCGGTTGGCCGGTTCGCGGCGGAACTCCGCACCCATCAGGTTGCGCGCGTTGTACAGCGCGCGCAGCGTGCGCGCCGAAAGCCCCCTGATGCCCGGCGTCTGCTGATACACGAGGAAGGTGCGCAGGATGGCGTGCGGCTGCTCACTGTACAGGCGGTCATGCGCCACCTCGAGCATGCCGCCGCGGTCCAGGAACTGGGCGTCGATCGGCCGCATCGGCGCTTCTTCGGAGCCGCTGATGCGCTCCTCGATGTTGAGCATCAGGATCTGGTTCAGCTGCGTCACCGCCTTGGCCGCCCAGTAGTAGCGGTGCATCAGTACCTCGGACGAACGCTGCGCGCGCGTCGCCCTGTACCCGAAGCTGTCGGCCACAGCGGTTTGCAGGTCGAAGACCAGGCGGTCCTCGCGCCGCCCGGCCACCAGGTGCAGCCGCGCGCGGATCAGCTTCAGTGTGCCCTCGTGCTTGTACAGCTGGCTCACTTCGAAGGGCGTGATCAGGCCCCGGGCGGCCAGCTCGTTCCAGTTGCGGCCCAGGCCGGCCGCGCGGGCCACCCAGATGACCAGCTGCAGGTCGCGCAGGCCGCCGGGGCTTTCCTTGCAGTTGGGCTCCAGCGAGTAGGGCGTGTCCTCGTACTTCACGTGGCGCTGGCGCATTTCCAGCACCTTGGCGCGCAGGAAGGCCTTCGGGTCCATCACCGCCTCGGTGGCCTGGCGAAAGGCGGAGTAGATGCGCCGCGACCCGCACAGGAAGCGCGCCTCAAGCATGGCGGTCTGCACCGTCACGTCGCGCCGCGCCTGCTCGACGCATTCTCCGATGCTGCGCACCGATGAGCTGATCTCCAGGCCGATGTCCCAGCAAGCATGCAGGAAGCGCTCGACCGAGGCGCGCAACGGGTCGGCCGGCGCACCGGGCCCGCCGTTGCTGCGGGCCGCCTCCAGGCCTTCGTCGGCCGGCAACAGCACCAGCACATCGACGTCCGAATACGGGAACAGTTCGGCGCGGCCATAGCCGCCCACCGCGACCAGCGTGGCGCCGGCCGGCATGCCGGCGTACTCCCACAGCTCGCCAAGTTGGCTGTCCACATGGCGCGTCAGCGCCTTCGTCAGCCGGGTCGATGCGAGGGCCGTGGCGCGCGATTCGCCGAAATGCGTCAGCAGCGCCTGCTTGCCATTGAGAAAGCTCGCGCGCATCGACGCCACGCTGCGCCGCCCGTGCGGCTCGCGCGGCAAGCTGAGTTCAGGCAAGGCGGACATTGCGCCTGCGTCAGCCGCCGACAAATCCCGGCGGCGGCGGGCTGGCCGCCGACAGCGTGAGCACCTCGTAGCCAGTGTCGGTGACCAGCACCGTGTGCTCCCACTGCGCCGACAGCGAGCGGTCCTTGGTGACGATGGTCCAGCCATCGCCCAGTTCGCGGATCTCGCGCCGCCCGGCGTTGACCATCGGCTCGATGGTGAAGGTCATCCCGGCGTGCAACTCGTCCAGCGTGCCCGGTCGGCCATAGTGCAGAACCTGCGGTTCCTCGTGAAACTTGCGGCCGATGCCGTGGCCGCAGAATTCGCGCACCACCGAAAAGCCCTGGCTCTCGCAGAAGCTCTGGATCGAGTGCCCGATGTCGCCGAGCCGCGCGCCCGGTTTGACGCGGACGATTCCCTTCCACATGGCCTCGTAGGTCAGCTGGCACAGCCGCCGAGCCTGGATCGAGCCCTCGCCAACGATGAACATGCGGCTGGTGTCACCGTGCCAACCGTCCTTGATGACAGTCACGTCGATGTTGACGATGTCGCCGTCCTTCAGCGGCCGCTCGTTAGGGATGCCGTGGCAGACCTGGTGGTTGATCGAGGTGCAGATCGACTTGGGGTAGGGCACGTAGCCCGGCGGCGCATAGTTCAAGGGTGCCGGCACCGCGCCTTGCACATTGACGATGTGGTCATGCGCCATGCGGTCGAGTTCTTCGGTGGAAATGCCGGCCTTGACATGCGGTGTCAGCATGTCGAGCACCTGCGAGGCCAGCCGTCCCGCCAGGCGCATGCCCTCGATCTCGCTGCCCGTCTTCAATGTGATTGCCATGGGGCGGGATTATCCCATCGAGCCAATAAAATGACGCCCACGCGCTTCGGTGGCCCGAGGCCGGCGCCCCAGTCACCGCCCTGCCCATCGTTACAGCGTCCGCATGCCTGCCCATCCCCCGCACCTGATCCATTTCGAAGGCGGCAACGCCCTGTCGGCCTTCCGTGCCCCGGCGCTGCTGCAGGCCCTGCAGCGGGTGAACGATCGCATTGCGGGGCTGTCGGCCCGGCATGTGCACTGGGTGCGCTGCGGCGAGCCGCTCGACGCGGCCGCCATCGAGCGGCTGGCCGCGCTGCTGCGCTATGGGGACGCGGCCCGCGACGCGCAGGCTGGCGCCCTGGTGGTGGTGATGCCGAGGCTGGGCACGGTGTCGCCCTGGGCCAGCAAGGCCACAGACATCGCGCACAACTGCGCCATCGCGGTGCAGCGCATCGAGCGTGTCACCGAGTACACGCTGCAGCTCCGGCGCGGACTGCTGGGCGCCGGCAAGCCTTTGTCGGCCGAAGAGTCGGCGGCCTGCGCGGCGTTGCTGCACGACCGGATGACCGAAAGCGTGGCCTTCGAGCGAGACGCCGCGCGGCGCCTGTTCGACGAGCAGCCGGCCCCGCCGCTGGAGCATGTGGACGTGCTGGGCCGCGGTGCCGCAGCGCTGCACGAGGCCAATGTCCGCTTCGGCCTGGCGCTCAGCGACGACGAGATCGACTACCTGCGCAAGGCCTTCACCGAGCTGAAGCGCAACCCCAGCGACGTCGAGCTGATGATGTTCGCGCAGGCCAACAGCGAGCACTGCCGGCACAAGATCTTCAACGCCCAGTTCCGCATCGACCGCCAGGACCAGCTGCAATCGATGTTCGGCATGATCCGGCACACGGAGGCTACCTCGCCGCAGCACACCGTGGTGGCCTACCACGACAACGCCGCGGTGATGGAAGGCGGCCCGGTGCAGCGCTGGCTGCCCCAGGGCTACACCAACGCGCCGCAGTACGGCCCGCGCGACGAGATCGCGCACGTGCTGATGAAGGTGGAGACGCACAACCACCCGACGGCGATCTCGCCCTTCCAGGGGGCCTCCACCGGCGCCGGCGGCGAGATCCGCGACGAGGGCGCCACCGGCCGCGGCGCGCGGCCCAAGGCGGGTTTGACCGGTTTCTCGGTGTCCAACCTGCACCTGCCCGACACGGCCGAGCCCTGGGAACGCCAACCGGTGGGCAAGCCCGAGCACATCGCCAGCGCGCTGCAGATCATGATCGACGGCCCGCTGGGCGGCGCGGCCTTCAACAACGAGTTCGGCCGGCCCAACCTGGGCGGCTACTTCCGCGTCTTCGAGCAGGCCGTGGCCGGCGTGCAGCGCGGCTACCACAAGCCGATCATGATCGCCGGCGGGCTGGGCGCGATCAGCGCCGAGCAGACACACAAGCTGCCCTTCGGCGCCGGCACGCTGCTGATCCAGCTGGGCGGGCCCGGCATGCGCATCGGCATGGGCGGCGGCGCCGCCAGCTCGATGGCCGCCGGCAGCAACACCGCCGCGCTGGACTTCGACAGCGTGCAGCGCGGCAACCCCGAGATGCAGCGCCGCGCGCAGGAGGTCATCAACCACTGTTGGGCGCTGGGCGACCACAACCCGATCCTCGCCATCCACGACGTCGGCGCCGGCGGCATCAGCAATGCCTTCCCCGAGCTGGTGGACGGCGCAGGCAAGGGCGCCAGCTTCGACCTGCGGCGCGTGCCGCTGGAGGAAAGCGGTCTGGCGCCCAAGGAGATCTGGTGCAACGAAAGCCAGGAGCGCTACGTGCTGGCCGTCGGGCCGCACAGCCTGCCGCTGTTCCAGGCGATGGCCGAGCGTGAACGCTGCCCCTTCGCGGTGGTGGGCGTGGTGCGCGAAGAGCGTCAGCTGGTGCTGGAAGACGGCCCCGGCGGCGAGCGCTTCATCGACATGCCGATGGAGGTGCTGCTGGGCAAGCCGCCGAAGATGCTGCGTGACGTGAGCCGCGTGCCGCGCGTCGAGCCGCCGCTGGACCTGACCGGCGTCAAGCTCGAGCAGGCGGTCTTCGACGTGCTGCGCCACCCGACGGTGGCTTCCAAGCGATTCCTCATCACCATCGGCGACCGCACGGTGGGCGGCTTGAGCCACCGCGACCCGATGGTCGGCCCGTGGCAGGTGCCGGTGGCCGACTGTGCGGTGACGCTGGCCGACTTTGCCGGCGTTCGCGGCGAGGCGATGAGCATGGGCGAGCGCACGCCGCTGGCCAGCCTGGACGCGCCGGCCTCCGGCCGCATGGCCGTGGGCGAGGCCATCACCAACCTGCTGGCCGCGCCGGTGCAGCTCGACCGCATCAAGCTCAGCTGCAACTGGATGGCGGCGTGTGGCGAGCCTGGCGAGGACGCCGCGCTTTACGACACCGTCAAGGCGGTGGCGCTGGATCTGTGCCCGGGCTTAAGCATCGGCGTGCCGGTAGGCAAGGATTCGCTGTCGATGCGCACCCGCTGGGACGGCAAGCAGGTCACGGCGCCGGTGTCGCTGATCGTCAGCGCCTTCGCCACGCTGGACGACGTGCGCGGCACGATGACGCCGCAGCTGCAGCCTGTGGACAGCACGCTGATCCTGGTCGACCTGGGGCAGGGCCGCATGCGCATGGGCGGATCGATGCTGGCGCAGGTGCTCGGCCGTTTTGGCGACGTGGTGCCCGACCTGGACGATCCGCGGCAACTCAAGGCGCTGGCGGCGGCCGTCAACGAACTGCGCGCCGCCGGCCAGCTGCTGGCCTACCACGACCGCAGCGACGGCGGGCTGTGGGCCTGCGTGTGCGAGATGGCCTTCGCCGGCCAGCTGGGCGTGAGCCTGAACGTCGACCTGCTGGTCACCGAAAGTGATGGCATCGCCGACAGCCGCGCAGAGCATGGTGATTCCAAGAACTGGACTTCGCAGATCGGTGAGCGGCGCAATGAGCTGACGTTGAAGGCGCTGTTCAACGAGGAGCTGGGTGTGGTGCTGCAGGTGCCTCGCGAGCAACGTGATGCCGTCGTCGCCACGCTGCGCCGGCACGGACTGGGCCGCCACAGCCACACCATCGGCAGGACACAAGCCAAGCGCGCCATCGAGGTCTGGCGCGATGCCAAGGCGGTGTTCAGCGCGCCGCTGCGCGAGCTGCAGCAGGCCTGGGACGAGGTTTCCTGGCGCATCGCCCGGCTGCGCGACAACCCTGAGTGTGCCGATGCCGAGCATGCCGCGGCGGGTGCCGAAGGCGACGCCGGGCTGCAGCTGCTGCCCAGTTTCGATCCGGCGCCGGCACCGTCGATCCTCAAGACACGCCCGAAGGTGGCCATCCTGCGCGAGCAAGGCGTCAACAGCCACGTCGAGATGAGCTGGGCGATGGCGCAGGCCGGCTTCGACAGCTTCGACGTGCACATGAGCGACCTGCAGGCCGGCCGGGCGCGGCTGGACATGTTCCAGGCCTTCGTCGCCTGCGGCGGCTTCAGCTATGGCGACACGCTGGGTGCCGGCGAAGGCTGGGCGCGCTCGATCCTGTTCAATGCCGCGCTGGCCGAGCAGTTCGCCGCCTTCTTCGGCCGCGCCGACACGCTGGCGCTGGGCGTGTGCAACGGCTGCCAGATGATGGCGGCGCTGGCGCCGATCATTCCCGGCGCAGCAGCCTGGCCCAAGTTCACGCGCAACCGCAGCGAGCAGTTCGAGGCGCGGCTGTCACAGGTGGAAGTGATGTCCAGCCCGAGTCTGTTCTTCACCGGAATGGCCGGCAGCCGGCTGCCGGTCGCGGTGGCGCATGGCGAGGGCTATGCCGATTTTTCGCAGTGCGGTGACGCGGCGTCGGTACACCGGGCGATGCGTTTTGTCGACTCCGCGGGTCGGCCGACACAGGCCTATCCGGCCAATCCGAACGGCAGCCCCGGCGGGCTGACGGCAGTGACCACTGCCGACGGCCGCTTCACTGTGTTGATGCCGCATCCCGAGCGTGTGTTCCGCAACCTGCAGATGAGCTGGACGACTGGGGCACCCGAGCAGCCGAGCCCGTGGATGCGGATGTTTCACAACGCACGGCGCGCGCTGGGCTGACACTGGTCCGCGGCCAAAGATCGATACGCTGGCGACCGCCAGGACCCTTTGCTGGCGTGGGTGCGCCCCGAAAGCGTACGGGTTCAGCGCACCCAATAGCGGCGCTCAGGGTGAGCGTTGCGAGCGCCACCCAGCTCGGATCCCCTCGCTCCGCGGAAGCGACGGTTTCGTTCTTGCCGCGCGACTATCGCTTCTTGCCCGACGAGGCGCCGAACGTCTGTCGCCTTCGAACGGGTCCCTTTTCCGCCTGAGACGAGCATCGCGGCATGGTCGACGCTCGGGGCGAGCGAAAGAAGCGCGCACTCAGCGACCGTTCGTCGCGAACCATGGCCGCATGCGTGCGTTGAACCTCTTCGACAAAGCCATTGATCGCTGGAGATGGCGTGCGGCTGCGCAGGCGCACGATGTTCCATTCAGCCTGCAGCCACGCGGGCTGGAGCAGAGGCACTAGCCGGCCAAGCTCCAGGTCGTCACGCACCACCCCCAGCGATGCGAACGTGAATGCATCCGACTCGGCGACAATGCGAGATGCCAAGTGCGCCGTCGGGCACTCGATTGCAGGGAACGGAACGGCCGGTCGGGACGCGGGCCCCCTGCGAGAGGCCAGGATCGGTTTGAGCAAGCGCGGCGGGAGCATCACAACCTGCGCGAACGGATAGTTGAGCAGGTCGCCGATTTCCGGATTGACTTGACGCGTCAACGGGTGCCCCTTACGGACAAGCGCAAATCCAGCGACGGGATCAAGGCGGGCCACGATTTCGAAGGCAGCAGCGTCCTCGACAACCGTCGACTCAGCCACTGCAATGTCCACAGTGCGGCTTCTGAGAAGACGAGCCATGACTGCGGGGTCGCCCATTGAAACCCGTAGGCGCACCGTAGGGTGTGCGGCGGCGAACCGGGAAGTGCAGTCAGGCAAGAGGAACTCGGCCGCATACGGGCCCATGCCCACCGACACCTCGCCACTGGCGAGCCCCTTTGCGAGGGCGACTTCGCGTTCCAGGTCGCCGACACGGCGCATCACATCGACTGCGTGCAGCAGGAACACCCGTCCAAAGTCAGTGGGTTCATGTCCGGCGCGACTGCGGCTGAACAGCGGCAATCCCACCCGCGTTTCCAGCTCCTTGATGCCGCGGCTCAAGGAAGGCTGGGTGATATCCAAGGTCTCGGCGGCGCGAGTGAAGCTGCCATGTTCGGCCAGCGCTTGCGCCTGCCGCAGCAGGCGAAATTCGATCTGCATACGGCTCCCCGAAGTGAAGGCATAACTATACGCGCTGCGCATGAAACAGATTCTCTGCATGCCATTGATCTATATCCGTACAGTCCACATACTCGTCCGCTGGATGGCCCTATGCAGCAAGAAGTCGAATGTTCCTGAGATCGCGTGCCTCGTCATTTTTCGTAGCTGTCGCTTTCTGGGCGCTTCCTGCGGCTGTCGCCCAAGCCCAGAAGACGGCCGCGCCGACACCGGCCGAAGCGAGGGCGATTGCCAGGGAAGCGTGGCTGTACGCCTATGCCCCGATCCAGGGCTACCAGACGATGTACAGCCAGACCCAGAGCAAGGGCTTCCCCGGCTACGTCGGCGGCTTCAACCGTTTCCGCCACTACGCGCGTTCCGCGACACCGGCGGACAAGGACATCGTTACCCCGAACAACGACACGCCCTATTCATGGGCCTGGCTGGACCTGCGTGCCGAGCCCATGGTCCTTACGCTGCCAGCGGTGCCCGCGCCCCGGTACTACGTCAACCAGTGGTTCGACCTGTACACCCACAACTTCGCCTATACCGGCGTGCGAGCCACCGGTCGCGGTGCGGGCACCTACCTGTTCGTCGGTCCGCGCTGGAAGGGCGCCATCCCCAAGGGCATGACCAAGGTGTTCCGGACCGAGACCGAGTTCGTGGGAACGCTGACGCGCACGCAACTCATTGGCGCCGACGACGTCCCTGCGCTGCAGGCCCTGCAGGCGCAATACAAGCTGACGCCGCTGTCGCAGTACCTGGGCAAGCCGGCGCCGAGGGCAGCCGCCCGCGTGGCCTGGCCCGCCTGGGATGCGACGCGCGCCGAGGGCATCGGCTTCATCGGCTACCTCAATGCGCTGCTGCCCTTCATGCCGACGGTACCTTCAGAGCAAGCTGCGTTCGCCCGCTTCGCGAAGATCGGCATTGGCTCGGGCAAGCCATTCGATGCGGCCCGGCTCGACCCGCAGACGCGGGCCGCCATCGAGCAAGGCATTGCCGATGCGTCGCGCGAGCTCAAGGAGAAGGCGCTCGCGCAGACGACCTCGAAAGGGTTCTTCGGCACCCGGGAAGAACTGGGCAAGGACTACGTGATCTACCGCTCGATGGGCGCCATGCTCGGCATCTACGGCAACAGCACGGAAGAAGCAGTCTACGCAAGCCAGCAGACGGGACCGGACGGCAAGGTGCTGGACGGCACCAGGAATTGGGTGCTGCGCTTCGAGCCCGGACAACTGCCGCCGGTCAACGAGTTCTGGTCGATTACGATGTACAACCTGCCTGACAGACTGCTGGTCGACAACCCGATCAACCGTTACTCGGTCGGCGACCGCACCGCCGGACTCAAGCAAGGCCCCGACGGGTCGCTCGAGATCTACATCCAGAGTGGCAATCCTGGCCCCGAGAGGCAGTCCAACTGGCTGCCGGCGCCGAAGGGCCCGTTTTTCTTCGTGGCCCGCTTCTATGGCCCCAAGCAACCGGCGATGGACGGCACGTGGACGTTGCCGCCCCTGGTCGAGCGCCGCTGAGCCGCCGGCTTGCGCCTTGCGCAAGCCCTATGACCCGCCACAACCGTCTGCCCATTTCGAAGGACCGTCTCATGACCCGCCCTCATCCCGATGCTGCCATCGCTGTTGCCGCCGCACTTGCCGGCCTGCTCGCATGCGGTCTGGCCAGTGCGCAGCCGATCGACACGCGCATGGGCCGGTTGCAGCTGGAAAATGGCTATCCATCCCGCGCTGCGCTCTCGACGCTTTATGACGAGATGGACTTCCAGCGCGCCACGCAGGCGTATCTGTGGGCGCTACCGGCTGTCGGCTTCCGCGGGCTGCATCTGGCGCACCTGAACGTGTTTGGTGCCAAGGATGGCGAGATCGTCCTCTACCAGACGCACAAGGACAAGGCCGGCATGCTCACGCCGAACCTGACCACGCTCTACGCGATGAGCTTCTGGAACATGGCGGAAAAGGGCCCGCTGGTGGTCGACGTGCCGGCGGGTGCCACCGCCGGCGGCGTGCTCGACGTCTGGCAGCGGCCCGTCACCGACATGGGCCAGACCGGGCCCGACAAGGGCAAGGGCGGCAAGTACCTGATCCTGCCTCCCGGCAGCAAGGCCGTGCAGGCCCCCGGCTACATCGTCATGCGCTCGCCGACCCACCAGGTGTGGTTCGCCACGCGGGGCCTGGCGGCAGACCGCGCGGAGGCCGAAGCCACGGTACGCAAGCACCGGCTTTACGCCTGGGCCGACCGGGCCACGCCGGGCGCGACCAAGTACATCCCGGTGGGTGGCAAGGACTGGGCGTCCCAGCAACCCAACGACCTCACCTACTGGCAACAGCTCAAGGCAGTGCTCGAACACGAGCCTGCCGAGGCGCGCGACGGCTACTTCCTGGCGATGCTCCGATCGCTCGGCATCGAGAAAGGCAAGCCGTTCAGCCCGGACGACCGGACCCGGAAGATCCTGACCGATGCGGCCGTGGCCGGCGACCTGATGGCACGCGCAACCGCCTACGACAAGCGCTTTCCCGACACGAGAGTCTGGCCGGGAACGCACTGGGAATACTCGAACATGGTCACGCTGGATCAGCAGACCAAGAACTTTGCGCAACTCGACGAGCGGGTGTCCTGGTTCTACGAGGCCATCGGCAATTCCGTCGGCATGCAGGGCAAGACGGTAGGTTTCGGTCAGGTTTATCTTGAGACCGCCAAGGATCAGGCGGGGGCGTGGCTGGACGGCGGCAAGAGCTATCGCCTGAGGGTGCCGCCCAACGCGCCGGTCAAGCAGTTCTGGTCGTTCACGCTTTACGAAAACCTGACGCGAGGCCCTTTGCTTTCGCCGCAGGGAGCTGCCGACATCTCTTCGCGCAAGGAAGGCCTCGAGAGGAACAACGACGGCTCGGTCGACCTGTACTTCGGGCCCAGCAAACCGGCAGGCTCCAATGCGAACTTCGTGCAAACGGTCCCGGGCAAGGGCTGGTTCACCTACTTTCGCCTGTATGGCCCAACCGAGGCCTACTTCAGCAAGCAGTGGTCATTGCCGGATATCACCGAGATGAAATAGGTCGCTGCGGATCGACCATCTTCGCTGAGGTGGACTGGGTATGCTCGGGTTCAGGTGACTTTGGCGCCGGTACCAACCGGCAGAACTCTGGCCGGCAGTTTGAGTTGGGTCTCCGGCGCATAGCCGCCTCTTGCGAAAGGCCGCTTTCCTTCACCATCCAGCGCGTCGCGCTGGATAACGACCGTCGCGGGCGCAGGCACCCGCCGCGTTACGCCGGCTGGTAAGCCAGCCCGGCCGGTGTCGATGAGGCAACGCTCGCGTGCACAAGCCAATCGCCCGCCAGCGCGGGCCGAAGAACGCGGATGACTCCTGCGTGCTGCCGCAGCCAGTACGGCACGCCGGAGCCAACGAACAACAAAAGCCAATCGCAGCGACGACATGCGAAAAGCGGCAGAAAACCGCTTGCCAGCACAACCGGCCGGAGTCAGCCGCCGGCCCAGGCGGCTGCCGCGGCTTCGACGGCCGACTTCAGCTCTGCGTAGCTGCTCATTGCCGGAAACTGCGGAAACTGGTCGCTGATCGCCGGTGGCGCATGGATGAAGAAGCCGGCATCGGCCGCCAGCAGCATGCCGGTGTCGTTGTAGGAATCGCCCGCCGCGATCACGCGGTAGTTCAGGCTTTTCAGCGCATTCACCGCAGCGCGCTTCTGGTCCGGCTGGCGCAGCTTGTAGTTGCGCACCCGGCCGTCGGCGTCGACCTGAAGGCGGTGGCAGAACAGCGTGGGTCGGCCCAGCTGGCGCATCAGCGGGTCGGCAAACTCGTAGAAGGTGTCAGACAGGATGATGACTTGAAAGCGCGTGCGCATGTCGTCCAGGAAGTCGCGCGCTCCCGCCAGCGGGCCCATGCCGTCGATGACCTGCTGGATGTCCGGCAGCCTCAGGCCATGCCGGTCGAGCAGGTCGAGCCGGTAGCGCATCAGCTTGTCGTAGTCGGGCTCGTCGCGCGTGGTGCGCGAAAACTCGGCGATGCCGGTGCGCTTGGCGAACTCGATCCAGATTTCGGGAACGAGCACGCCTTCCATGTCCAGGCACAGCACCTGCATTCTTCGCTCCACAAAGCATAACGGCCGAGCCCGGCCGCATTGGAACTTGATGCTACCGCAGCGCCGCGTCCAGGTCGGCGGCCAGCGCGTGCAGCCTCTCCTTCAGCTGCAACGCCGTGTCCGCCCGCTGCCGCGGCTCGCCTGGATTCGCTAGCGCGAGCTCGAAGCCGTGCAAATCTTCTTCGAGCGCGGTGGCGCCGATGGTGGCACATGCGCCGCGGATGGAATGGCACTGCTCGCGCCATTGCTGCACCGGCTCCTGCGCTGCGGCCCGCAGGATGTCGGGCGCCGCTTGCCGCGAGTAGCTGCGCACGAAGCTGCGCAGCACGCGCTCGACGGTGGCAGCCTGGCCGCCCAGGTTACGCAGCGCGCGCTCGACATCGAAGCCGTCGATGCGGGCCAGCCGCTGCAGCAGCCCGCCGTCGGCCGGCGCCACGCCGGGCGCCCCGGCCGCGTCCACAGGCGGCAGCCAACGCAGCAGCATGCGGTACAGGGCGACTGGATCCACAGGCTTGGGAAGATGGTCGTTCATGCCGGCTGCCAGGCAGGCAGCGCGGTCCTGGGCCGACACGTTGGCCGTCATCGCCACGATCGGCAGTTGCGCCAGGCCCTGTGCGCGCAGCGCCTGAGTGACCGCAAAGCCATCCATGCCGGGCATCTGGATGTCCATCAGCACCAGGTCGTAGCGGCGTTCGACGGCCATGCGCAATCCGGCCTCGCCGTGCGGCGCCAGCTCGACCACCAGCCCTGCGGAGGTCAACAGCTCCCCGGCCACTTCCTGATTGACCGGGTTGTCCTCGACCAGCAGGACGCGCTGGCCGACATGCTGCCGCAGCTGCTGCAGTTCGGTCCGGCCGGCCGGCGCGGCGGCGGGAACGTGGGCCGCAGTCCCGCGATCGAGCACTCGGGCCAACGCATCCTGCAGCGCCGATGGCGTGACGGGCTTGGCCAGCACCGCTGCGAAGCCGGCTTGCCGTGCGCGCTGCCAAAGCGCAGGGGAGGGATTCTTGCTCAGGAGGATCGCGGGCGGCAGCTTGGCGGACAGCCGCCGCATGGCCGCGAGCGTGTCGATGCCGTTCAGCGGCGACATCGCGGCGTCGAGCAGCAGCACATCGAAGCCGCGCCCTGCGCCCACCTCTTCCTGCAGGCGGTGCAGCGCGGCCGGGCCGCTGCTCTGCGCGTCGACGTCGATTCGCAGCTCCTGCAGGCTGTCGGCCAATGCCGCCAGCGACGGCGGAAGCTCGTCAGCCAGCAGAACGCGCAGGCCCTGCAGTGGCCGTTTCGGCAAGGGGGTGCTTGCCGCCCGGGCCTTGTCCAGCCAGACGGTGAACCAGAATCGGCTGCCGACATCCACCTCGCTGCTGAAGCCGACCTGGCCTTGCATCAGCCGCACCAGGCGGCGCGTCAGCACCAAGCCCAGGCCTGAACCGCGCTCGCCACGAGCGGCGGTGGCATCGGTCGGGTCAGCGTCCTTGAACAGCGTGGCTTGCCGGTGGGCCGGAATGCCGATGCCGGTGTCCTGCACCTCGAAATGCAAATGCAGGCGCGACTCGTCCTCGGCCAGCCTTTTGCAATCCAGGCGGATCCAGCCGGTCTCGGTGTACTTCACCGCGTTGGACATCAGCTGCGTCAGCACCTGCGACAGTTGCTTGGGGTCGCCGCACAGCATTTGCGGCAGGTGGTCGGTGTCGAGAATCAGTTCCAGCCCCTTGCGCCGTGCCTCGTCTTCGACCGCCGCCACCACCCGGCCCAGCAGCTCGTCGCGCGGGAACTCGACGTTTTCCAGCACCAGCTTGTCGGCAATGATCGTCGACATGTCGAGCACGTCGTTCAACACTTGCAGCAGCTGCCGAGCGGCCAAGTCGATCTTGTCCAGCCGCTCGCGCTGCTTGTCGTCCTGGCTGTCGCGCTGGCACAGCCGCGTCAGGCCGACGATGACGTTCATCGGCGTGCGGATTTCATGGCTCATGCCCGCCAGGAAGGCGCTGTTGGCACGGCAGGCGGCTTCCGCGCTTTCCTTGGCCCGCAGCAGCGCCGCGGTGCGCTGCGCGACCAGTTTCTCGAGATGGTCGCGGTACCGGCGCAGGTCCAGGTCGGATTCCTTGCGCAGCGTCACGTCGACGCAGATGCCGGTCATGATTCGCCGCCGGCGGCTGGCGTCGGCGGTGGCCGTGCCGATGGTCTTGATCCAGCGCACCCGGCCGTCGGGCAGGCGCACCCGGTACTCCAGCTCCAGCGGCCTGCACTCGCGCATCAGCTCGCGCAACTGCTGGCGCACGTGCTCGCGATCGTCCGGATGCACCGCGGACTCCCATGCCGCGATGCCCACGGTCGTGGTCCGGGGGTCCAGCCCCAGCAGTTGGAAGATCTCCTCGGACCAGCTCAGGCTGTCGGTATCGATCACCCAGTCCCAGTAGCCGGCGCCGGCGGAATGCAGCGCAAGGCGCAGCCGCTGTTGGGCCGTGGCGAGCTCGGATTCCCGGGCGCGCTGCCCGCTCATGTCGCGGGCGCTGAGCACCGCGCCGGCGATTGCGCCATCCGGCCCGTGGATCGGCGCATGGCTGTAGCTGCCGATCCAGGTTTCGCCGCTGGTCCGGCGCCGTACCAGGAACTCGACGCCGCTGGCGCGTTCGCCTTGCAGCGCGCGAGACAGCGGCCATTGCTCAAAAGGCAGCTCGCTGCCGTCCTGGCGCAGCAGCGCAAAGTGTGCCTGCCAATTCGCGAAGGCGCCGACGCATTCGTCCCTGTCTGGCAAGCGGTGAAAGGCTGCGCAGGCTTCGTTGAAGTAGATACAACGTCCCTGGACATCGACGATGAGCAGCGGGTCGTGCAGGCTGTCCAGTGCCGCCTCGAGCTTGGCATTGCTGGCCTGCAGCGCTGCGACCGCCTCGTGCTGGCCGCGTTCGGCCCGCGCCCGGTCGAGCCCGAGCGCCAGCATGTCGGCCGACTGCTGCAGCGCCTCGGCCACGCCGGCGTCCAGCGCATCGGCCTGCCGCGACAACACCCCGAGCCAGCCCAGCTGCTGCCCGGCCTGGGCCACTGGAAGCCACAGCGCCGCAGCGAAACCATGGCGCCGGGCCAGCGCCAGCCAGTCGGCGTGGGCCGCGTCCGCCGCGCCGATGTCGGCCAGCGCCGCCGCATCCAGGCCCCACGAGGCTGAGCACTGCGGCTCGCCGTGGGCCCGCCAGGCCAGGGCCAGGCCGCCTGCCTCGCCCAGCGCACGGCACATCC
>JBEIHU010000023.1:0-29938 GCA_040381175.1 Burkholderiaceae bacterium
ACGTGCTGGGCTCAAGCGGCAGCGTGATCCCGAAGTTCGAGGAGCAGATCGAGCGCGGCGGACCGGTGACCGTGACCCACCCGGACATCATCCGCTACTTCATGACCGTTCCCGAGACGGCGCGGCTGGTGCTGCGACATCAGCGTACGCAGGTTGCTCCAGCAGGCGGTACCCGGCTACGACCCGCCGGCTGCGAGGTAGCCGGCGCGACTCTCAATGCCGGCGCGCGGGCATTAGGAACTGCGGCAGCTTGCGCAGGTTCTTGCACAGCAGGCTGCCGACACCGCCCACGCCCGAGTGGCGCAAGGCGCCCAGGTCCTCGCGGCTCTTGCGCCACAGCGCCTTCAGCGACCGGTTGCTGGCCCCGCCAAGGCGCATGCGCACCAGCACCTCGGGCACATAGCTCACCCGCTGTCCGCTGCCGCAAAGGCAGCGCAACATCAGGTCGTAGTCGGCGGCGATGCGCAGCAGGATATTGAAGCCGCCGTGCTGTACGAGCAGGCTGCGCCGCGCATAGAAGGTGGGGTGCGGCGGCATCCAGCCGAATCGCAGACGGCTGCGACCGAACCGGCCGCTGCGCCACAGCCGCACCACCACGCCGGTGTCATCGGCACGCACATAGACCAGATCGCCATAAGCCATGTCGGCGTCGTCGGCCGCAAGCGCCTCGGCCAGCGACTGCAGGCTGCGCGGGCTGGCGAACAGGTCGTCGGCATTCAAGAAGCCGACGAACTCGCCGGTCGCCGCTGCCAGACCCTTGTTCATCGCGTCGTAGATGCCGCGGTCGGGCTCGCTGATCAGCGTAGCCACATGCGCGCCGTGCGTGCGCACCAGGCGCAGCGTGTCGTCGCTGGAGGCACCGTCAACAACGATGTGCTCAACTTCGGCATGGGTCTGCGCCGCCACCGAGCGCAGCGTGTCCACGATGGTGGCGGCGCTGTTGAAGCACACCGTGATCACGCTGATCTTCGGCACGGGCGCTACTCGGTCAGGACGAGCAGGGAGATGCCTCCGAGCAGCCGCGCCGCCAGACCCTGGCTCACCGAGGAAAGCATGCGCCTAGCCAGGTTGGCGGCCACGCGGCCCGCGCCACGGCCCGAGCTCGTAAGCAGCGCAAGGTCGGTGAACTGCTTGTCCAGGATCCGGTGCCCGGTGTCCTGGAGCGTCGCGATCGCTGACTCGGCCGTGAAGTAGTGGATGTGACCGACCGAATAGCGGCCGGAGTCGACCTTGCCGCGCAACACTGCAGAGACATGGATCTCGATCGGCACGTGGTAGATCTTGTAGTGTGCCTTTCGCCGGCACTTCTCGAGGAAGCCCATGTAGTCAGGCACATGTTCGAACACGTCGATCACGGCAAGGACGTCCGACCCGTCGGTCGCCGGGTCGTCGAACACGTCCTTGCACGCGAAGCTGATCCTGGGGTTGCGCCTGGCTTCGCACAGTTCGATCGCCTTGGGCGAAACGTCGTAGCCGAAGAAGTCGGTCGCCTCGAACCCTGGCATCCGCGACAGCGTGTCGAGGATCCCGCCCGCGCCGCAGCCGACCTCGATGAACTTGCGCTGCGGCACGGCATTGCGGGCCAGCATGTCGCGGATGTAGGCGGCCTTCCATGCCGAGTCCTCGGCGTGCCAGGAGCCCGTGTTGGCCAGGTACTGACCCGAGGTGTAGAGCGTCGACGATTCCATCACCGGCCCACCCGCGTCGACACGACGCCGCGATAGATGTCCACCGCCAGCGCGGCTGAAGCCTTCCAGTCGAACAGCCGATGCACTCGCGCCGCCGCAGCCGCGCCAAAGCTCTCGCGCAGCTTCGGCTGCAGGCACAGCTTGTCGAGCGCCGCTGCCAGGGCAACCGCATCGCCCGGCGGCACCAGGATGCCCGTATCGTCCGAGACCTCGTAGGGGATGCCGCCCACCGTCGTGGACACCACAGGCAGGCCCGACGCCATGGCCTCGAGGATGACCAGGGACAGGGTGTCGGCCCGCGACGGGAACACGAAGATGTCGACGCTCTGGTAAAGCGCGCGCAATTCTTCCTTCGTGATGAAGTCGGTGAAGATCAGGCGATCGGTCGCCGCGCCGAGCCCGGACTGGCAAAGCAGTCGCTCGTGTGCATCGCGCGAAGTGATCGCGCCGGCAACCACCGCAACGCCCGGCTGCTTCATCAGCGGCAGCGCCTTCAGCAGCACGTCGAGGCCCTTGTTCGGCGTGTGGTTGCCGACGAACAGCATCAGCGGCATGCCCTGCGGCAACGCGAATCTCGAGACCAGGCTCAAACGATCCTGCTGCGCAATGCTGTGGACGAAGAAGGGATCGACGCCATTGGTGACGACCGACAACTGATCCGGCCTAGCACCCATGCCGCGCAGGATCGGCTCTTCCTGGGGTGAGAGCATGAGGATGCGCGCGGCGTTCCGGACCACCTCGACCAGCGGGCGGCGGATGGCCAGGCGGTACAAAGGCCTCAGCCATGCATGGCCGCCGAACGACTTGACGACATCGTCCATCTCGACGAATCCATGCGTCGAGACGACGTAAGGGATGCCCAGGCGCTTGCAGGCCCGAGTGGCTTCGAGCAGCGCCCCAGGCGGATGCGGATTGTGGAAATGAACCACATCGGGCTTCGCCTCGGCGAGCCAAGCCTGAAATCGAGGCCGCCACATCAGCGTGACCAGCTGCTTCGCGATGCCGCGCTGCAACGAGCCGAAGATATTGGTCGGGCGCCGACGAACGACTTTCAGCCCGTTCTCGACGCTGTCTTCATCGCGATCCGACATCAAGAACATGCGCGTCTCGGCCAGGGCCGCAACGCGCTCCATCAACTGCACGCCGGCCGAGATACCGCCGCTCACCTTGTAAACGGGCGGCGTGATCCCGACGCCCACCACCTTCATCGCGGAGCTCGTCATGCCAGACCGTCGACTTGGCGGGCGTCCCAGGCGCGCTGCAAGCTGGACGCCAGCGACGTCTGCGGCGTCCAGCCAGTCAGCGCGCGAAGCTGGCTGGTCGAGGCCTCGAGCACCGGGCGGTCGACCGTGCGCACCCGCGCGGGATCCTGTTCGATGGCGAGCTGGATCTCAGCTGCCTTGGCGATCAGTTCAACCACGTCGCCGACTGAGTGGGTCACGCCCGTACCCAGGTTCGACGTCACAGGCTCGCCCTCGGGTGCCTGGACACCTGCAAGGTGCATGAAGCCTCGTGCAGCATCGTCGACGTCAATGTAGTCGCGCTTGGGGAAGAGGTTGCCGAGCTGGATCCGGCTGGCGCCGGCGCCCAACTGCTGGATGATTGCCGGCACCAGATGCGGGTTAGTCTCGCCCGGTCCGACGACGTTGAACAGCCGGGCAATCCGCGCCCGTACCTTGCCCTGCCGGGCGTAATAGCGGATGAATTGCTCTGCATGCAGCTTGGTGATGCCGTAGATGTCGATCGGCCCCGTCGGCTCGGTCTCCACGTGGGCTCGCTCGCTCGGCGAATAGACGGCTGCGGTGGAAGCGAACACGAACGCGGCGCCGCGCGGGGCCAGGTCCAGCAGGTTGACCGTGCCGGCCACGTTGATGCCGACGGCATCGCCCGGCGCCGCTTCACAGGCGGGGATGTAGTGCACGGCAGCCAGGTGGTAGATTGTTGTCGGTTCCACCATGCGCATCACGCCGTCAACGGCGTCGCGATCACGGATGTCGCTGCGATGCAGGGTGAACCGGCTCGTCTGCATGCCGTTCAGGCGGTGTTCGCCGCTGGCCACGTTGTCTAGAACGTGCAGGTTTCCGGCGCCCGACTGCAGGAGCTGCTCGACAAGTGCACGCCCAACATATCCCAGGCCGCCGGTCACGAGAATGGCTTCGTTGGTCATCGTTGTGTCTCTAAGGAAGGTTTGCTGCAGATGAAGGAATAGAGGCGGCCGGGCCGACGGTCCAGCCGCCCGAACAGCCCGAACAACAGCCGCCAGACGCCCGGAACGGCCAGGACCGGCCTGGCCAGCGCGCGCAACCAAGGCCGTGGCAGGGCCCGGCTCAGGATGTCGGCCTGCAACTGGGCCTCGGTGCGCGGCGCGAAGTTCATCGCCGACTGCAACGGACTCAGGCAGTGCTCCACCTTCAGCCCGGCCTGTTGCAGGCAATATACGTAACGCTGCAGGACGAAGGCGTTCTCGCCGCCATACAGGCGATGCAGAGGATGCGCGGCCAGAAAGTGCGGCAGGTCGGCCTCATCGCTCAGGACATGCTCGCGCAGCGCGATGAACCGGCCGCCGGGCTTGAGCACGCGCATGACCTCGCGACAGGTAAGCTCCAGATCTCGCGTGTGATGCAGTACGGCGCGGGCGAAGACGAGGTCGAAGCTCGCTGCCGGGAACTGCAGATCCTCCGAGGTACCGACCGCCACCTCGATGTGCAAACGCGAGGTGTCGGCCAGCCATCGGATGGCGCCGGCACCGACCAGGCCGCTTTCGTCGGGCTCGAGTGCGACCACCTCGAAGCCTTCCTTCGCCAAAGCGTAGCTGGCGATGCCGCGGCCCGCCCCGAGCTCCAGCGCGCGGCCGGCTCGTGGAAGCCACGGGCGCACCGCAGACCACTCGTTGCTGGCTCGGTAGCGCTCGGCACACGCGTCGAGCGGGTCGTCGTAGTAGGCCTCTCGCACGAGCTGCTGGTGCTCGGGCTGCTCGCGCAGCCAGCGCACAGCCGACTCCCAGCTGCCGGCGTGCTGCGGCGTCGACGCACCCTCGCAAGACGAAATCGGCTCAGCCAAGCAGTTCCCCCACCGTCAGGATCTGGCCGCTGGTCACGTCGAGCAAGGGCATGTCTGCCATGGCGGCGGCACGCTCGCGCCCGGATAGAAATGTCAATGCGCCGTCCTTGCCGCGGCTGTCGCGGAACGCGGCCTCGCGCGTGCACGCCGACAGCGGTACCTCGCGCACGAAGTCGTTGAGCAGCTCGCGCCGCACGAAGAACGCGTTCTGCCCGGCGCTGTTGATGCCCACCAGCGCGTAGCCGCGGCGATCAGCCAGGTGGTGAAAGGCCGCCAGGTTGGCGCCCCAGTACTGATTGGAAAAATGCTTGTCGCGGCGCACGAAGTTCGCGTCGTAGGGCACGGTGACCGGCCGGATATTGCCGAAGGCGTCGTTGTACTCGACGATCAGGATGCTCGGGCGCCAGGACTCGAGCCGCTCGAGTACGTGGTAATCCACCCCGTCAAGATCCACCGACAGGATGCCGAGATGCTTGTCGAAGCTGCTGCCCTCGAGCAGGGCCTCTATGTTGTCGCGCGTCACGAAAGCCGAACGGCAGCGCAGGCCGTGCTGCCAGAAGTAGTTGGAGCGCTCGAGCCGCTCGATGTTCTTCGGCGAGCCGTCCAGCACGAAGCCGCGCCACTGGTCCTTCATCATCAGGAAGCGGCAGTTTGATTCGCTGAAGTCTTCGACGCCGAATTCTATGAAGGTCTGGTTTTCGATGTCCAGATGGTTGACCAGGAACTGCACGATGCCGTCCTCGCCGGACTGCGAGAAGACCTTGAATTCGTACTGCCACAGGTGCGGCTTGACCACTCCCTGATGCATGGCGGACAGGATGCGCCCCTGATTCATCTTGACCTCGTCGAGTGCGCGGTCCAGCTTGAGCAGTCGTCGGGCGCTGTCGGATATTCGGGCAAGGGAGATGCTCATATCGTTCGGACTTCGGTGTCGATGGAAGGTGTTGCGCTTTGGGCGGCTGTAACCTTTGCTTCGCTGTCGAGGTCACGTATCACACGCGCCGGGTTGCCCGCCACCACCGTGGCCGGCGGCACATCGCGCGTGACCACGGCTCCGGCGCCGACCACCGCGCCGCGGCCAATCGTGACACCGCGCAGCACGAAGGCGCCCGCGGCGATCCACGCGTCGTCTTCGATCTGCACGGGCTTTTCGCCCAGATCGATGGCCTTGGGGTGTCCGGTACCCGAGATTGCGTCGAAGTGCTGAGCCCTTTGCCTAGCGTCGAGCGGATGGGTCAGATTGTCGAACACGTTGACGGCATGCGAAATCATGACGCGGTCACCGATGCGAATGCTGGCCGCGGACCAGATGCGAGTGCCTGCACCGATGAAGCAGCGGTTGCCCACGCTGATCCGACCGCCATGCGCGAAGACCAGTAGTTCGCCCTGGACGATTGACGATGCTCCGATCTGGATCAGATCGGAGCTACTGCCGATATTGACGATCCGCGCCGACGAATGAAGCCGCGCCGACGCATGCATCACGCAGGTGGGTTTGCCCATGGCGGCGCGCAGCAGGCGGTGCAGGTTCATCTTCGCGAATCAGATTGCCAACGGCCGCGCTTCGCTCGCTGATCGCGGCGCGTGGCGCGCGCGGCGAAACCGCCCGCCGACGGCCTCGGGGCGGTGCGCAAGCAGCCGGCCGAGCGTGATCCACAGCATCGTGGCGCCGAACAATGCGCTGGACAGCCAAGCGGCGAGGAAGGATTGCAGATAGAGCAATCCCAGCAAGTCGCTACTTTGGGTTCCCAAGGCACGCCAGGCTCGGCGCAGCCCCAGGGCCATCAGCCCCAACAGAACCAAGGCAACTGGAATGCCCAGCGCCATCGCGGTTTCGAGCGGGATGTTGTGCGGGTAATACCCCGAGTTGAGCTCCACGAATGCGCTGCCGCTCAGCGGCGAGGCGGCAACCTGTGCCAGCACGTCCTGAATCAGTACCAAGCGGTCGAGTGTGGACAAGTCCTCCTCCAGTACTGCCACGCGCTGCATGAGCGGGCTATCGCCGAGCCACAGGATCGCAACCGCCGCGGGTAACACCCACAACAGCAGGCCCGACAACATACCCCTGCGCGCGGCCCACGTAAACCGGCAGTCGAGCAACGCGAGCGCCGGGCCCTTGGAGCCGGAAAGTACAAGGCTCAGTACACCAAGCCTGACAGTCAAGAACAGCCCGATGCGTTGCATCGACCCTGCCTGACGCCATAGCACGGCCGCGCAAACCGCCTTCAAGCGGAACAACAAACACACAACGCCTTCCGACCCGTCCAACCTCACTCAGGAACAAGCGCTCATGTTCAACGTGTTCCACGACATGCGAACAGACGGCAGTGTCGAATGCCTTGTCGCCGAAAGGGATCGAGTAGCCGTCGAAACGAGTGACCTCCGATGCGATCCGCAGCGCCTCGATCTTGCGGATACCGGAGGATGAAACTTCCAGTGCTGTAACTCGGCTCGCAATCTTGCGATCATGGATCTCACGCGTGACCCCTCCATCGCCGGCGCCGACGTCGACCACACTACCAAGCGTGCTGCCCGCCAGTCTGACGATCGCGTCAACGCTGTCTATCGCGGCCAGCGCATTCTTCTTTGACTCCCACGGATTGTCCGGAAAGTATCCGTCATAGAGTTCTGCCAAGTCGTTCGCAATTTCTACCATCTGTGCACCTGGGTTGCCGGGCCTCACTCGTGACCGGGGCTTAGCGGTTCGCGAGCAATTTCTTCCTCGCTCAGCTGTCGCACGACCACTGCAGGATTGCCTGCGACAACACAGTACTCGGCCACGTCCTTGGTCACGACCGCACCAGCCGAGACAATCGCTCCACGTCCAATCCGGACGCCGCGAAGAATGATTGCACCAGCGGCAATCCATGCATCGTCGTCGAGATAAATCGGTCTCTCGCCAAGATCGATGCTGGCGGGAGGAATGCCTGAGAACAGTTCGTCGCAATGGCGATGGCGTAGTTTCGGCGATGTCGGATGTGTCTGGTTGTCGATGATGTTGACGTTGTGCGCGATCAGCACGCGATTGCCGATAGCGACTGATGAACTTGACCATATTCGGGTTCCGACACCTACGTAGCACAAGTCTCCGATCCGGATATTGCCGCCGTGCCGGAACACCAGCAGCTCGCCGTCTACGACAGTGTTCTCGCCGATCGAGATTCGATCCTTACTTGACTGCTGGTTTGCAATCCGTGCGAGACGGGTCAGCTTCGCCGAGCTGGCCTTCATACAGGTCGCACGACCGAGCGCTCGTTTAGCAAGGTAGTTCAGGTTCATGTGTTCAGGTCGGACATCTGCCTGGCTGAAGCCTCAAAGTGCCGCTACAAGCTGCTGAAAATTCTGCCACTGCCGCGCTTTGTCGTACTCGAGCCTCACGAGCTGCCAGCCTCGTTGTGCAATGTCTTGCCTGAGGTCAGTATTCGCAACGATGTCCAGGATTCGGTCGGCTGCCTCCCTGGGACTCTCGTACGTGAGCATTGTCTGTCCATCCACCATGCCCACGGGATAGTTACCTGCGTCGCTGACCATCAATGCACCGCAGCCCATAGCCTCGAAGCAGCGCATGTTGCCGCGGTCGATGCCAGCCATGTCCACGGCGCCGTTAAGAATTACCTTAGCCCTCGAAATGGCTGCATAGAGATCAATGCCGAAAACCGGTTCGGCGCTTACCGTACAAATGGTAGAGGGGCGTCGGTGCCTCTTCAATAGAGGTAGGCGACCCAGCGGAGACTCCGCCAATCGAGTCAAGCGGGAGCGATCCAGGTGAAACACAATATTCAGCCGCTGGTTGAGCGCGGCCACTGTCTCAAGTATTGCCGCGCGACGTTGGTGATGGCGGCTATACCCCCCTACGAACAGCAAGTCGATTGGGCGGTCCGCGTTCCGCGCGAATCTGTCCATGACCGGGTCGTGCGCAGGCGCGAAGTAGGCAGAACGAATGCCCTGGCTGGCATAGCCCTGAAGGATCCCAGGGAAGTTGCACACCATCAATTGGTAGTCCGAGAAGTTGGCGTTGCCCGACGGTGCAGCTCGCCAGGCGACGGTGTGCTTTACGCAACCGGGCAACTGACGAATGAAGCCTGGCTCATCGAGCATCGGGTCAAGGTTATAGAACACCTCGGTGCGGTGATGCTCAATCTGTGCCCGCAAGATGCTTAGCAGCGACGCCTTCGCACTCAAACCCTGTTCGCGTGCCCAACGGCGTTGCGATGCAACATCATTGCCAATGGCGAAGAAGGCCTCTGGGTTTGCCTCGAGCACCGGCTGCAGAATATGGCATGCACCGTAGCGGTCTGCGAGTAAGGCGTCGCGTGCAGCGGCGAAACTGGACAACCCGTTGCGTAGACGTTCGAGCCTAGGCCGGTAGGTGGGACTGATGCCTAAACTCTGGAACAGTCTCATGCCAAGATTGCTAGCCCTTGAGACTAGGTTGCCGTGCGGGAACATCCAAGGCACCAGGGTAAATAGTGTCGGGCCCGCGACTTTTGACAACGCTCCGAGTCGCTCGGTTGGTGCTGCTGCCGAATGAGCTCCAGCCGAGCAGCAAAGCAGTGCAAGCCCAAAGTGCCGACGCCCCCCAGATTGCACCGGAGAACTGCGCCCCGATGAGGTATTGCGCAAACAACAGCGGAACCAGCAGATGGCCACGGCGAAGTTGCTTTGCAGCTACCCGCAAAGCTTGGATGGCTATTGTCAAGAACAGCGTGAGTCCAAGGACCCCGAGTGCCATCCCGGTTTCGATGATCAGGTTGTGCGGGTACTCCTTGAACTCGAGTTCGACGTAAGCGCTGCCGAGAAGTGGCTGGGCCAGGAACTGCTGGATCGCATTGCCTTGCAGTAGCAGCCGCTCGAGTGCAGACGCATCTTCGGTCACGGTCGAGAATCGCTGCCACAGTTCGGCATCGCTGTTCAGCATCTGCGGCAGGAGCACCAGCAAGACCAGAGCCAGCCAGACCCAGCGGCGGGCTGCCGCGGCGAAAAGCATCACACACACGGCAAGCGCAAGCATGGGCCCACGGGAGCCTGACAGAACAACGCACGCGCCAGCCGCAGCTGCTACGACAAGGGAGAATGACAGCATGGTCCTATTCGGACGCTGCCTTGTGATGCACAACACTGCGATCAGTGTGGTCACCGCAGCGTGGCCGAGTGAGATCGGGTTGAGCGCTTCAAAGAATAGGCGGTCTGTCAAGTCGCTTAGCCGACGTGCCTGGCCGAGACCGAAAGTGTGCATAGCGACGGCGCCGACGCAGACGGTGCCCCCGAGCAAAATCATGAGCCGAAGGGCACGCCGCTCCTCAAACTTGGCAGCGTTCATCCCGAGTGCAGTGCAGGGCAATAGCACAGCCAGCGTGTAGAAGACCAGCGCTTCCGGCACGCCTGGCTGTCCAGCAATGATCCCGTCCCATACTAGCCGGGCTCCATACAGTGCCCAAAACGCGAGCAACCACCGCTGTTGCCGCCACCACCGGTGCGTCAGTAGCGAATTGAGTAGCAGCAGCAGTGCGAGCACTACGACGCCGACGCGAAATGCGATCGATGTACTTGTGCTGTCAACGTTCAGCAGTGACGACAGCAGACCGAAGATGGGGTAACCAATCAGCGTGAGTGCAAACAGCCAGATGCATCTTGTGGTGGCGCGGCGGCTGCCAGAAAGCGGTGAAATAAGTGGTCGCATCGTTCAGGTATGCGCCTACGTGGCACCACTGTTACGCCGCAGTAGGGCTTTCAGTGACGTCAGATGCCGGTGCAGCGTCATTTGATTCGGATAAGCCAGGTGGTCGACTGCTGGGCCATCGATCAGACGGTTGAGTTCGTCGACAGACAGACCAAGCTTCTTGGCCACGAACTTCAAGTCGCGCCGCGCCTGGTCCGGCGCCGAAATTGGTTGCGCCAGCTCCTGCAGCGCTGCCCCGCGAGTTAGCTGGCCGGAGACGATCAGGCTCGACAAATGAAGGCGCCGCTTGTCGAAGCCAAATTTGCGTGGCAGGTAAAGCTCCTGGTAGAACTTGGTGAAGCGCGACTCACAATGCTTTCCGCCGTAGTCGCGCCAGCCGTACAGATGAGTCAATTCGAGGCCCGCTGCTTCCTTGTCGTATGCCAGGTAGTTCAGCGGCCGGTGCACCGTTAGCACCTTACGCACCCGAGTTAGCCAAAGGAACTCGGTCAATGGCATGATTGGATAGCTGGTAAGCGGAGCGCTGCCGAAGCGGCTGTGTAGCGCTTTGATGTGCTTGCCGTCCATGGAAGGGAATCCCCAACGCGGTACAACGTTCTCCGAAGAGAAGTTGACCCCGCTCAGGAAGTGGCGCAAGCCGAACTTGGCAGCCGTGCGATACAGCGTGGCGAAGAAGGCGTGGTCCTGCGGCATGTCCTGATTCAACACCGACGCCTTCAACAACGCCACCTGCAGGTCCTTCATCTCTCGCCACTCGATGACGCAGGTGTACAGGTCGATGTCGAGCGCGCGAACGATCGACTCGATGTTGCGCACTGCCGGCTCGGAGTTCCAACCGCCGTCGACGTGCACTGCGAGAACCCGCAGTCCGAGTTTGCGAACCGCCACGTGTGCGAGGTAAGCGCTGTCGATGCCCCCGCTCAGACCGATCATCACGTCGTAGCGCTTTCCCTGACCGTCTTCCTTCAACATGCGAACCATGGTGTCCATGCGCGATTGGCCTTCCGGCCCCGGCCACCATTCGTGCGGCATGCGGGCGAGCGCGTCACGACAGCAATCGCACTGACCCGTGGAATCGAACTTTATCGCCGGGATGCTGTTGTCCATCACGCAGAAGGTACACACCACAGGCCTGTCGGACACGAGGTCGTTCATGCTGGACTCCGCGCCAGCGCGTCCATCTCGGCGCTCGAGGGGTAGGTGATGAGTACCGCTCGCAGCCGGCCGATGAACGTGAAGGCACTGCCGGACGCTGCTGCCGATGCACCTGCACGCAGTGCCATCTGCAAGTGGCGTGCGTCGCCCGCTCCGCCAAGCGCAACCACCGGCACGCTCAGGCGCGAGGCGATATCCGAAATCAGCGCCAGGTCATAGCCTTCACGGGTGCCATCTCGATCAACCGATTGCAAGATGATCTCGCCGACGCCGGCGGCTTGCAGCGCCAGGCAGTGTTCCAACGGTGCGCGTGCCGAGCGGTGTGCACGCGAGTGCGTGACGCAGTACGCGGCACTGCCGCGTCCCACGACGTCCACACAGGCCGCAACTGCCTGCGAGCCGAGGTCGCGCACCACGGCGGCGACCAGTGCTTCGTCGAACGCGCCCTGGCCAAGCACGAACTTCTCGACCCCGATGCGGTTGAGTTGCTCGCAATGGCGGATATCGGAAATTCCGCCGCCATAGGCCAGCGGCATGAAGCATTCACTGGCCAACTCGCGCGCGAAGCCGAAGTCCGGCGCCCGGCCATCGACGGTGGCATCGATATCAAGCACACAGATTTCGTCGACTTCCTTTTCGTTGAACAGGCGCACCACGTTGAAGGGGTCGCCGACATAGGTGCGCTCGCTAAAGCGCACGGTCTTGACGAGGCGGCGCGTGCGGTCTAGCAGCAGCACAGGGATGAGGCGGGGACGCATCTGGGGCGGGCGGCTGGCGATTGGATCAGGGAAGGTAGAACTGCCAGACGTCGGACTGCAGGAAGCCTGCTGCGCCGCCGCCCATGACCCAGACCCGGTTCTCGAACTGCGCCAAATAGGCGGCGTGACGAGGACCGGGGCGTACGGCGTCAGTGGAGCGCTCCCATTGCTCGCCGTCGATGGTGCTCCAGATTTCGTCGACCGTGCGGATGGGGTCGAACAGGCGGCCACCAAAGACGAAGATCTTGCCTGCATAGGAAAAGCAGGCATGCCAGATCCGGCCTTCCCAGCGAGCGTCGGTGTGTTGTGTCCAGTTCACGCCATCGGCGGAACTCCAGATGTCTGATCGGGCAATCCGGGAGTCCCAATCGCCGCCGCCAATCAGCCAGATCCGGCCCTCGTGGCTAAGCGCGCAATGGAAGGCTCGCGCTGGCCAGGGTGCCTTGTCAAGCACTCGGGTCCACTGCAGGCCATCGGCGGAGCGCCATACGTCGTTGCGGAACACGGCGGGGTCGCCGGAATTGCGCACCTTGCCGCCCAGGATGAACAGCCGGTCTTGGTGTTCCAAAAGGGCGCCTCCGATGCGCGCCTCCCATTGTGCGGCCGGCACGCGCAATGTCCATTCGACTCCGTCCGATGACATCCAGATCTGGTTGCTTAGAGCCTCGCTCGCCAAGCGGCTGTCCTGCATACCACCCATGTAGAACATCTGACCACGAAAGGACGCAGCCATTGGGTACATGCCGAAGGTCCAGGGCAGCTGTACTTGATGCCAGGAAACCCCGTCGGCACTGGCCCAGGCATCGTTGAGGACATGGGCCGTGTTGTCGACATAGTTCCAACCTCCCAGCATCCATATCTCGCCGTGGTGAACGACCGTGGCACCGGCGTCTCGCGTCCCCCAGGGCGCCGCGGCGCTGACCTGTGTCCAGCCGGCGGGCGGCACAGGCAAGTGCTGCGCGGGTGCAGAGTTGCCGCCGCCACAAGCGGACAGTGTCAGCATCGCCAACGCGCACAGAACTCGAATCATTGTCCTGCTTTTCATGTCGTCGGCTGCAACCGTGCGAAGGCCTCGAGCAGCCGCATGCCATGCCGATGGCTCTTCTCGGGATGGAACTGCACCCCGGCAATGTGCCCGTGGGCCACGGCGCAGCAAAGCCGGCCGCCATAGTCGATGGTGGCGGCGACGTCGGCCGGGTCGTCGCAGACCATGTGGTAGCCGTGATCGAAGTAGAAGCGGGACTCGGCCGCTTCGGGGTCGAACAGCGCCGTGCGCCGCTGTGCTCGTATCGCCAGCCAGCCGATGTTGGGAACCTTCAGTCCGCTTGCAGGCGGGGGTGTGATCCGCTTGACGTCGGCGGCAATCCAGCCGAGGCCGGGCTCGCTGCCTTCGTCGCTGCGCCGCGCCAGCAGTTGCATGCCCAGGCAAACGCCAAGCACAGGCACTTTGCGCTGCAGCACCGCGCCGTCCAGGGCGGGCAGCAGATTGCGCTCGCGCAACGTCCGCATGGCCTTGTCGAAGGCGCCCACCCCCGGCAGCAGCAGCATGCGCGCCTTGTCGATGCCGTCGGCCGTTTCGACCGCCTCGGCATCGATGCCCAGGTAGTCCAGCATGTTCAGCAACGCGCCGGTGTTGCCGACACCGTAGTCAACGATGGAAACCATGTCTTCAGTACTTGACACGCTGGTGGACGAAAAGGGCGTCGCCCCAGGTGGCCTGCCCGCGGTGGTCGTGATTGAGTCCGTAGATGTTGTGCAGGTGAAATCCGTGCTGGAAGAGAGTGGCCATGATCTGGTCGAAGCGCGCTGCTCCTTCATAACTCTCCATGAAGTGAACCTCCGAGAACACCATGTCCACGGCACCGCGCGAAAGTGCTTCCGCCGCTCCAGCCAGGATCTTCAGTTCAGCACCCTGGGCATCCATCTTCAGCAGGTCAATGTGCCCGACAGCCTCGCGCCGGCAGACGCCATCGACGGTATCGACGACCACACGGATGCTCTTCGACGAAGCCTGGTAGGCGTCGAAAGAGGAGCCGGTGGCTTTCGGCCTGAGCAAGGAACTGGCATCGACCCAGTTGGATATGAAAAATTCCGCCTCTCCGGGTCGATCCGAAAGCGCTGCATTCATCGCGACGATGCGCGGGCAATCTTGAGCCTTGATCTTGAGCAGATCGAACGACTGCGGCACCGGCTCGAATGCAAACACCTTGGCATCGGGGAACAATTGCGCATAACGCACGCAGTCTCTCCCGTCGTAGGCGCCGACCTCGAAGACGGTCTTGACCGCCTGTCCGAGGATTCGTCGTTGCTCGGCATAAGGATCCACCAGATTGACGCCCGCATCTTGCCGGCGTATCTGATAGCCGAGGCGATTGGCTAGGCCCTGGATGGCCATCTTCACTTCTCCGACCATGGAATGTCCTTCAGCGACGTCAGGGTTGGGCGCGATTCGCGCCGCTCGACGGCAAGGTGAGGTGGTGGCGCAGCATGTGATCGGCAAGCCACAGGTACAGGAGGTTCATGCCGACGCTCACGAGCACATGCAGCCCAATGGCTGTTTCCGCAGGCATACCATAGCGCACCACGCACCACCAGGCTAGCGAGGTGGCAAGAAGTCGTGCCAGTTCCCATCCGAGCTGTACCTTCTGCCAGCCCAGGATCATCAGTGCCATGTTGACCGCGCCCGTGATCAGCGAAACCAGCACGAGCGGCGCCATGAGCCGAGCAAACTCGCCGGCCATGATCCACTTCGAACCGAAGACCAGGCCAAAGGCAAAAGGAGAGAATACGCCGACCAGGATGGCCGGACCGATGCCCAGCACGAACATCCGGCGTACGACGCCGCGATAGAGTGCCAACGCGTCGGTGCTGCCATCGCGCATGCCGGCCGACAGGTTGGCCGTGAACACCTGCGACACGGCCACGGCCACCATGCCCACCGGCAGCATCAGGCTGCGCTCGACGAGGCCGTACTGACCCGCCACCGAGGCATCGAAAGCGCCGTACATGAGCAGTGCCGTCATCGCGCCACCGGCGGTGTTGATCAGGCCCCCAGGCACCGACACCAGTGGAAACTCTCGAAACCGACGCGCGGCTTGCAGCAAGTCGCGCGTACGCGACATGCTGAAACAGGCTACATCGAACAGACCGCGGTGTGCAATGAGGGTCAGGATGGAAACCAAGCGCCCGCACAAGTCGCCGACCACGAGCCCAACCTGCAAAGGTGCAATCATGCCGAAGCCGACGCTCGTCGCCACATAGCCGCCCGCCTGTGCGACTTTGGCATTCGCGCCAGCTGCGAATGCCTTCTGCCGCAGCGCCAGGTAGCCGAGCGTCTGCACCGTGCCGCCAAGCAGCACACCGAGCGGCAGCCACACCAGCACACTCTGCGTCGTGTCGGAGAGCAGACCAGGCACGAACCACAGAGTCAGGCAAACGATGACCACGCACAATGTGACCAGCACATTGGTGATCATGCAAAGATGCAGCGTGCTGGCGACTTCCCGACCATCCTCCGCGCTGAGCAGCGCGATCTCGAAGCGCATCGCAGCGACCACCAGCAACAAGCTCATCGATGCCTGGTACAGCTGCAGCTGGCCGAAGGCCTCGGGCGTGAACAGCCGCGTCAGCAAGGGCAGGGCGAGGAAGCCCAGCACCTGCGCTACGACGGTGCCGCGCAGCACGGTCAGCGTGCTCTTCAGCATCGAGCGCCACCCCTGGGTTCGGGGCACACAGCGTGTCGCACGGGCCTGCTTTCACGCGTCAGCCAGGCGGGACCGTAGAAGGTCCACGAAAGCATCCGGCAACTCGTGACCGGCTTCGCATTCCGGCTCCAGATCGATGTCCATGCCTTGGCGCGCCGGCAAGACCCGCGCAAAGCGCTGGCCGCGAAAGCAGATGCGCGGCATGTTGCCGAGATAGGCGCCCCACATGCTGAAGCCGGAGCCGGAGGACACCAACACACGTGCCTGGGCCATGGCCAGCAGGTCGGTGATCGAAGCCTGCTTCGGCGCGCGCTCGGTGCCCGGCAACTGCAGCAGCGGCGCCAGCGCGTCATCGCTGCCGTCGGAGTACACGCGCACTGCACCGGCACCCGCCCTGGCGCGCAAGGTCTTGACCACATCCACGTACCAGTCGATCGGAATGCGGCTGTTCTTCGAGCCCTGGCGCAGGGCGTCGATCGATACCGGTGCATTGAAGTCACCCATGCGCACATGGACCGCCACGTGCGCAGTGTGATCTTCGTTGGGCCGGTAGCATGGCCGCGTCATGTCGGTCAGCGCGCGTCGCACCTCCAGACCGTGGCCGACGATCTCCGGGAAATGCGTTTCTTCGTTCAGCTGCATGCGGTTGTTGAAGACCACGAGCCGCCTCTCCCGCGCGTTCAACACCTCCGACAGATCATTGCCCTCGGCAGCCACCCGAGGCGCGCCGATCAGCAGATGCACGCGCCGCAGCCCGCGGACATAGCCGTCGAACTGAAACAGCCGGTGGTATTGCCGATTGTCGCGCTCGCGCCTGAGCAAGGGCCCGATCCGGTGCTGCAGGTGCAACCAACTGGGCGCGAGCATGGGGATGCCGTGCCGGTCGCACCAGACGCGGCAGCGTGCCCAGGCAAGCAGGCTGTGGCCCAGCCCGTAGGTGCCGACATTGGCGTAAGCGAAATGCATTGTTCAGCGGCCAATCGGGGGCGAATTCGACAACGGCTCGTCGTCGGCTCAACGCAGCGGCTTGCGGGCCTCGACGTTCAGGCTGATCAGGACCCCGTTGTCCTTGTCCAGGTGGGGGATGTAGGCCTGCGAGTAGTCGTCGATGTTGGCATGCTCAGTCTCGCGCCAGTCGTAGCGCCGCGGCTGCTCATAACCGCATTCCACGAGCAGGGCGGAGAGACTTTGCTCATCGAAGACGTTGTAGTGGATGTTGTACAGGTAGTCCTGCCGGCCGAAGATCGGGCCGATGACCATGTTGATGTCGCGGTGCGCCTGGTAAACGTCGCACAGGCGGGCGAAGTCGGGCACCGAGATCCGCATCACGCCGCCGGGCTTGAGCACGCGCAGCCATTCGCGCAGAACACGCCCCACGTCCTTGCGGCGAAAGTGCTCGAGCACATGGCAGGTGTAGATCAGATCGATGGAGTCATTGCCGAGGAAACCAAGGTTGTCGATGGTGGCAACGTGGTCGACGTGCGGATACTCCACGGCGTCGATATGGACAAAGCCGGGTATGAAGCGTTTGCCGCAGCCCAGATGAAGCTTCATGGTGTCAGGTCTTGGAAGAGGCGATGGTGTTCTCGAATGACCCCCGTGAGCACTTCGCCGACGTCATGGCGAAAACGAGACGATCGTGTCGACCACGATCGACAACTGCGAATGGCTCATCTCGGGGAAGATGGGCAGCGACAGGATGCGCGACTGATGGCGGTGCGCGACCGGGAAATCCGCTGCGCTGTGCCGCAAGCGCGCATAAGCCGGCAAAAAAGGCAAGGCCACCGGGTAGTTGATGACCGTCTGCACGCCCAGCTCGCTCAAGTGCCGCGCCAAGGCATCGCGCTGCTCGTGCTGCACGACATAGAGGTGATAGACATGCTCTCGTTCCGGCCCGGCCGTCGGCGGCGTCAGGCCCGGAATGCCGGCCAGGCGGCGGTCGTACTCGGCGGCCACCTCTTGTCGGCGCTTCGTCCAGGCCGGCAGGTGCGCCAGTTTCGCCGAAAGCACGGCCGCCTGCAGGCCGTCAAGGCGGCTGTTGATGCCCTCGATCTGGTGGTCACCCTTCTTCAGCCCGCCATGCCGGGCGAACATCGCCATGCGCTCGGCCAGCGCAGCATCGTTGGTGAGCACCGCGCCGGCATCGCCCATCGCGCCCAGGTTCTTGCCCGGGTAGAAGGAGAACGATGCAGCGTGTCCGAAAGTGCCGACGATGCGGCCCTTGTACCGCGCCAGGTGGGCCTGCGCGCAGTCCTCCAGAACCCACAGCTTGTGGCGCGCGGCAATCGCCATGATCGCGTCCATGTCGGCCGGCTGCCCGTACAGGTGCACCGGGATGATGCCGACGGTTCGCGGCGTGATCCGGGCTTCGATCTGTACAGGGTCGATGGTGAAGGTGCTGGCATCGGTGTCGCAGAAGACCACCTTCCCGCCCGCCTGGGTGATGGTTTCGCTGGTCGAGATCCACGAATGTGCCGGCGCAATCACCTCGTCGCCGGGCTGCACGCCGAGTGCATGCATCGCGATGTACAGCGAGTCGGTGCCGTTGGCGCAGGACACGCAGTGCGCCGTGCCGATGGCCGCGGCGAACTCGCGCTCGAAGCGTTCGACGTGCGGGCCGCGGATGTATGCCGACGTGCGGATGACCTCGGCGATGGCTGCGTCGATCTCGGACTTGATGCCCAGGTACTGGGCATGCAGGTCGGCAAACGGGACGGCAAGGGTCATGGCAGGGGCGGCGCAGGCGGCCGGTCAGGGGAATCGGGTCGCGCAGGCAGCGGCCGCAGCCTGCGGGCGGGGTTGCCGGCATAGATGCCGGGTTCGGCAATGTCGCGGGTGACCACGGCGCCGGCGCCGATCACGACGTCGTCGCACACCGACACCGCCAGCAGCGTGGCATTCGAGCCGATCGACACGCGCCGGCCGATGCGCGTGGCGCGCCACAATTCCTTGCGTCCACGTGCGGGGCCGCCGCTGGCGAAATGGTCGTTGATGAACATCACACTGTGGCCTATGAAGCAGTCTTCGCCGATCTCGACCAGCTCGCAGACGAAGGCATGCGACTGAACCTTGGTGCGTGCGCCGATGCGCACGCCCTTCTGGATTTCGACAAAGGGCCCGACGAAGCAGTCGTCGCCGAGGCTGCATTCATAAACATTGGCCGGCTCGACGATGCGCACGTTATCGCCGCAATCCACATCGCGCACCTGGGCCTTCAGCAGGGCCGGCAGTGCCATCGCCTAGCCCCGCCCCAGCCGGCTGTGCAAGACATTCAACGGCAGGCGCACCTCCTGGCCGCTGGCTATCGATTCGTACAGTGCCGCCACCAGCTCGAGGCTCGCACGGCCCTCGCGGCCATCGACCAGCGCGTCGGTGCCGGTGTTCAGGCAATCGACCACGTGCTCGTAGTAAGCCTGGTGACCGAAGCCGTAGACATTGGGCGGATTCACCGAAAAGCGCTGCATCACGTCGGCATCCTCAGCGCGTGACTCGACAAAGTTCCAGTGGCGGATGGCGTTGACGGCAAAGCCGCCGATCTCGACCGTGCCACCTTCGCCCAGCACCGACAACGAACCTTCCAGGTCCTTGGGTCGGGTCGCGCCGGTGGCTTCGACGATGCCGAGCGCACCGTTGCGGAACCTGAGCGTCGCCACGGCGGTGTCCTCGGCTTCGATGTCGACCAGAGCCCGCGATGAACGCGCATGCACGCTTTCCACGGGGCCCATGAACCAGCCGAGCATGTCCACGTGGTGGCTGGCCTGGTTGGCAATGACGCCGCCGTCCTGCGCCCAAGTGCCGCGCCACGCGTCCTGGTCGTAGTAGCGCTGGTCCCGACACCAGCGCACGCGCACGGTGCCCAGCACCAGCTTGCCGAAGCGCCCGGCCAGCAGTGCCTCGCGGGCCTTGACAACCGGCACGTTGAAGCGGTTCTGTTTCACCACGAACAGGCGAACACCGGCAGCCTCGGCGGCTGCAATCATGGCGTCGGCGTCCTGAAGCGTCAGTGCCATGGGCTTCTCGACGATCGCATGGCGGCCAGACTTGGCGACGGCGATGGCCACCTCGGCATGCGTGCCGCTGGGCGTGAGCACGGCCACGGCATCCGCGTCGGAGTGGGCCAGCATCGTATCAAGGCGGTCGAAGCCGACCACGTTGTACTTCTCGGCAAAGGCGCGCGTGCGCTGCGGATCGATGTCGCACACGGCCGCGAGCTGCGCCCCGGCGATCTGGCCGGTGCCCAGCAGATCGGCATGGCGCTTGGCAATGCGGCCGCAGCCGACGATGGCAATTCGAATCATGGGCTTTGGCCTCATTCGTTGTGGTCGTACACCGGGAACCCCGCGGCCTTGACCATGCGGTCACGTCGAGCCGACGCGTAGTCGCTCAGGGTCATCTCCGACACCAGTTCCGGCAGGCTGATTCGCGGCTCCCAGCCGAGCATGCGCTTGGCCTTGCTGGGGTCGCCCAGCAGGGTTTCGACTTCAGTGGGGCGGAAGTATCGCGGATCGACCTTGACCAGCACGTCTCCGGCCTTGCACGAGGCGCGCATTTCGCCGCCGACCGGCTGCACCCGGCTGACGACACCAATTTCGTTCACGCTGGAGCCTTCGAAACGCAGTTCGATGCCCAGTTCGGCGGCCGACAGCGTGACGAACTGCCGCACGCTGTACTGCACGCCCGTGGCGATGACGAAGTCTTCGGGCTGATCCTGCTGCAGCATCAGCCACTGCATCTCGACATAGTCCTTGGCATGGCCCCAGTCGCGCAGCGCATCCAGGTTGCCCAGGTACAGACAATCCTGCAGCCCCAGCGCGATGCGCGCCATCGCCCGAGTGATCTTGCGGGTGACGAACGTTTCACCACGCAGCGGGCTCTCGTGGTTGAACAGGATGCCGTTGCAGGCATACAGGCCGTACGCCTCGCGGTAGTTGACGGTGATCCAGTAGGCGTACAGCTTGGCCACCGCATACGGGCTGCGTGGGTAGAAGGGTGTGGTCTCGGTCTGCGGCGTTTGCTGCACCAGGCCGTACAGCTCGCTGGTGCTGGCCTGGTAGAAGCGGGTCTTCTTCTCCAGGCCCAGGATGCGGATCGCCTCCAGGATGCGCAGCGTGCCAATGCCGTCGGCATTGGCGGTGTACTCCGGCGTCTCGAAGCTCACCGCCACGTGGCTCATCGCAGCCAGGTTGTAGATCTCGTCGGGCTGCACCTGCTGGATGATGCGGATCAGGTTGGTGCTGTCGGTCAGGTCGCCGTAGTGCAGCTTGAAGCGCTGGTGTTCGACATGCGGGTCCTGGTACAGGTGGTCGATGCGGTCGGTGTTGAACAGGCTGGCGCGGCGCTTGACGCCGTGCACCTCGTAGCCCTTGCCCAGCAGCAGCTCGGCCAGATAGGCGCCGTCCTGGCCGGTAACGCCGGTGATCAGAGCCACTTTGGGTCGTGTCATGGTGCTCCTAGTGGAAAAGTTCGCGCACTCAAGCGCGGAACGGCGCGGCTGCATAGGCTTGGGAAATGCCCTCACGCAGGCCCGTGTGAGCGCGCCAGCCCAGCGCGGCCATTCGGCTCACGTCGAGCAGCTTGCGCGGCGTGCCGTCTGGCTTGCTGGCGTCGTAGGCGATGCGCCCGCCGTAACCCACGACGTCCATCACCGTTTCAGCCAGCTCGCGGATGGTGACGTCCTGGCCCGTGCCCACGTTCAGCAGCGGGCCGTCGTAGTCACGCTCCATCAGGTAGACGCAGGCGTCGGCCAGGTCATCGACGTAGAGGAACTCTCGTCTGGGCGTTCCGCTGCCCCACACCACGTACTCGGCATCGCCGCGGCCCTTGGCCTCGTGCGCCTTGCGCAGCAACGCGGGAAGAACATGGCTGTTCGCCAGGTCGTAGTTGTCGTTCGGCCCGTACAGATTCGTCGGCATCACGCTCACGTACTGCCGGCCATATTGCCGTTGATAGCTCTCGCACATCTTCACACCGGCGATCTTGGCGATGGCATAGGGTTCGTTGGTCTGCTCCAGTGGGCCGGTGAGCAAGTACTCTTCTTTGATCGGCTGCGGGCAGTCGCGTGGGTAGATGCAGCTGGAACCAAGAAACATCAACCGCTGCACATCGGCAACGTGCGCGCCGTGGATCAGGTTGGCTTCGATTGCCAGGTTCTGGTACAGGAAATCGGCCCGATACTGGTTGTTGGCCTGGATGCCCCCTACCTTGGCCGCGGCGATGAAAACGTAATCGGGCCGCTGCTCGGCAAGGAAGGCGTGCACGGCGCGCTGGTCCAGCAGGTCCAGTTCCGCCCGGCTGCGCAGCAGCAGGTTTTCGTACCCTCTGGCCTGCAGCCGGCGCACGATGGCACTGCCCACCATGCCACGATGGCCGGTGACGTAGATGCGGGCGTTGCGGTTCATGCGCGTCGAGCCTTTACTTCGAGTCCTCGGCCAATTCGTCGCGCAGCGACAGGATGGTTTGCCTGAGCTGTTCGAATTCGATTTCCTTGCGCGACAGGAAGGCCCTCGTCAGCTTTACCTTTTCGCGCAGCCCGGACGGGGTCAGCACATAGGCATAGGCCAGCTTGTTGTCGCTGCGGCGGAAATTGCCGGCCTTGACCAGGCCCTTGTCGAGCAACGAATGCAGCACGTAATGCGCCTTGCCCAGGCTCAGGCCGAGGGCTTCCGACAATTCGCGTTGCGACAGCTCCGGGTTTTGCTCCAGCAGGCGCAGCACCGCCAGGCGCGCGGCTTCGCCGTCGCCATGGGCGGGTGGGTTGCTGCGCGAGGCAGGAGTCTGTTCAATCATTGAACGGCAGATTGTAAGGCCAGCGGACGGTGCTGGGCGCGCCATGGCGGGCGGCGCACCATCTGCTCAGTCGAATTCAGGACTGTCAGCCAAGAATGGGGCGTTGGCGTCGCGGGCGGACAGCAGCGGGGCCTGGCCGATGTCCGGCCAGTCGATGCCGATGGCTGGGTCATTCCAGCGGATGCAGCGCTCCGACTGCGGCGCGTAGTACTCGGTGGCCTTGTAGTGAAAATCCGCACTTTCACCGACCACCAGGAAGCCGTGGGCCAGGCCGGGCGGCAGCCACACTGCTCGGTGGCTTTCGCCGGACAGCATCACGCCCGCCCATCGGCCGAAGCTTGCGCTGCTGCGGCGCAGGTCCACGGCGACATCGAAGACTTCGCCGCGGCTCACGCGTATCAGCCGGCCCTGCGCATTGGGCGGCAGTTGATAGTGAAGACCGCGCAGCACACCGCGAGAGGAGCGCGAAAGATTGTCCTGCACGAAGCGCACTTCGTGACCCACCATGGCGTCGAGGGTATTCAGTCGATAGGTCTCGAGGAACCAACCGCGCTCGTCCCTGAAGACATCAGGTTCGATGATCAACATGCCTTCGATGGGCGCGCGCATGATATTCATGGGGTGAGCCGTCTCGCGGAGTTCATCGAAGTGCGCCTACACATGCTGGGGCTGAAGCTCGCTCAACAGGCGGTCGACCCCGATGCGCCAGTCAGGCAGGTGCAGAGCGAAAGTATGCTTCAGCTTGCGGGTATCGAGCCGGCAGTTCAAGGGTCGCCGCGCCGCGGCAGGGTAGGCGGCGGCGGGCACTTTCAGCAACTGATCGGGTTGCGTGCGCAACGCCAATCCCAAGCGTTGTGCCACCGCAAGCACATGGCAGGCATAACCGTGCCAACTGGTCTCGCCTTCGGCCGCTACGTGGTAGGTGCCTGCCAGCGCCGGCTCTGGCAGCGCACGGCGCAGCACATGGGCGCTCACGTCGGCCAGCAACTCGGCTGAGGTTGGCGCGCCAACTTGGTCGTCGATCACTCGGATCGGCGCATGCCCGGCCGCCAGGCGCAGCGTGCTGCGTGCGAAGCTGGTGCCGCGCGGCGAATGGATCCAGCTGGTGCGCAGGATCAGATGCTTGCATCCGCTGGCGCGGATTGCCAGCTCGCCTTCGAGCTTGCTGCGACCGTAGACGTTCAGCGGCTCGGTGGGTGCGTCTTCGTGCCAGGCGCTGAGGCCACTGCCGTTGAACACATAGTCGGTGCTGTAGTGCAATAACCAGGCGCCGCGATTCGCCGCCTCCGCCGCAAGCACCGCCACCGCAGTGGCGTTGACCGCGTGCGCCAGCCCGGGTTCGGATTCGGCGCGGTCCACCGCGGTGTAAGCCGCCGCATTCACGATGAGTTGCGGCGCGACGGTGCGCACTGCGGCAAGCACCTGCTCGTGCCAAGTGAGATCTGCTTGCTCTCTGCCCAAGGCGACCAGATGCCCCAGCGGCGCCAGTGAGCGTTGCAACTCCCAGCCGACCCGTCCGTGACCACCGAGCAGCAGGATCTTCAACGATGGGCTCATTGAATTGCCGCTTCGCAGGCGCCCAACGCGCTCAAACCTGCGCCGCGCGCCGCCGTGCCAACGACTCGCGCCAGAAGTGACGCGCCAGCACCAGGACGCAAAGCACGAAGAAAGCCCCCGCGGTGCTGGCCAATGCGATCTGTGCCCGCTTGGGCTTGCTCTTGCGCTCGGGCGGCAGGGCAGGGTCCACCACCTGGATCAGCGCCCCTTCACGGGCCTCGTCGACGCGGGCCAGTTCATACTGTCGCGAGAACAGCTCGAACAGGGTTTCCTGGTACTTGAACTCACGATACTTGCTGATGTAGTCGGGGCCGGTGGCGGCGCTGCCGGCAGCCTCGCCGGCTTGCTCCAGCCGCGCCAACTGGCTGCGCAGTGCGTTCAGCGTCGCCTGCTGCTGCTGCACCTCGACGGCGTTGTCCGACAACCTGTCGCGCAGCGTCTGCAACCGGACCTCGGCAGCGGTGGTCTCGGCCTTCAATCGGGCGTAGCCTTCTGCCGCGGCCCTGGGCTCGGCGCGCAAGGCGCCCTGGTTGAAGCCGCTGGCCTGCAGCGCTTGCTGTGCGCGCACCAACTGATCGCGAGTGTTTTTCAACTGCGTCTCGAAGAAAGCACGCCGTTGCTGAGCTTCGCTGACCGCCAGGACAGTGGTCATTCGGCGCAGTTCTTCCACGTACTGATTGGCCATTTCCGCCGCCCGCCGCGGATCTTCGTCGTCCACTTCGATGACGATCAAGCCGTCCTTCTTGCCCACCTGGAAGCGTGAACGCGAATTGAGTTCGCGCCTGGCATCGACGCGCAGCTTTGCATCGTAGGCTTGGATCAGATCGAACTTGTCGATCAGCCGGTCGGCGACTGTCGTGCTCTGCATCAGGGCCACATACTGGTCAGACGGGGTCCTGACCGCTCCCGCGGCCCCTGCCAGGCCGCTCAGCGCGCCCAACGAAGCCAGCGCAGAGGCTGCGGCACTTTGCTGCTGCTGCGGTGGAATCAGGCTGGTGCGAGCAGTGAATGTCGGAGTCAGCAGGAACGCGATACCCAGTCCCGCCACGCCCGCCAGCAGCGGCCCCACGATGAGCAGGACCAGGTGCTGTCGCAGCACTTCGGCCAATTCCCAAAGGCTGACCGAATCCTCGTAGTCGTCCGGCGGCGTGGCCGCCAATGGCTGCTGCATCGTCAGTCCGTCAGCGTCACGAACGCCGCCACACCCAGCGCAAACTGAGCCAGGATCTGCGTCCAGTCCTTGACGTGCTGCACTAAGGTGGTCTTGTCAAGTTCCTCAGGCACGAACAGCGTGTCGCCCGGGAGCGCAGGGGTCTGTTCGAAGCCGGCACGCAGCCCGCCACCCCAACCATTGGCCTGCTTGTTGCTGATCACCGTGCCGTTGGCGCGAAGCACGAAACTGCTGCCCGCATCGGCACCACGTGTGGGGCCGCCAGCCATGCGCAGGTAGTCGGCCAGGCTGCGACCGCCTTCGAGCAGGTAATTGCCGGTGTTGAAGACGCTGCCGAACACGCCCACGCTGGACGGCACCGGCGGCACCAAGATGCGGTCGCCGTCTTCAAGAATCAGGTTCGGCAACTCACGGCCGTCAGGCTGCAGCTGCAGTACCACGCGCCCGGTAGGCTGGATGGCGCGCAAACGTTCGATCAATTGGGTCGTGGCAGTTCTGCGCCCGCTCTGCGCCGCGGCTTCATCGGCGGTAGTGATCCGCTGCGTGGACGTCGCCAGTGCGATCTCTGTCTCCAGGTTGCGCAATGCGCGTTCGTAGTTCTGCTGCTGCGCCACCCGCACGCTTTCGCGGGTCAAGTCGGTGCCGAAAACAAAGGCTGCAGGAGTCAACCCGCCCGCAGCGACCAGCGCGTCGCGGATCGAACTGGCCGCGGGCAGCACATAGTCTCCAGGCCGCAGCACCTCGCCCTCGACGCGCACCCGCTTGTTCTGGCTCTGCATCGACGTCGCCACGGCCACGGCGTTGAAGGCGCGCAGCACGTCGCCGTTGCGCGTCTCGGTGCTGGCTGCCTGCGCCATGTCGATCTGGATCACCCGTACCGTCGTGTGGTCGTCTACGCGTTCGAGTGCCATGCGCGTGGTGTCGGCCACCGGAGCAAAGCCACCTGCCATGCGCAGGACGTCGACGATCGTTTCGCCGCGCTTCAGCTCGAAGATGGCCGGCCGGTTGACGCTGCCGATCACCGCGACCTGCTGGCCGATGGGGCCCACGTGGATCACGTCGTCGGCCTGCACCAGCCGGTCGGAGCTGCGGTCGCCCTTGAGCAGCAGGTCATAGAAGTCCAGGGTGGACACCAGGGCATTGCCGCGCCGCAACTGGATGTCGCGGAAGCTGCCCGAATCGGATGGGCCGCCGGCACGCACCACGGCATTGGCCACACTGGACAGCGCATTGACGGTGTACGCTCCAGGCCGGACGACGAAGCCGGTGACATACACGCGCACGCCGCGCAATTGGCCCAGCGACACGCTGAGCTGAAAGTTCTTGAAGGTCTGGGCCATGCGCGCGCTGATGACGGCGGGCAGATCGGCGTAACGCACGCCCGATACCATGATCGCTCCCACACGGGGAATGGAGATGCGACCGGAGCGGTCGACGAACAGGCGAAGATCGGCATCCACCGAGCCCCATACCGACAACATAATCTCGTCGCCGGGCGAGACCAAGTAGTCCGGGGGAACCAACGGGCTGAAATCGATCGCCTCCCCGCCCTGGTTCTGATCGGTGATCAGGCCCGTTCCCAGGCGCCGAATATTCAAGGGTGTGCCTGCGGGGAAGGCCAGCCGATTGACATACAACTCGAACTCGCTGGGCGCCAGCCTCGGGCCGTCGGTGGCCTCACTGTCGCGCCGCGAAGCATTCCGGTCGCCTCGGGGGCTTTGGCTTCCGTTCGGGCGCGACGTCGAAGCCGCATCTGCTGGCTCCTGCCGCAAGCGCGTGGGCCCGCCAAGCCCTCCGGCATTGATATCGGCGTTCTGCCCGGTCCTGGAAGCGTCGAAGCCTGAGTTTTGTGCCGGTGTCGCGGCAGCGGCAGCCAGCAGCAGCGCTCCCAGCACAAACCGCAGTGGTGACAGCGTCCGGATGGTCCGGGCAAATGCCTCAGGCTTTGGGTGGCGGATCGAAGTCATTCGAGCTGGAATCGAGGCTGGGCCAGACAAAGGCAAAAGGGGGAAGAGAATGCGTACCGGGTGGGCGCTGCCACACCAAAAGGCCGCGTATTCTAGCGACGCAAAACGCGGCAACCCCGTCGATAGAATCCGCTCCATGCTGATCCTGATCGTGGCATTCGCCGTGTCGCTCGTGGTGACCTTGATCGCGGTGCGTTCGGCCAAGGCGCATGCCCATCTGTCGCATGATCATGACCTGTCCGGTCCGCAGAAGTTCCACGCCATGCCGGTTCCGCGCATCGGCGGGCTCGGCATCCTGGCGGGCGCGATGGCGGGCGCGCTGGTGTTGTGGGCGCACGATGCGCCGGCCGGCAAGCAGGCGCTGCTGCTGCTGGCCTGCGGCCTGCCGGCCCTGGTGGCGGGCCTGGCCGAGGACCTGACCAAGAACGTCAGCCCGGCACGCCGGTTGGTGGCCACGGCGCTTTCGGCGCTGCTGGCCATCTGGCTGCTCGACGCCGCCATCCGCCACACGGCCATCCCCGGGTTGGACTGGGTCGTCTCGTTCCCCCTTGGGGCCGCGCTCGCGACGGTGTTCGCGGTGGCCGGCGTGGCCAATTCCATCAACATCATCGACGGCTTCAACGGCCTGGCGTCGATGTGCTGCGTGCTCATCCTGCTGTGCCTGGCCTATGTGGGCTTCCAGGTCGACGACATGCTGGTGGCCTGGCTGGCGCTGGCCGGCGTGGGCGCGGTGCTCGGCTTCTTCGTCTGGAACTTTCCCGCCGGGCTGATCTTCCTGGGCGACGGCGGCGCCTACTTCATGGGCTTTTACCTGGCCGAGGTGGCCATCCTGCTGCTGCACCGCAACCCGACCGTGTCGCCGATGTTCCCCCTGCTGTTGTGCATCTATCCGGTGTTCGAGACGCTGTTTTCGATTTACCGCAGGCGCTTCCTGCGTGCCATGCCGCCGAGCATGCCCGACGGCATCCACCTGCATTCGCTGATCTACCGCCGCGTCATGCGCTGGGCCGTCGGCAACCGCAGTGCCAAAGCGATGACGCGGCGCAATTCGATGACCTCGCCCTATCTCTGGCTGCTGTGCATGTTCGCGGCCATCCCCTCGGTGCTGTTCTGGGACAACACGGCCGTGCTGTCGGCGCTGATCGTGCTGTTCGGCGTGAGCTACGTGGTGCTGTACTGGCGCATCGTGCGCTTCAAGTCGCCGCGCTGGCTGGTGTTCAGGCGCTGATTCGCTGCGCTCGTGCTCATGGGGGATAATCCCCAGCAGATGACTCAACCCGCTCCAGCCGATACCGCTGCTCACTCCGAGGCCTACGTCCCGGCCTTGTTCAACACGCTTCCGCTCGATGCCAAGCTGCTGCGCGCCGTCGCGGACCAGGGCTACGCGTCGATGACGCCGATCCAGGCCAAGGCCATCCCGATCGTGCTGGCCGGCCGCGACGTGATGGGTGCCGCCCAGACCGGCACCGGCAAGACGGCGGCCTTCTCGATCCCTCTGCTGCAGAAGATGCTGCGCCACGAGAACGCCAGCATGTCGCCGGCCCGGCACCCGGTGCGCGCGCTGGTGCTGGCACCCACGCGCGAACTCGCCGACCAGGTGGCGGCCAACATCCTGTCCTACGCCCAGCACACCAAGCTGCGTACGGCGGTGGTGTTCGGCGGCATCGACATGAAGCCGCAGACGCTGCAGCTCAAGGGCGGCGTCGAGATCCTGGTGGCTACGCCCGGCCGGCTGCTCGACCACATCGAGGCCAAGAACTGCGTGCTCAATCAGGTCGAATACGTGGTCCTCGACGAGGCCGACCGCATGCTCGACATCGGCTTCCTGCCCGACCTGCAGCGCATCCTGTCCTACCTGCCCAAGCAGCGCCAGACGCTGTTGTTCTCGGCCACCTTCTCGCCAGAGATCCGCCGCTTGTCGCAGAGCTACCTGCACGACCCGGTGACGGTGGAGGTGGCGCGCCCGAATGCCACGGCCACCAATGTCGAGCAGCATTTCTACAGCGTGGCCGACGACGACAAGCGCCGCGTGGTGCGGCAGATCCTGCGCCAGCGCGAGCTGTCGCAGGCGCTGGTGTTCGTCAACAGCAAGCTCGGCTGCGCGCGGCTGGCCCGCTCTTTCGAACGCGACGGCCTGAAGACCACCGCGCTGCACGGGGACAAATCGCAGGATGAGCGGCTGAAGGCGCTCGACGCCTTCAAGCGCGGCGACGTCGAGGTGCTGGTGGCCACCGACGTGGCGGCGCGCGGGCTGGACATCGCCGACTTGCCGGCGGTGTTCAACTTCGACGTGCCCTTCAACGCCGAGGACTACGTGCACCGCATCGGCCGTACCGGCCGCGCTGGTCAACAGGGTAAAGCACTTACGTTTCTCGATTAACTACATCTATTTTAAATTGTAAATGATATCAT
>JBEIHU010000024.1:0-28871 GCA_040381175.1 Burkholderiaceae bacterium
GGCTTGAAGTAGTTGGCGCGCTCCCAGCCGAACTTCGAGCCCCAGCTCGCGCCCTTCGCGCTCAGTAGTTCGTACAGCGGGCTGGTCCGCAGCGGCCGCGCGGTCTGCAGCTCCTGCCGCGGCCAGCGCATCGCGTAGTGCAGGCCCAGCGTCTCGCCAGTGCGTTCGGCCAGCGCCTTGCGGTTGGCGTTGAAGCCGCCGAAGCGGCGGATGTCCACGTCCCACAGGTCCATCGGCGATTCGCCTGCGGCGATCCACTCGGCCATCAACCGGCCGGCGCCGCCGCTGTTGGCGATGCCCGATGAATTGAAGCCCGCGCAGACGTAGTAACCGCGCAGGCCCGGTGCCTCGCCCAGGATGAAGTTGCCGTCGGGCGTGAAGCTCTCCGGCCCGTTCAGCAGCATCTTGATCTTCGCCGTCTCCAGGCAGGGCGTGCGATGGATCGCGGCGGTCATCAGCGGCTCGAACTGGTCCCAGTCCTCGTCGAGCAACTGGAACTGGAAGTCCGCCGGAATCGGGTCCACCCGCCAGGGTTTGGCCTGCGGCTCGAAGCCGCCCATCAGCAGGCCGCCCACCTCTTCCTTGTAGTAGATGTAGCCGTCGGGGTCGCGCATCACCGGCAGCATCGGAAACACACCCTCGATGCGGTCGGTGACGATGTAGAAGTGCTCGGCGGAATGCAGCGGGACGGTCACGCCGGCCAAGGCGCCGAACTGCCGCGCCCATTGGCCGGCGCAGTTGACGACGACCTCGCAGCGCACTTCGCCCTGCGGCGTACGCACGCCCACCGCGCGGCCGTGCTCGATAAGAACGCCGGTGACCTCGATGCCTTCCAGCATCTTGACGCCGCGCTGTCGCGCGCCCTTGGCCAGGCTCATGCACAGGTCGGCCGGGTTGGCCTTGCCGTCGCCGGGAACCCACTGCGCGCCCTGCAGATCATCGGTACGCAGCAGCGGATACAGGTCGCCCGCTTCCTTGGGCGTGATCAGCTGCACCTCGACGCCGAAGCCGCGGGCCAGCGCCGCCTGGCGCTGCAGCACCTGCCAGCGTTCGGGCGTGCGCGCCACGTTGACGCTGCCGCACTGCTTCCAGCCGGTGGCCAGGCCGGTCTCGGCCTCCAGCGTCGCATAGAGCTCGATGCCGTACTTGCTCATGCGCGTCATCGTGCGGTTGGGCCGCATCTGGCCGATCAGCCCGGCCGCATGCCAGGTGGTGCCGCTGGTCAGCTTGCCCTGCTCCAGCAGCAGCACGTCGGTGATGCCGAGCTTGGCCAGGTGGTAGGCAGCGGAGCAGCCGGCGATGCCGCCGCCGACGATGATCACTCGGGCGTGGGTGGGCAGGTTCATGGCGCCAGACTACCGCAGCCGATCACGGGTCCGAATCCGGCCAGTCTCCGTGGCCCGGAGCGGCGATGATCCGGCCATGTCACCCGCCCTGCCCCGCGCGCTGCACCGGCTGGTCGCCAGGAACCTGGCGGCGCAATCGGCCGAGCAGCTGAGCCTGGCCGCGGTGCCCATCGTCGCGGTGCTTGCGCTGGGCGCCGGCGAGATCGGCACGCTGGCCACCGCGCAGACGCTGCCCTTCCTGCTGCTGTCGATCCCTTTCGGCCTGTGGGCCGACCGCCATTCGCGCCGTCGGCTGATGGCCGCCTGCGAGCTGCTGCGCGGCCTGTCGCTGCTGGCGCTGCTGGCCGCGCTGCTGCTGGGCGCGGTGTCGCTGCCGCTGCTGGCCGTGCTCGGCTTCATTGGCGCGGTCGGCACGGTGGGCTACAGCGTGGCGGCACCCGCACTGCTGCCTGCGCTGGTGCCGGCCTCGGGCCTGGCGCTTGCCAATGCGCGGCTGGAACTGGCGCGCAGCGCGGCCTTCGCCGCCGGCCCGGCGCTGGCCGGCGCGCTGGTGTCCTGGGCTGGCGCGTCGGCTGCCTTCGTGCTGGCCACCATGCTGTCCGGCACGGCGGTGTTGCTGCTGCTCGGCCTGCGCGAGCCGCCGCCCGAGGCGCCGCGCGCCCGCCACCCGCTGCAGGAGATCGCCGAAGGCGCGCGCCTGGTCTGGGGCCACTCGCTGCTGCGGCCGATCCTGCTGACCGCCGTGGCCTGGAACATCGCCTGGTTCGTGCTGCAGGCCGCCTATGTTTCCTATGCGATGCGCGCGCTGGGGCTGGACGCCGCCGGCGTGGGGCTGACGCTGGCGGCCTACGGCGCCGGCATGGTGGCCGGCGCGCTGCTGGCGCCGGGCATCGTGGCCGGGCTGCATTTCGGCCACGCCATCCTGCTGGGCCCGCTGGTGTCGGTGGCGGCATGGGCACGATGGTGGCCACCCTGGTCTTGCAGCGGGCTGGACTGGCCGGCCTGTCCTTCTTTCTCTTCGGCTTCGGACCGATCGTCTGGACCATCACCTCGACCACGCTGCGCCAGACGCTGACGCCCGGGGCGATGCTCGGCCGCGTGTCGGCGATGTTCCTCACCGTCAACATGGGCGCCAGGCCGCTGGGCGCCGCGCTCGGCGGCTTCGTCGGTGCGACTTGGGGCGAAGCGGCCTGTCTGTGGCTGGCACTGGCCGGCTTTGTGTTGCAGGCGGCGTTGATCGTGGGCTCGCAGGTGCGCACGCTCCTGCGCCTGCCGGCGCCGCCGGGTTGAGAACGCGGCGGCAGGCGTCCGATCGGCTTGCGACCGCAACCCCGACCCGCAAGGTCCACGCTGGGCTGCTCGCATGCATCTGCAACGGCCGGCGCGGTCCCATAGGTGACGCGAGCCCATGTGCCCCGCAGGTGGCGAATCACAGGGCTGACCGGCGGGGCGCCCTTCAGCGCACGATGGCCAGCATCATCTTCTCGCCCAGCGCGATGCGATCGGACAGCGTGCGCAGCAGGAACTCGTGGAAGGCGCAGGCCAGATCGGGCCGCTCATCGCGCATGCACTCGAAGCTCGGGCGCGTCAGCGTCCAGAGCACCGAGGCGTCTTCGGAAGACACCGTCGCCGAACGCGCTACACGGCGGAAGAAGCCCATCTCGCCAACCACCGTGCGAGTGCTGATGTGGCGCACGCGCAGCATCCGCCCGCCTTCGCCTGGCACATCGACGAGCAGCCGGCCGGAGGCGACCAGGTCGATCTCGTCGGCCGGTTCGCCGGCGCGGTACAGCACCTGGCCCGTTTCCACCGTGCGCCGCTGCAGGTAGGCCAGGAATTCGGTCGCCCGCACCTGCGGGCCCAGCTGCTGCTGCAGCCAGTCGGCAAAGACGTCGTCCGCATCGACCCGTGTGTCGATGCTGCCGCCCACGCGGGCCAGCACCGCCTCTTCGGCCCAGGCCAGCGCGCTGTTCATGTCGGCAAAGGCGGTCGGTCCAGGCGCCCCGAAGAAGCCATCTCGCTCCAGCATCGCGTGCAGCGGCGGGGCGAGCCCAGCGAACAGCAGCCGCGCACCCTGTTGCTGGCAGAAAGTGCGCAGCTTGGTCATGCTGACCGTCATCGACGCATCGGCGGCGGTGACCATGCTGAAGTCCAGGATGACCTCGGTCACGGTCTGGCGGGGCAGCGCACGGACGTCGCGGCGCACGCGTTCGAACACGCCCTCCGACGAACCGAAGAAGATGTAGCCCGTCAACCAGTACAGCTGGATTGCCTCGCCATGCCGGCTCAGCGTCACTGAGGCCCCGGTTCCGCGGCTGACGTTGCCAGCGAACTGGGCGCGCGACAGGTGCTGGCGGATCGCGCCAATGCGCGCATAGCTCACGGCAAACAGCAAACAGGCAGCGATGATGCCTCCCACAACGCCAGTGACATAGCCGTACCGCGCGCACACCGTCATGATCGCGAGCGACAGCCCCAGGTTCAGCCAGTCGCGCTGAGCCAGAGGCCTGGACAGGGCTTCGACCAGGAAGCTCGAGCCCAGCTGGAACACCAGGCCGGCGGCAACCGGCAGCGGGATCAGCGCGGGCAGATCGAAGCCCGACAAGCCGGTCAGCAGCATCACCAGTGCACAGGCCACGCCGCTCAGGCGCGTGGCACCGCCAGCGCTCTCCAGCAGCCGGCTGGTGCCCAGTTGCATGTTGGCCGCCATGCCGCCCAAGGGGGCCGCGAACAGCGTTGCGGCGCCATGCGCGCGCAACTCCACGTCCAGGTCGCCTGCCGTCTTGCGGACCAATTCGAGGCTCGAAATCTTGCTCGCCAGCGAGATCAGCGCCACGATGGCCACCGACACGATTTCCGGCAGGACGTGCAGCACCAGGTCCAGCGGCGGCGGTGTGGCTTGCCAGGCCTGCAAGGGCTGCCAGGCCACGAGCGATCCCAGCGACGGCAGGTACCAGCCCTGTGCCGGGCCGTCCAAACCCAGCGCGTGCAGCAGCAGCGAACCGCCGACGACCATCGCCAGCAGCGTCGCCGGCATGGCCAGGGGCCTGCGCAGCCAGCGCTTCTGCGCAAGCAGCAGCACCCACACGGCCACGGCGCAAAGCAGCTTGGCCGCCTCGGCGCCGTCCCAATGCGACCACAAGCCGCTCGGCGAGCGGCCGGTGGTCAGCCGGATGCCCCCGGCGATCAGCAGCAAACCGGTGGCCGCCAGGAAGCCGGCGACGACGAAGTAGGGCACGAAGCGCAGGTAGTTGCTCCAGCGCGCGAGGCCCAGGCCCCACAGCAGCGCCCCGCACAGCGCGCTGGCCAGCGTGAACATCCACATCACCGCCGGGATGGTGGCTTCCGGCTTGGCGCCGCCGTGATGCAGAGCGTGCGCGGTCGTGGCCGCCAGCAGCACCAGCACCGCAGCGGTTGGCGAGTCGACGCCCGAGGCCATTGGCGGCAGGCTGGTCTTCCAGGCCACCCACAGGCCGACCAGGCCACTGCCGACCAGCATCGACCATATGGCCCAGGACGCTCCGGGCGCCAGCGGCCCCGGGAACATCAGGGCACCAAAAGAAACCACGTTCGCGATCAGCGCGATCGATGCCACGAATCCGGCCAGGCCGTCCCTTATCAGGACCGGCACGCGATGCCGAGACCCAGCCGACCCCGCTGGTGGCTGCAGTTGCATGTGCCCCCTCCCCTACGTCTGCAGGCGTGCCGGCATGACGGCAAGGCCCGCTGCCATAAGTCTGCCAGCCCGGACCGGCTGCATGCCGAATCCCCACCGGCCGTCAGGGCAAGTCCATCGTCAAGGTGGGGGATGATGCGGGCTGCCGCGGAACGCCACGCCGGCCCATCACGCCGTGCGGATGGCCCAGGCCGGCGCGCCTCTGGCACCGTGCATCGCGGCGCGCGTGGGCTTCGGCCACGTCAGCCTGCTCGGCCGAGTGTCGGCGATGTTCCTGACCGTCGCTCTGGCTGGCGCCGGCCGCAGATTCAAAGCAGGCTCTGCGCCGCCACCGCTTCAAATCCCAGGGCTTCGGCCACCTCGTCACAGGTGACCTTGCCGGCGCAGACGTTCAGCCCGGCCAGCAGGTGCGGGTCATCACGCAGCGCCTGCTTCCAGCCCTTGTCGGCCAGCGCCAGCACGAAGGGCAAGGTGGCGTTGTTCAGCGCATAGGTCGAGGTGCGCGGCACACCGCCCGGCATGTTGGCCACGCAGTAGTGCACCACGTGGTCGACTACGTAGGTCGGCTCGGCATGCGTGGTGGGCCGCGCGGTCTCGACGCAGCCGCCCTAGTCGATGGCCACGTCGACGATCACCGAACCGGGCTTCATGCGCGGCAGCATCGCGCGCGTCACCAGCTTCGGCGCCGCCGCGCCCGGGATCAGCACCGCGCCGATCACCAGGTCGGCGGCCAGCACCTCGCGCTCGACGTTCTCGCGGTTGGAGAACACCGTCATCGCGCGCGCGCCGAGCAGCCGGTCGATGCGGCGCAGCGCATCGACGCTGCGGTCCAGCACCACCACCTGCGCGCCGGTGCCCACCGCGATCTGCGCCGCGTTGGAGCCGACCACGCCAGCGCCAAGGATGGCGATGCGCGCGGGCGGCACGCCGGCCACGCCGCCGAGCAGCACGCCCATGCCGCCGTGGGCGCGCTCCAGGCAGTAGGCGCCAGCCTGCACCGCCAGGCGGCCGGCCACCTCGGACATCGGCGCCAGCAGCGGCAAGCCGCCGCTGCGGCCGGTGACGGTCTCGTAGGCGATGCACACCGCGCCGCTGGCCACCAGGTCGCGGCACTGCTCGCGGTCGGGCGCCAGGTGCAGGTAGGTGAACAGCACCTGGCCGACGCGCAGCATGGCGCGCTCGGCGGCCTGCGGCTCCTTCACCTTGACGATCATCTCGGCCTGGGCGAAGACCGTGGCCGCGTCGGCGGCGATGTCCGCGCCTGCAACCCGGTAGTCGTCATCGGCCGCACCGATGCCGGCGCCGGCGCCGGCCTGCACCTGCACCTCGTGGCCGTGGTGCACCAGTTCGCGCACCGAGGCCGGCGTCAGGCCGACGCGGTACTCGTGGTTCTTGATCTCCTTCGGTACGCCGATGCGCATGCCCTGCCCTCCGTCTTGGCTACCAGGGCAGCGAATAGGTCTTCACGTTGGTGAAGGCCTTGCAGCATTCCTGCACGCCTTCCTTGACCCCGGTGCCCGAATCCTTGATGCCGCCGAAAGGCGTGACCTCGAGGCGGTAGCCCGGAACTTCACACACGTTGACCGAGCCGACATTGAGCTCGCGCACGAAGCGCATGATGTCGTCGAGCCGGTTGGTGCAGATGCCCGAGCTCAGGCCGTAGGCGGTGGAGTTGACCTGCGCAATGGCGTCGTCCACGCTCTTGAAGGTGATGATCGGCGACACCGGGCCGAAGGTCTCCTGCTGGACCACCTCCATCTCGCCGCGCACGCGGTCGATCAGCGTCGGGCTGAAGCTGGCGCCATCGCGCACATTGCCGTGCAGCAGACGCGCGCCCTGCGCCACCGCGTCGGCCACGCGGCGCTCGAACAGCTTGGCCGAGGTCTCGTCGATCACCGTGCCCATGTCCACCTTCGGATCCAGCGGGTCGCCGTAAGTCCAGGCGCGGGTCCTGGCCAGCAGCGCCTCGGTGAACTCCGCGGCGATCTTCTCGTGGGCAAAGATGCGCTTCACCGCGGTGCAGCGCTGGCCGCTGTTCTTGTAGCTGCCGCTGGCCGCGAGCTCCGCCGCCTTGGCAATGTCGGCATCGTCCATCACCACGATCGGGTCGTTGCCGCCCAGCTCCAGGATCTGCCGCTTGTACACCGCCTTGGCGGCGATGTACTTGCCGATGGGCACGCCGCCGGTGAAGGTGACCACGTCCACATGCTCGTTGGTCAGCATCTCGTCGGCGATTTCCTTTGGGTCGCCGGTGATGACCGAAAGCATCGGCGGCGGCAGCCCGGCCTCGTACAGCACGTCGGCCAGCAGGATGGCAGCCAGCGGCGTCTTCTCCGTGGGCTTGAGCACCATGCGGTTGTTGGTGGCCACCGAAGGCGCCACCTTGTGGATCACCTGGTTCAGCGGGTGGTTGAAGGGCGTGATCGCCGAGATGACGCCCATCATCGGCTCGCGCATCGTGTGCACGCGGCGGCTCTTGCCGTGGTGCGTCAGGTCGCAGCTGAAACTCTGGCCGTCGTCCACCAGCGCCTGCTGCGCGGCGAACAGCAGCACGTCGCTGGCGCGGCCCACCTCGTACAGCGTGTCCTTGAGGCACAGGCCCGATTCCAGCGTGATCAGGCGGGCGATCTCGTGCAGCCGCGCGGCGATCAGGTCGCCGGCCTTCATCAGGATCTTGTAGCGCTCGTGCCGTGTCAGAGTGGGCTTGTAGTCGCGCGCGATCCGGAAGGCGCGGCGCACGTCCTCGACCGTGGCCATGGGCACCGTGGCCACCACCTCGCCGGTCCAGGGATAGCGCACCTCGATCGTGCGCTCGCCGTACGCCTTGTCGCCGGCGATGCGCATCGCTTCGCGCTTGGGGCTGTCGATGACGGATGTTCTTGGGTTCATGCGGCTTCCTCGCTCAGGCAGGCGTCCAGGATGTCCAGCGCCTGCATCATCTGGCTTTCGGTGGTGATCAGCGGCGGGGTCAGCGTCAGCACGCTGCCCATCGTCGTCTTGAAGGACAGGCCGCGCGACAGCGCGCGGTACAGCACACGCTCGGCCGCGGCCGGCGCGGGCGTCTTGGCGCCGCGGTCGCTGACCAGCTCGATGCCGATCAGCAGCCCGCGGCCGCGCACGTCGCCGATCAGGCGATGCCGGCGCTGCAACTCCTGCAGCCGCTCCAGCGCCCGCGCGCCCACCCGTGCGGCGTTTTCGACCAGACCATCGCGCTCGATCACGTGCAACGTGGTCAGCGCGGCGGCGGCAGTGACCGGATTCTTCTCGTGCGTGTAGTGGCCCAGCGCGAACTCGCCGGCACGGTTCAGTTCGTCGCGCGCAATGCAGGCCGCCATCGGCAGCACGCCGCCGCCCAGAGCCTTGCCCAGCACCACGATGTCAGGGGCCGCGCCGTCGTGCTCGGCAGCGAAGAAGCGGCCGGTCTTGCCCAGGCCGGTGGGAATCTCGTCGAAGACCAGCAGCGTGCCATGGGCGTTGCAGGCCTCGCGCACGGCTTGCCAGTAGCCAGGCGGCGGCAGGTAGGGCACGGCGCGCGCCGGCTCGGCGATCACCGCGGCCACGTCGCCTTCGCGCTCCAGCACGTAGCGCACCATGCTCGCGCAGGCCAGCCGGCAGCGCTCCAGATCCGGCTGGCCCTGCGCATCCACCGGGTGGCCGTAGGCGCAGCGGTAGCAGCCAAAGGGTGCCACATGCTCGCTGCCCGGCAGCAGCGGCCCGAGCCGGCCGGAGCGGAACAGCGACTCGCCACCGATGCTGGACGAGCCTAGCCCTGCGCCATGAAAGGCATCCCAGAAGCTCAGCGTCTTGAAGCGGCCGGTGGCGGCGCGGGCGAGCTTCAGCGCCACCTCCACCGCATCGCTGCCGCCTGTGGTGAAGAGCACCCGGCCGGCGTGTCCGGTCAGCGCGCGGAACTTAGCGTTCAGCGCCTCGGCCAGCTCCACCGCGCGCCCGGGCACGAAGCGGCGCGGCGCGAAGCTCAACTCATCGAGCTGCGCCTTGATCGCGGCGATGACTTCCGGATGGCCGTGCCCCAGGTGGTGCACGTTGTTGCCGTGGAAATCCATGTACCGGCGGCCGGCCAGGTCTTCGATCCACAGGCCTTCGGCCTTGGCAATGGTCGACAGGCAGGGCGTGGACACGCTCTGGTGCAGGAAAGCCGCCGCGTCGCGCTCCAGCAGCGCGCGACCGGCGCCGTCCACGTGCGCCGCCTGCCAGGCCGCCCGCTGCGGCGTGCCGTTGACGTCGCCTTCGCTGTGCGACGGTTTGCTCACCTTCCAGTCCATCGGCTTGCGCAGCACAAAGATGTTCGAGTCGCCTCGGCGCTTCAGGCGACCGCCGCGGATCCGTCTTGGCCGGTCCGCCAGCGGTGCCCCGTTGAGGAGGCGCGCGAAGCGCGTAGGGGGTGGGTCACAAGGTCCCGTTGATCGCGTAGTCGAAGACCTGGTAGCTCTTCAACGGCGCGCCAGCGGCTTTGTAGCGATAGGCCTCGTTCAGCGGCCGGTTAAGGATCACCGGCACCTTGGCTTCGGAGGTGCCGCCGTGCGTACGCAGGCGGTGGCCCTTCAGGCCCGCCAGGTCGTGGTTCTTGGCCGAGCTGCCGATGCACCAGTGCTCGTGAGCGATCACCGCCACGTCGCCCTCGCGGTCGGCCGGCATGTCGAACATTCGGCAGGCGGTCTCGCGGTCCAGCGCCAGCTCCACGCCCTCGGCATCGCCGATCGCGTCGATGATCTGCCGCGCCGTCACCTGGCCCCTGGACCACACCCGAACAAAACCGCCCAGTGCGCCGTGGTGGGCGACGAAGGCATCGGTGATCGGGCAGATCACGGTGGTGGTGCCGGCACCCAGCTTGGCATCCAGCAGGTCCTGCAGCCACAGCACCTGCGGCTCGCCCTCAGGCGTGCTCTTGTCGCTCATGCCATGGTCCGCAGTCAGCGCGATGGTGGCGTCCAGTGCCGCCAGGCGGCCGATGCAGTCGTCCAGCTTGCGATAGAACTCGCGGGCGCCGTCTTCATCCGGCGCCCACTTGTGCTGCACCCAGTCGGTCAGCGACAGGTACAGCAGCTCGGGCCGGCGCTCGCGCAGCAGCTTGATGCCGGCTTCCAGCACCAGCAAGCTCAGCTCCATCGAGTACATGCCCGGCTGCGTCATGCCCAGCCAGGGCAGCACGTTATCGATGCCGTTCTCGGCCAGCGTGCACTGGCCGGCGAACTCGCTGGAGAAGGACACATGGCCCTGCGACATGTCCAGCCCCTTGCCCAGCTGCTTGCGCAGCTTATCCTTGGCGGTGATGCTGACCACCTTGGCGCCGGCCGCGGCGAACCCGGCGATGATGGTGTCGCCGCGCAGCAGCTCCGGCCCGGTCATCACCACCGGCTGCCAGGTGGCGGTGTCCAGGTAAAAGTTGCCGGAGATGCCGTGCTTGGCCGTCGGCGTGCCGGTGATGATCGACATGTTGTTCGGACAGGTGAAGGACGGCATCGAGCCGTCGGCCACGCCAGCGAAGCCCTCGCGCACGAAGCGCGCGATGTGCGGGATGCTGCCGTCGGCGAGGAACTGCTGCAGGTAGCGCGGATCGCCGCCGTCGATGCACACCACCACCACCGGCCGCAGCGGCCAGCGGTAATCGGTGCCGTTGAGATGGACGGTGGGTTTGCTCGAGCTCATGATGTTCAGGGGTTGGAAACAAAATTGCCCGCCGGCTCAGCCCTTGGGGGGAGGCGCGCCCAGGGCGACGTGCAGCCGCGCGCGGCTGACGAGCACGTGTTCGGTCAGCAGCGCCCCGGCGCGCTGCTCGTCGCGCGCCGCCACGGCCTCGACGATGGCCTCGTGCTCCTGGGTGGACAGCGGGATGTTCTCCTGGCCGCGGCTGATGGTGGCGCGCCGGTACAGGTCGAGCTGGTTGACCACGCCACGGTAGTTCGCCAGCAGCGCGTTGTTGCGCGCGGCCCGGGCCAGCACGTCGTGGAACTCGACGTTCAACGCGAAGTATTCGTCGGTGCGCCGGCTCTTCTGTATGGCGTGCATGCGTCGCACCACGGCGCGCAGCTGCTCGATTTCGTCGATCGAGATGCGCCGGGCCGCGAGCTTGCCGATCAGCCCTTCGAGCGCGGCGCGCACGTCGTAGAACTCGTTGGCTTCCTCCAGCGACACCTGGCGCACGAAAACGCCGCGGTTTTTTTCCACGCGCACCAGCCCGGCCTGGCTGAGCGCACTGAAGGCCTCGCGCACGGGCCCGCGCGAGACACCCAGAGCGGAAGCGACCTCGACCTCGTTGAGCTTGGTGCCGGCGGCAATCTCGCCGGAGACGATGCGCCGCTCCAGCTCCTGCTGCGCCAGCGAAGCCAGCGAATGCTCGCGCAACATGTCGATGGCCACCGAGGCATCGGTCGGCCGCTTGCTGGTGGCAGGGGGCATGCTCAACTCGTCTCGGGGCAGTATGTTCAAGCCATGCTAGGCGGGAGATTGCGGATTGTCAACAAAAAACAAACTGGAAGCAGACCGTTCAACCCTCGTCGAGGAAACGCACGCCGCGCGTCTGGGCACGCAGCCGAGGGTCGCGCGAGGCCACCTGCAGCGGTTGTCCGCGCAGCGCCTCGAAACAGCGAGCCAGCGTCTCGTCTTCCAGGCGCTGCATGGCCTCGCGGGTATAGAAGCTCAGGTGCGGCCACAGGATGACGTTGTCCATATCGTAGAGTGCCGACAACATGTGACCTGGGCGTGACAGCGGCTCGCGTCCGTAGACGTCGAGAGCGGCGCCGCCGATGCGCCGCCCCGCCAGCGACTGCAGCAGCGCCGCCTCGTCGACGATTTCGCCGCGCGAAACGTTCACCAGGAAGGCCGTCGGCTTCATGCGCGCCAGCTGCGCAGCACCGATCAGGTGCCGCGTCTGGGCATTCAGCACACAGTGGATCGACACCGCGTCGCTGGCACCGAGCAAGCTGTCGAGCGAGTCGCACAGCTGCAGGCCGGCAGGCAGCACCTGCGGCGCCAGGTGCGGGTCGTAGGCCAGCACGCGCATGCGGAAGGCCGCGGCCATGCGCGCCATGCTGCGGCCGATGCGCCCGAGCCCCACCAGGCCCAGCGTCTTGCCCGCCAGGTCGCTGGCCAGCCAGCGGCTTTCAGGCCAGGCCCAGCCCTCGACTTGCATTGCCTGGTGAATCGGCTTGAAGCGCTTGAACAGCGCCATCAACAGCGTGAAGGCGCATTCGGCCACCGTCTCCTCGGCATAGGCCGGCACGTTGACCACCGGGATGCCATGCTCGCGCGCGGCGTCGAGGTCGATGGCGTCGATGCCCACGCCGTACTTGACGATGGCCTTGAGCTTCGGGGCGCCGGCAATCACGCGCCGGCTGATGCGCGCATAGCACATCAGCAACAGGTCGGCATCCGCCACCTCGCGCGCCAGTTCGTCCTCTGACGTGGCGTCGGCCAGGACCACCAGCTGGCCGCCGGCCTCGCGCAACTGGGCATCGACGCGCGGCATTTCAAGCTCGCGATCGGTGCGAACAGCCTTGAAGGGGGGCAAGAGGTCGGACACGGGCGGGTTCTCCTCAACTCAGACGCAACGCAATCACACCGGCGACGATGACCACTGCGCCGATGGCCCGCTGCAGGCCGAAGCGCTCCTTCAGCACCAGCACCGACAGCACGGCGGCGAACAGCACCGAGGTCTCGCGCAGCGCCGACACCGCGGCCACTGGCGCACGCGTCATGGCCCACAGCGCGATCCAGTAGGAGCCCAGCGATGCCAGGCCGCCCAGCGTGGCCAGCGGCCAGCGCCTGCGGGCGTAGGCCAGCAGCGCCTGGCGCGCCTCGGCGCTGCGCCGCGCGAACACCAGCGCCGGATACGGAATGCCGTCCAGAACGAAAAGCAGAACCACGTAGCTGGCGGCGGTCTGCCCGCCGGCCACGGTGATGCGCACGCCGCTGCCGTCCACGAAGGTGTAGGCAGCAATGACCACCGCATTGGCCATCGCGAAACCGATCGCGCGGTAGTGGTGCAGTGCGTGCGCCGGTCTCGCCAGGCCGACCATCAGCACGCCCAGCGTCACCGCACCCACCCCCAGCCAGGCGGCCAGCGTCAGCGATTCGCCCAGCACAGCGGAACTGCCAAGGGCCACCAGCAGCGGAGCGCTGCCGCGCATGATCGGGTAGGTGGTGCCCAGTTCGCCATGCTGGTAGGCGCCATTGAGCGTGATGTAGTAGGCCACGTGGATCAGCAGCGACGTGGCGATGAATGGCCACGCAGACACTGGAGGCAGCCCCACCCATGCCAGCAGCGGCAAGGACACCAGTGCGCCGAACAAATGCACCAAGGCCAGGTCGAGCTGCTTGTCGCCGCTGGACTTGACCAGCGCGTTCCATGCCGCATGCAACAGCGCGCCGAACAGCACCGCGAGCACCACGCCGGTAGTCACCGTCGAGTCTCGTCAGCCATCGATTCACCCATTCGCGACTCTCGCAGCCGCGTGTCGGCCAGCACGCCGGCCGACTCCAGGATCGGGTGGGCGATGGAGCAGATGTGCGAGTTGATGCGCTTGAGCTCGCTGATCAGGTCCAGGTGCAGGCTGCCGGTCTCGATGCTCTGGGGGGTGTTCTCGCGCACCCTGGCGATGTGGCTTGCGGCGTACTCGTGCTCCAGATCGCGGAAACGCGCCTTTTCCTGCAGCAGCCGGCGCGCGTCATTGACATGGCCGTCGAGTAACACCCTCATGCCCAGCCGCAGGTTGGCCAGCAGCCGTTCATGCAGGTGGCCGATCTCGGCCATGCCGGCTTCGGAGAAGCTGCGCCCCTTGTTGACTTCTTGTCTTCCACGCCCTGCAACACACGCTCGACGATGTCGCCGATCTGCTCCATGTTGATCGTGAAGCTCACGATGTCGGTCCAGCGCCGGCCCTCGCGCTCGGACAGCGCCTCGCGCGAGATCTGCGTCAGGTAGAACTTGATGGCCGCATACAGGTCGTCGACGGTGTCGTCCATCTGCCGCAGCTGCGCGGCAAGCCGCAGGTCGTTGCGGCGGATCACGTCCATCACGCCTCGCAGCATGGTCTCGACCACGTCGGCCTGGTGCAGGGCCTCGCGTGCCGCGCAGGCGATGGCCAGCGACGGTGTCGGCAGCGCCACCGGGTCCAGGTGGGGCGGCCGGCTCTGCGACGGCTGCGGCGACGGGGCCACCATCCAGCGCTCGAGCCGGCCGGCCAACAGCCCGGTCAGGCCGATGAAGGACACGGCCAGCGCCACGCCGAAAAGCAGGTGGAAGGCCACCACCTGCTGCGCCACCCTGGGCAGATGCGGCTCGAGCTGCTCGCGCAGATGCGGCAGCCAGGGCACGGTGAGCACCGCGCCGACCCGAATGTCCATCAGCACGTCGTCGGGCAGAGCGGCCAGCAACTGGCGCACTGCCGGCAAATCGATCAGCGGCTTCGTGGCCGCCGCGATCAGCTGCAGCGCCAGCGTGATCAGCCCGACACCGATCACGATGCGGCCGAAGCGGCCCGCCCTGGCGGATTCCCGGCTGATGAACAACACCACGCCGACGAAGATCAGCAGCGGCGACAGCCAGGACAGGTCGAACGAGAACACGACCAACATGGCGCTGATGCCGATGTCTGCGCCCAGCATCACGGCCAGGGCCGCCGAGGTCGCGATCAGCCCGCGGCCGACGAAGGAGGAGACGATCAGCCCCGTGGCGGTGCTCGATTGCACCAGCGTGGTCACGGCAAAGCCGGCCGGCAGCGCCTGGGAGAGGTTGCCGATGCTGCGCGAAATGACCTGGCGCAGGCTGGAACCGCACAGCCGCAACACTCCCGTGCGCACGATGTGCGTGGCCCAGACCAGCAGCGCGATGGCCGCCAGCAGGCTGAGCAGGTGCTGCATCGCCCCAGCCCCGCGCGCACTGCACGGGTGCGGCGGCAGCGTGGCGGCAGTCGAGACCCGGGCGGGCGGGATCGGTCATCGCTGGCCATTGAACCTCGTTGCCCACAGAATGTCAACAATCTGCAACCTTGGAAAAGCTCCGATTGACAGGCCGGCACGCCGGCAGGCAGCATCCATCCGATGTGACAGTGCCGCGCGCGGCACTGTCACAGTAGAGTCACGCCCGGGCCGCATGCTCAGTGGTTTGCCCCGTTCCGGGAACGTCCATCCCTCATCCTCAGGAGCCCTCATGCGTTTTCCCGCAATTTCGCTTGCAGCCGTTGCGCTGTGCCTGGCCGCCGGATCCGCCTTCGCGCAAAAAACCCAGCTGCTGGTCTACACCGCGCTCGAGACCGATCAGCTGAAGGCCTACCAGGAGGGCTTCAACAAAGTGCATCCGGACATCGAGATCAAGTGGGTGCGTGACAGCACCGGCGTCATCACCGCCAAGCTGCTGGCTGAGAAGGCCAACCCGCAGGCCGATGCGGTGATGGGCGTGGCCGCCAGCAGCCTGGCGCTGCTGGACAAGCAGGGCATGCTGATCCCCTACGCGCCGCTGAACCTGGACGCGATCATGAGCCAGTACCGCGACAAGAAAAACCCGCCGGCCTGGTTCGGCATGGACGTGTGGGGCGCGACCGTGTGCTTCAACACCGTGGAAGCGCAGAAGCGCAACATCCCGAAGCCCGAGACCTGGAAGGACCTGACCAAGCCCATCTACAAGGGCATGATCGTGATGCCCAATCCGGCGTCGTCGGGCACAGGCTACTTCGACGTGACCGCCTGGTTGACATTGTTCGGCGACGACAACGGCAAGGGCGGCGGCTGGAAGTACATGGACGCCCTGCACGAGAACATCATGCAGTACACCCATTCGGGCTCCAAGCCCTGCGTGATGGCGGGCAACGGCGAGGCGGTCATCGGCATCAGCTTCGAGTACCGCGCCAACACCATCAAGGCCAAGGGCGCGCCGATCGACCTGGTGTTCCCGAAGGAAGGCCTGGGCTGGGACCTGGAGTCCTTCGCCATCCACAAGGGCACGAAGAAGCTCGACGCTGCCAAGAAGCTGGCCGACTGGGCCAGCAGCAAGGACGCGATGATGCTGTACGGCAAGAACTTCGCGATCACCGCGCAGCCCGGCGTCGCGGCGCCTTTGCCCAACGTGCCCAAGGACTACGAGGCCCGGCTGGTGAAGATGAACTTCGACTGGGCGGCCGAGAACCGCGAGCGCATCCTCGACGAATGGAACAAGCGCTACAACGCGAAGAGCGAACCGAGGAAATGACCCCCCCCGCAGCGGCCTGCGGCCGCCTCCCCCCCAGGGGGGGCGAGCCGGACGAGGAACGGTCCCTGCGGACTGTTCCTCGCCTGCGAGCGCGCGCGGAGTCCTCTCCGCGTGCGCCGCCTGCGGCCTGGCAGAGCCAGTTCCGCGGCGGCCGCTTGCCACCTGCGACCTGATTCCGTCTTGTCTCCCTATCTCAAGCTCGAAGGCATCCGCAAGGATTTCGGCAGCTTCACCGCGCTGCGCGACATCCGCCTCGACATCGCCAAGGGCGAGTTCGTCTGCTTTCTCGGCCCCTCGGGCTGCGGCAAGACCACGCTGCTGCGCATCATCGCGGGGCTGGAGGCGCAGACCGCCGGCCGCATCGAGCTGGCCGGCCGCGACATCTCGGTGCTGCCACCGGCGCAGCGCGACTACGGCATCGTCTTCCAGAGCTACGCGCTGTTCCCCAACCTGACGGTGGCCGACAACGTGGCCTACGGGCTGGTCAACCGCAGGATGCCCAAGGCCGAGGTGCTTGCTCGCGTCGACGAGCTGCTGAAGCTGGTGGGCCTGCCTGGCAGCCAGGGAAAGTACCCGGCGCAGCTGTCGGGTGGCCAGCAGCAGCGCATCGCGCTGGCGCGCGCGCTGGCCACCAAGCCGGGCCTGCTGCTGCTGGACGAGCCGCTGTCGGCGCTGGATGCGATCGTGCGCGTGCACTTGCGTCAGGAGATCCGCGCGCTGCAGCGCCAGCTGGGCGTGACCACCATCATGGTCACGCACGACCAGGAAGAGGCGCTGGCCGTGGCCGACCGCATCGTGGTCATGAACCACGGCGTCATCGAGCACGTGGGCACGCCGATGGAGGTGTACCGCGACCCGGGCACCCCCTTCGTCGCCGATTTCGTCGGCCGCATCAACGTGCTGCCGGCGCGGCTGGCCGAGGGCCAACGCGTGCTCTTCGCCGACACCCCCTTCCACTGCCCGCACGACGGCGCCGCCGGCAGCGAGGTCAAGGTCTACCTGCGGCCCGAGGACGTGCTGGCGCGGCCCATTGCGCCGGGCGACAGCAACGTCTTCGACGCCCAGATCGAAAAGATCGAGTTCCTCGGCTCGTATTGCCTGGTGCGCGTGCGGGCCGCGGCGCTGGGCGAGCACCGGCTGTCGGTGTACCTGTCGCTGAACTTCCTGTCCGAGCAGCAGCTCGAGGTCGGCGCGCGACTGCCGTTGAGGCTGCTGCCCGAGCGCATGCGCATCTTCTGAAGCCCAAGCGGCAATGAGCCCGGCCACGCTACCGGCCCCTGCGCGCGTTACGCTGCGCGTGCACTGGTCCGACCGCCTGGCGCATGTCGCGCTGTGGGTGGTGGCCGCGCTGCTGCTGGCCTTCCTGGCGGCGCCGCTGGCGGCGACCCTGCTGAAGTCGGTGCAGGACAACCACGACCAGTGGGTCGGCTTGCGCAACTTCGCCGACTACGCGCGCACACCGGCGCTGCTGCAATCGCTATGGAACAGCCTGTGGGTGTCGGCGGTGGTCACGCTGCTCACCGTGCCTGCCGCCTTCGGCTTCGCCTACGGGCTGACGCGCAGCTGCATGGGCTTCAAGCGGCTGCTGCGCGGCATCACGCTGATCCCGCTGCTGGCGCCGTCGCTGCTGTCGGCCATCTCGCTGATCTACTGGTTCGGCAACCAGGGGGTGCTGAAATCCTGGCTGACGGCGCTGGGCATCGAGCAGATCTACGGCGCGCCCGGCATCATCATCGCCGAGGCCTTCGCGCTGTTTCCGCATGCGCTGATGATCCTGGTGACCGCGCTGTCGGCCGCCGACGCCCGGCTCTACGAGGCCGCCGACGCGATGGGCACCCGCGCCACGCGCAAGTTCTGGACGATCACGCTGCCCGGCGCCAAGTACGGGCTGATCTCGGCATCGCTGGTGGTCTTCACGCTGGTGATCACCGACTTCGGCATTCCCAAGGTCATCGGCGGCAACTTCAACGTGCTGGCCACGGACATCTTCAAGCTGGTGATCGGCCAGCAGGACTTCCAGAAAGGCGCGGTGGTGGCGCTGCTGCTGCTGGCGCCGGCGGTGCTGACCTTCGGCGTCGACCACCTGGTGCGGCGCAGGCAGACGGCGATGCTCAGCGCCCGTGCCGTGCCCTATCGGCCCAAGCCGGTGCGCTGGTTTGATGCCACCATGCTGTTGTACTGCGCGATTGTCGCCCTGCTGGTGCTGGCCATGCTGGGCATGGCGATCTTCGCCTCCTTCGTCAAGTTCTGGCCCTATGACCTGTCGTTCAGCTGGCGGCACTACCAGATGGGCCTGTTCGACGCCGAGGTCGGTCCGGCGTTCGTCAACAGCCTGCTGATGGCGGCAGGCACCGCGGTGTTCGGCACGACGCTGGTCTTCGTCGGCGCCTACCTGCTGGAAAAGACCCACGGCGCCGGCGCACTGCGCGGCCTGGTGCGCATGCTGGCGATGCTGCCGATGGCGGTGCCCGGGCTGGTGCTGGGCCTGGGCTACATTTTCTTCTTCAACGAGCCGTCCAACCCCTTGAACGGCCTGTACCACACGCTGACGCTGATGACGGTGTGCAGCATCGTCCACTTCTACACCACCGGCCACCTGACGGCAGTGACGGCGCTGAAGAGCCTGGATGCCGAGTTCGAGTCGGTGTCGGCTTCGCTGAAGGTGCCGTTCTACAAGACCTGCTGGCGCGTGACGCTGCCGATCTGCACGCCTGCGCTGGTGGACATCGCGCGCTACTTCTTCGTCAACGCGATGACCACCATCTCTGCGGTGGTCTTCCTGTACTCGCCCGAGACCAAGGTGGCCTCGATCGCCATCCTGAACCTGGACGAGGCCGGCGAGATCGGCGCCGCTGCGGCGATGGCGCTGCTGATCGCCGCGGCCTCCACGGCGGCCACGCTGCTGTTCATGGGCCTGTCGTGGCTCGTCGAGCGCCGCACCCAGGCCTGGAAGAACCCCTGAAGGAGTCCCGATGGACCGCGACCGCATCCTGCTCACCCCCGGCCCGCTGACCACCACGCTGCGCACAAAGCTGGCGATGCTGAAGGACTGGGGCAGTTGGGACGCCGACTTCAACGCCATCACCGCTCGGCTGCGCGGGCGGCTGCTCGACATCGTCGACGGCCACGACACGCATGTGGTGGTGCCGCTGCAGGGCAGCGGCACCTTCAGCGTCGAGGCCGCGGTGGCCACGCTGGTGCCGCGCGACGGCCACGTGCTGGTGCCCGACAACGGCGCGTACTGCAAGCGCGCCGGCAAGCTGACGCAGATGATGGGCCGCAAGGCCAGCGTGCTGCCCTTCGCCGAGGACCAGCCGATCCAAGCCGCGGCAGTGGACGAGCGGCTGAAGACCGACCCCTCGGTCACGCACGTGGTGCTGATCCACTGCGAGACCGGCACCGGCGTCGAGAACCCGCTGGCCGAGGTGGCTGCGGTCTGCCGCAAGCACGGCAAGGGCCTGATCGTCGATGCCATGTCCAGCTTCGCGGCGCTGCCGATCAGCGCGCGCGAACTGCAGTTCGACGCGCTGATCGCCGCCAGCGGCAAGTGCCTGGAAGGCGTGCCCGGCATGGGCTTCGTCTTCATCCGCAAGGCGGTGCTGGACAGCTGCGCCGGCAACAGCCAGAGCCTGGCGATGGACCTGCACGACCAGCATGTCTACATGGGCAAGACCGGGCAGTGGCGCTTCACGCCGCCGACGCATGTGGTGGCGGCGCTGGACGAGGCCACCGCGCAGTTCGTCGAGGAAGGCGGCCAGCCGGCGCGGCTGGCGCGCTACACCGACAACTGCCGCACGCTGGTGGACGGCATGGCGCGCTTAAGCTTCAGGCCCTTCCTGAAGCCCGAAGTGCAGGCGCCGGTCATCGTCACCTTCCACGCGCCGGCGCACCCGGCCTACGACTTCAAGCGTTTCTACGAAGGCGCCAGGAAGCGCGGTTTCATCCTCTACCCCGGCAAGCTGACGGAAGTGGAGACCTTCCGGGTGGGGTGTATCGGCGCCATCGGCCACAACGAGATGCAGCAGGCAGTGAACGCGGTGGCCGAGACGCTGGCCGAGATGGGCATTGCCAGCGGCACGCCGGCACGCTGAACCGGACAAGGAGACCTGGCGATGGCCACGAAGAAGAACACCGAACACCCCGCCCTGCAGGCGATCCGCGACCAGGGCCACACCAAGGTCAAGGTCGCGGTCAGCGACATCGACGGCATCCTGCGCGGCAAGTACCTGCACCGCGACAAATTCCTCGGCGCCGCGCAGCCCCATCCCGATGGCGGTTTCGGCTTCTGCGACGTGGTCTTCGGCTGGGATGCGCACGACGTTTGCTATGACAACACCCAGGTCACCGGCTGGCAGCACGGCTTCCCCGACGCGCTGGCGCGGCTGGACCTGGGCAGCGCTCGGCGCGTGCCCTGGGACGGCGGCGTGCCCTTCTTCCTCGGCGAGTTCGTCAATGCCGACGGCAGCGCCTACCCGGTGTGCCCGCGGCAGACGCTCAAGCGCGTACTGAAGCGCGCCCAGAAGCTGGGCTTAGTGCCGATGGCCGGCATGGAGTTCGAGTGGTTCAACTTCGCCGAGACGCCGCAGAGCTGGGCCGCCAAGCGCGGCGTGGCGCCGGAGCCGATCACGCCCGGCATGTTCGGCTATTCGCTGCTGCGCATGGCCGACCAGCGCGGCTTCTTCAACGCGCTGATGGACGAGATGCTGGGCTTCGGCGTGCCGATCGAGGGGCTGCACACCGAGACCGGGCCCGGCGTGTACGAGGCGGCCATTGCCTTCAGCGGCGCGCTGGAGGCCGCCGACCGCGCGATCCTGTTCAAGACCGGCGCCAAGGAGATCGGCAAGCGCTTCGGCGTGATGCCCAGCTTCATGGCCAAGTGGAGCCAACAGTACCCGGGCTGCAGCGGCCACATCCACCAGAGTCTGAGCGACGGCAACAAGAACCTGTTCTACGACGCGAAGAGCCCGCGACGCATGAGCAAGCTGTTCGAGAGCTACCTGGCCGGCCAGGTGGCCTGCATGATGGAATTCGCGCCGCTGATCTGGCCCACCATCAACAGCTACAAGCGGCTGGTCGACGGTTTCTGGGCACCGGTCAAGCCCACCTGGGGCATCGACAACCGCACCGCCAGCTTCCGCGTCATCGCCGGCAGCCCGAAGAGCACGCGGCTCGAAACGCGCTGCCCCGGTGCCGACGTGAACCCCTATCTCGCGATGGCCGCGGTCATCGCCGCCGGCTTGCACGGCGTGGAGAAGGGCCTGAAGCTCACGGCGCCGCCGATCACCGGCACCAACCAGGGGGCGGAAAACATTCCGCGCGCGCCGCGCACGCTGATCGAGACGACGCGCGTGTTCCGCGAATCGGCCATCGCCCGCGACTGGCTGGGCGACACCTTCGTGGACCATTTCGCGGCCACGCGCGAGTGGGAATGGCGGCAGTGGCAGGACGGCGTCACCGATTGGGAGCTGAGGCGATACTTCGAGATCATCTGACCTGGCGGGAGACGCTTTGAGGACCACGCTGCCGAAACCCTGTGCCTTAACCACAGGACACCGAATCACCGTTCCACTGGAGGTGCGCCGGGATTTGGGCCTGCGTCCCGGAGATCGAATGGGCTTCGTGCCGGACGGCCGGGGCTTCCGCGTCGTCCCCGTCATTCCGCGCAAGCAGAAGAGATGACGCGCGATGACGATCACCCGCTTCGCCTTCCCCACCCCGATCCACTCTGGCGCCGGCGCGCGCAAGCTCGTCGCCGAGCATCTGCACAAAGCCGCCTGCATGCTGGGCCTGTTTGTCGCGCTGCCCGCGCCGGCCCAGCAGAACCCCAACGACGTGCAGATGCTGAAGAAGTACGCTGGCACCTGGGCCGTGGATTGCATCAAGCCGGGCACGCGTCTCGGCGTCGACCCCAAGGCGCTGACGCTGAGCAGCGGCAGCAAGCAGGTCGCCAGCAGCGCCCCACCGCTGGCGGCCTTCAGCTACTTCGGCAAGATGGAGCCGCCAGCCGGCTTCGACGTCGCGCTGCTGGGTGAAGGGCGCGGCAGCAGCCTGAGCTTTCTGGCGATGAAGGATGCGAAGGGGCCCTACCTCACCATCGATGCCGACGGCCTGCTGGTCAAGCAGTTCGGCCAGAAGGCCCTTTCCGGAAAATTCAGACCCTGCCCATGAGCATCACCCGCTTCGCCTTCCCCACCCCCATCCACTTCGGCGCCGGCGCGCGCAAGCTCGTCGCCGAGCATCTGCTGGAAGCCGGCTGCAAGCGGCCGCTGATCGTCACCGACCGCGGGCTGTCGGGCCTGCCGGTGCTGGCCGAATTCCGCTCTTTGCTGGCGACGCTGGACGCGGTGGTCTTCGACGGCATCCACGGCAACCCCACCTGCGCGATGGTGATGGACGGCGCCAAGGCCTACAAACTGCATGGCGCCGACTGCATCATCGGTTTCGGCGGCGGCGCGGCGCTGGACGTGGCCAAGGTGGTGGGCGTGGCCGCCACGCACGAGGGCGACATCCTCGAGTACGTGTGGGACCACCCGCAGGTGCGGCCCATCGTCCACCCGCTGCCGTACATGGTGGCGCTGCCCACCACCGCGGGCACCGGCTCGGAGGTAGGCCGCTCGTCGGTGGTCAGCGAGAACGAGACGCACAAGAAGCGCACCGTCTTCAGCCCGAAGATCCTGGCCCGCGCGGTGTTCGCCGACCCTGAAGCAACGCTGGCGCTGCCGCCGGCCGTCACGGCGGCCACCGGCATGGACGCGCTGACGCACAACATCGAGAGCTACCTGTCGCCAGCCTTCCACCCGATGTGCGACGGCATCGCGCTGGAAGGCCTGCGCCTCGGCGCGCGCGCGCTGGCCACCGCGGTGGCCGAGCCCGGCAACCTGCAGGCCCGCGCCGACATGATGATGAGCTCGATGATGGGCGCGGTGGCCTTCCAGAAGGACCTGGGCGGCGTGCATGCCTGCGCGCATGCGCTGGGCGCGGTGTGCGACATGCACCACGGCCTGGCCAACGCGCTGATGATCGACACCGTGCTGGCCTGGAACTTCGAGGCCGTGCCCGCCAGGTTCGACGAGCTGGCGCATGCGGCCGGTGTCAACGGCGGCGGACCCGCCTTCGTTGAGTGGCTCGTCATGTTGAAGCGGCGCATCGGCATCGAAGGCGGTTTGGCGCAGCGCGGTGTGACGGCCGGGCAGTTGCCGCGCCTGGCCGAGCTGGCAGCCGCTGACTTCACCAACGGCACCAACCCGCGGCCGGCCACCGCCAGCGATTACGAGCGCCTGCTGCGCCAGGCGATGTGAGACATGCCCTTCCGACGTCCCTGGCTGCTGATCGGCGTCTCGGCGCGCATCTACTACCCGGCCGGCCCGGTGCTCGACCTGGGGGGCGTGTGGACCAAGACGCTGCACTACCTGGAGCAATCGGTCGCGCACTGGGTGATGAGCGGCGGCGCGCTGCCGGTGATGGTGCCGGCGGTGGACGCACAAAGCGTGGTCAAGCGCAGCGAGATCGAGCTGGCGCACTATGCCGAGGTGCTGGACGGCCTGGTGCTGCAAGGCGGCAACGACCTGGCGCCCGAGAGCTACGGCGAGACCCCGATGCACCCCGACTGGGCCGGCGACCGGGTTCGCGACCGCTACGAGATGGAGCTGGTCGAGGCCTTCATCAATGCCGGAAAGCCGGTGTTCGGCATCTGCCGCGGCTTCCAGCTGCTGAACGTGATGCACGGCGGCACCTTGCTGCAGGACATCGCCACCCAGCGCCCGGACTCGCTGGCGCACCGCGACACGCCGCGCTTCGAGCGCCATTTTCATGAAATCGAACTCGTCGCCGGCTCGCGCCTGGCCGAGCTCTACCCCCAGGTGCGGCGCGCACGGGTGAACAGCATCCACCACCAGGGCATCAAGGACCTGGCACCCGTCTTCGACATCGAGGCACGCTCGCCCGACGACGGCCTGATCGAAGCCATCCGCCGGCGCGGGTCTGGCTACGTGGCCGCGGTGCAATGGCACCCGGAGTTCCACGACACCGAGCACGGCACCTTCGACGACGGCGTGCTGCTGGCCGAGTTTCTGGCCGCGGCGCGCGCCACCCGTAAAGACTGAGCAACCCATGCCCACGCTGAAGATCCGCAACCCCGCCACCGGCGCGCTGCTCGCCGAACCGCCTGCCGACGACGTCGCCAGCGTGGCTACCAAGGCCGCGGCCGCACGTGCCGCGCAGCCGGCCTGGGCGGCCGTGCCGATGGCCGAGAAGCTGGCCGTCGTGCGGCGCTTGCGCGCCGGCGTGGTGGCCGAGCTGCCCGCGCTGGCCACCACGCTGACGCTGGAGATGGGCAAGCCCATCAGCCAGGCCCGCAACGAGCTCAACGGCCTGCTGCCGCGCATCGACTTCTTCCTGGAACAGACCGAAGCCGCCATCCGCGACGAGCATGTCTTCGACGGCGGCGGCATGCACGAGCAGATCACGCACATCCCGCTGGGCGTGGTGGCCAACATCTCGGCCTGGAACTACCCCTGGTTCGTCGGCTGCAACGTCATCGTGCCGGCGCTGCTGACCGGCAATGCCGTGCTCTACAAGCCCAGCGAACATGCCACGCTGAGCGGCCAGCACATCACCCGGCTGCTGCATGCGGCCGGCGTGCCGGCCGACGTGATGCAGTGCCTGGTGGGCGCCGGCGAGGTGGGCGGCGCGCTGCTGGCGCAGCGGCTGGACGGCGTGTTCTTCACCGGCAGCCACGCCACCGGCTTGCGCATCGCGCAGGCGTTGGCGCCCAAGCTGCTGAAGCTGCAGCTCGAGCTGGGCGGCAAGGATCCGGTCTACGTGCGCGCCGATGCCGACGCGCGCGCCGCCGCCGAAGGCCTGGCCGACGGCGCCATGTACAACACCGGCCAGAGTTGCTGCTCGGTGGAGCGCATCTACGTGCACGAAAGCCTGCACGACGCCTTCGTCGAGCATTTCGTCGCCACGGTCAGGGCCATGCGCCAGGGCGACCCGCTGGACGAAGCCACCTACATCGGCGCCATCACCCGCGCGCCGCAGCTGGCCGTGCTGCAGGCCCAGGTGGACGACGCGGTGGCCAAGGGCGCCACGCTGCATTGCGGCGGGCGCAGCCGGCCCAGCCCGGGGAACTGGTTCGAGCCCGCCGTGCTGACTGGAGTGAACCACACCATGGAGCTGATGCGCGAGGAAAGCTTCGGCCCGGTCATCGGCATCCAGGCCGTGCGCAGCGACGACGAAGCGGTGGCGCTGATGAACGACACCCGCTACGGCCTGACCGCCGGCATCTACTCACGCGACGAGGCCCGCGCCCGCGATCTGCTGGCACAGGTGAACGCCGGTACGGTGTACTGGAACTGCTGCGACCGCGTCAGCCCGCGGCTGCCGTGGTCGGGCCACGGCGATTCGGGCGTGGGCCTGACGCTGTCCACCTACGGCATCCAGGCCTTCACCCGGCCCAAGGCCTGGCACCTGCGGCAACCCTGAGGGATCCCGCGGTGCGCCTGACCCTGTTCGACCTCGACCACACGCTGCTCGACGGCGACAGCGACCAGCTGTGGTGCGAGTTCCTGATGCAGCGCGGCGTGCTGCCGCGCGAGCCCTTCGCATCGCGCAACCGCGCGATGGCCCTCGAGTACGCGGCAGGTGAAGTCAGCACACAAGCCTTCTGCGACTTCTACATCGGCACGCTGGCCGGTCGCAGCGCCACCGAATGGGGCGCGCTGCGCCGCGACTTCGTCGACCAGTGCATCGTGCCGCGCATTCCGGCCGCCGCCGTGGAGCTTGTGGCACGGCACCGCGACGGCGGCGACCTGGTGATTCTGACCACCGCGACCTGCCGCTTCCTGAGCGAACTGACGGCCGTGCACCTGGGCTTCGCGCAGCTGATCGCCACCGAATGCGAGACTGGCACAGACGGCCGCTTCACCGGCCGCAGCCGCGGCGTGCTGAACATGCGCGAAGGCAAGCTGCAGCGGCTGCAGGACTGGCTGGGCGCGCAGGACCTGATGCTGGCCGACTGTGATTCCACGCTGTACAGCGACTCGATCAACGACCTGCCGCTGCTCAGCGCCGTCAAGCGCGCCGTGGCCGTGAACCCGGACGCACGCCTGGCCGCGATCGCCGCCGAGCGCGGCTGGCCGGTGATCCGGCTTTATTGAGGCACAGCCCATGGCCGGCCTGCCGCTGCTGGTGATCACCACGCTGGCCACGCGCGAACAGGCGCTGTCCCTGGCGCATGACCTGGTGGGGCGGCGCCTGGCGGCCTGCGCGCAGATCACGGCCATCGACAGCATCTACCGTTGGCAGGGCTCGGTGGCGCAGGAGGGCGAGTTCCGCCTGCTGCTGAAGACGCATGCCGAGGGCTACGCGGCGCTGGAGGCGGCGATCCGCGCCCAGCACCCCTACGAGCTGCCGGCCATCCACGCCATCGCCACCGCGATGGCCCACCTGCCCTATGCCGAATGGGTGGAGGCAAGCACGCAACCCGGGACTGCGGCAGACTAGGGTGCTCTGTCGACGGAGCCTGCCGATGCGCCCCCGGACCCTGCTCGCCTGCCTGCTCTTCTCGGCACTGCCCGCCGCGGCCGCCGAACTGCCGATCTTCGACGCCCATGTGCACTACAGCCACGATGCGGTGGAGCTGACGCCGCCGCGCCAGGCGGCCGACATCCTGCGCAAGGCGGGGCTGAAGCGCGCGCTGGTCTCCAGCTCCGGAGATGCCGGCACGCACAAGCTGCTGGCCGAGGCGCCAGACATCGTCATCCCTTCGCTGCGGCCGTACCGCACGCGCGCCGAAATGAGCACCTGGGTGCGCGACGACAGCGTCGCCGCCTTCCTGGAAGAGCGGCTGAAGAACGCACGCTACGCGGCGGTCGGCGAGTTCCACCTGTTCGGCGCCGATGCCGACCTTCCCGTGCCGCGGCGCATGGTGCAGCTGGCCAAGCAGCACGGCCTGGTGCTGCATGCGCACAGCGATGCCGACGCGGTGGAGCGGCTGTTCAAGCAGTACCCGCAGGCGCGCATCCTGTGGGCGCATTCGGGCTTCGAAAGGCCGGAGGCCGTGGCGGCGATGCTGCGCAAGCACAAGAACCTGTGGTGCGACCTGGCCTACCGCAGCGAACACGGCGTGGGCAACAAGGTGGCGCCCGAATGGAAGGCGCTGTTCACCGAGTTTCCCGACCGCTTCATGGTCGGCACCGACACCTTCACGCCCGAGCGCTGGCACTACCTGGTCGAACATGCGCAGTGGAGCCGGGCCTGGCTGAGCGACCTGCCGGCGCCGCTGGCTGAAGCCATTGCCTGGCGCAACGGCGAGGCGCTGTTCGCGCATTGGAAGCCGGGCGCGCCGTGAGGCGGCAGCTGCTGGCCCTGGTGCTGGCTGGCGGCACTGCCAGCGCGTGGGCCTGCGGCGAATCGCTGGGCGCCAGCCGGCAAGCATTGACGGGCGATGGCTGGCAAATCGCCTGGCACGCCGCGCCCAGCCCGGTGCCGGTAGGCAAGCACTTCGCGCTCGACATCGCGCTGTGCGCGCCGGCCGGCCAGGCGCTGCCGGTCACGCTGCGGGTCGATGCGACGATGCCCGAGCACAAGCACGGCATGAACTATCGGCCCAGCATCCAGGCGCAGGGCGCGGGCCTTTATCGTGCCGACGGGCTGATGTTCCACATGCCCGGCCGCTGGGAGCTGGTCTTCGAATGGCGCGACGCAGCCGGCGCCCCGCGCCGGCTGGCGCAGCCGCTGACGGTGCAGTGAAACGCCTCGCGGGACTGCTGGCCACGATCGCGGTCGCGCCGTGGGCGCTGGTGGCGCTGCTGGCCGCGGCCGCCCCGCTGCCCTCGGCGCTGCACGACGACGACATCCCGCGCATCCTGGCCTTCGGCCCCTGGCCGCCGCCGCTGCAGACCGACCCGTCCAACCGCGTCTGGGGCCAGCCGGCGGCCATCGCCTTTGGCCGGCAGCTGTTCCACACACCGGCGCTGTCGCCCAACGGCCGCATCGCCTGCGCCAGCTGCCACCAGGCGGCACTGGGTTTCAGCGACGGCCTGCCGCGCGGCATGGGCCTGGCGCGCGGCGACCGCAACACGCTGGCGCTGCACGACCTGGACCTGCAGCGCTGGTTCGGCTGGGATGGCGCCAACGACAGCCTGTGGGCGCAGAGCCTGCGCCCGCTGCTCGCTGCGCGCGAGATGGGCGGCAGCCTTGCCTCGGTGGCGCGCACGGTGCGCGACACGCCGGCGCTGCGCCAAGGTTATGCGGCCGCCTTCGGCCAGCCGCCGTGGCCGGACGACGAGCGCGTGGCCGTCGACGTGGCCAAGGCGCTGGCCGCCTGGCAGGCCACGCTGCGCAGCGGCCGCACGCCCTTCGACGAGTTCCGCAACGCGGTGGAACGCGGCGACCGCGCCGCCGCGGCGCGCTACCCGCTGGCTGCGCAACGCGGGCTGGCGCTGTTCCTGGGCCGCGGGCGCTGCTACACCTGCCACCTGGGGCCCAGCTTCAGCAACGGCGAGTTCCACGACCTGGGGCTGCCGCACTTCGCCGAGCCCGGCCGGGTGGACCCAGGGCGCCACGGCGGCATACGCAAGCTGCAGGCCAGCCGCTACAACCTGCTGGGCCCCTTCACCCACGATCCGGCGCGCAGCACCGCCAC
>JBEIHU010000025.1:0-28515 GCA_040381175.1 Burkholderiaceae bacterium
GGATGCGCCGCGCCTCGATGTAGAAGCGCTTCTCGTGCGCCTCGCCCATCGAGAAGGTCTTGCGCGGCAGCGGGCCTTCGAGCAACACGCGCTTGAGCAGCTCGCTCTTGCCCACCGTGTCAAGGTGCATGCCGACATGGCCGTCCTGGCTGCCCAGCCGCTCGAGCACGTCGTCGCCGTGCACGTAGTCCACCTGTTCGGCACCGCCGTCGGCGAGCACGCGGTCGACGAAATCCTGTACCGTGCCCACCGCCAGCGAAGACGGCGGCGCGTCGAGCTCGACCACCGCGAAGCGCGCCCCGGGACCTACCAGCCCGAAGGCCTGCGCCGCCGTGTGCGCCTTCAGGCGCTGGCGCATGGCCGTGCCGCTGGCCACGTCGATGCAGCGCAGGCCCGCGCCGCAGAACTTCGCCAGCGCCTGGCGCACGTCGATGCGAACGCCGAACAGCAGGCGGTGGATCGGCTCGAACGCCAGTGCGGGATCATGGATGTTGACCACCTCGACCAGCGCGTGGCGGCTCGGATGCTGCAGCCCGGCCGTGGCCTTGGTCTGCTCCCAGATCGACTTGGCGGTGGCCAGCGAATGGTTGCCGTCGCCGACGGCAAAGAGCATCGGCGGCGTGCCCGCCGGCACCTCATAGCGCGCGCTGAAGGCCTGCGGCTCGGCCAGCGCCTGCAGCGCGTGCAGCACCTGCGCGCCCTGCGCCGCCTGCAGCGCATGGCCGGCCACATGGCCGCCGCCGCCCATCAGCGGCGTGTCGTACAGCGGCGTCAGGGCGGCGCGCCCGGCGGCCACCGGCTCGATCACCGTGTGCCGCGGATCGTCAATCAGCACCAGGATGTGAGGCAGCTCGAGCTCGGCCTCGCGCCGCACCTCGATGCGCGGCGCCAGGCGTTCGACGATCGTGCCTTCGGTCGGCCGGATCAGGCTGGTCGAGCTGGCGCTGTAGTCGTAGTGCTCCAGGTCCAGCTCCAGCATCAGCCCGCGGCGCGTGTGCGCGCCGATGCGGCGCTCGACCAGCACCGCGCCGGCATGTTCGGCCAGCAGGCCGTCCGCGAGGTAGCGCCGCATGGTGGCCTGGATGCGCGCGATGCGCGCCGGCGCGTCGGCGGTGCCGAGATGAACCTCGGGAAAGATCAGGTGCAGTGCCGACGGCGCATCGCCCACCTCGCGCTCCACCTGCCGCCAGTATTGCGGCTCGGCGGTGTACTGGTCGCAGGCCACCACGGCCCATTTGTGCAGGTCGATGCCCGGCCGCGGCAGGCACAGTCGCGGCAGCCTGAAACCCGTGCAAGTGTCCATTCGCGTGCTTTTTGAGGTGGCTGGATAGCGATGCTACCGAGTCCTTCGGCAGCGTCGGCCGGTCCCGGCCACGGGATGATCTTGCCCGGCCGCAACCGCTGCACAATCTCAAACCATGGCAAACATCGCATCTGTCCTGAAGAACGAGATCTCGAGGGTGGCGCGCAAGGAAGTGCGCAGCGAAACCGCGGGTCTCAAGAAGGCCGTCGGCCACTACCGCAGCGAGATCGCGGCGCTGAAGCGGCGCGTGCTGGAACTCGAGGCGCAGCTGCGCCGCCTTGGCAAGGCGGCGTCGAAACCGGCTCCCGATGCGGGCCCCGATGAAACCGTGGCGCGCGTGCAGCGCTTCAGTCCGAAGGGCCTGGCTTCGCAGCGCAGGCGCCTGGGCCTGTCGGCGCAGGACTGCGGGCTGCTCGTCGGCGCATCCGGGCAGTCGATCTACAACTGGGAAGACGGCAAGGCCCGGCCGCGCGCCAAGCACATGCAGGCGCTGGCCGCCTTGCGCGCCATGGGCAAGAAGGAAGCGGCCGCGCGGCTGTCCGAGCTGCGCGCCGGCTGAGCGGCCGCAGTGCCGGCGCGACGCTGCTTCGCGCCGGCCATGATCCAGCGAGCCAGCGCGTCGGCGTCGGCGGCGCCCAGCCCGGGATGGGCCGGCATCGGCGCCGCAGCCCACTGGCCCGAGCCGCCGGCCTCAGCGGTGCTGCAGTCGCTGCATCACCGGCCCGTCGGCGCGGTACGACCAGCAGCTGTCGACCAGCGCGTCCAGGCGCCAGATTCGCACCGGCTCGGCCTGGCCCGGGCGGCGCGGCGCATGGGCATTGGAGGCGAAGGCCTGCACCGCGGCCGCGGCCATCGCCTCCAGCAGCGCCAGCATGTGGGTGCAGCCTTCGGTGCCGCCGAGCCGCTCGCGCAGCGCCTTGCGGAAGCCCCTGCCCACCGACAGGCCGACCAGCCGCTGGAAGTTGGGGTTGACCTCGGCGCAGCCGCCGTAGGGCGTGCCCGGCATCGCCGACTGCAGTGCATGGATGCGGCGCTCGCGGTCCAGCGTCAGACGCAGCTGCATGTGGTGCAGCGCCGAGCCCGGCGGGCAATGGCCGCGGAACTCGCTGTCGTAGGCGAAGGGCCGCGTGTCGATGAAGCGCGCGTCGATGTCGAACAGGCCGTCGTCGCGGCGGAAGCTGCGGCAGGCGATGCTGCGCGTGTGCAGCGCCTCGCGCGGCGCCGGGGCCGGCAGGCACCAGCCGCCGTCCAGGTCGGAATGCATCGCTTCGCCGGGCACGGTCATGGAGGCTCCTGGTTCGCAAATCGGGCATGCTCAGCGCGCGATGCTCGCACAGCGCGTGCCTCAGAGCACGATGGCCGAGACGAAGCCGAAGTAGATCAGCAGGCTCAAGACATCCTGTACGTTCGTCGCCAGCGGCCCGCTGCCGTGGGCCGGGTCCAGCCCGAAGCGCTGCAGGGCCCAGGGCAGCAGCAGCCCGAGCGAGGACGCCACCATGCTCGCGTCGGTCAGCGCCAGCGTCACCGTGGCGGCCAGGCGCAGCTCGCCGAACACCAGCCAGACCATCGGGAACGCCAGCAGCGCCAGCAACAGGCCGATCAGCAGCCCGGTGCGCAGTTCGCCGCCGAGCAGCCGGCCGAGACCGGCGTGGGTGAGCGACAGGCCGCGCACGGCCACCGCCTCGGTCTGCGTGCCGATGGCGTCGGCCAGGTACACCAGCCCGGGGATGAAGAAGGCCAGCGCCGGCTTGGCCGACAACCCCGTCTCGAAGCGGGCGACCACGAAGGTGGCGAGCATGCTGCCGCCCAGGCCGACCACCAGCCAGGGCAGGCGATGGCGCACGCGGCGCGTCGGCGGCTCTTCCAGCGCCTCGCGCGCCTGCTGCGTTTCGCGCGAGATGCCGGCCAGGCGGTGCAGGTCCTCGACATGCTCGCGGCGCAGGATGCGCATCAGCGTGTTCGGGCCGACCACGCCGACCAGCCGACCGCCCTCGTCGACCACCGGCATTGCCGTCGCACCGTGGTGCAGCGCCACCGAGGCCATGCGCTCCTGGTCGGTGCCCGGCAAGACGCGCCGCCCGTCGCGCCGCGCCGCCGAGCGTCGCGGCGTCGTCCAGCGCCAGCAGTTCGGTGGCGCCAAGCGTGCCTTGAAGGCGCCTGTCGGCATCGACCACGCACACCAGGTTCCAGCGGGTGTCGCGCCGGCGCCGCAGCCGCGCACGCAACTCGCCGGCCGTCTCGCCGGGCGCGGCGAGCACGGCCAGCGCGCCGACATGGTGGGCCGAAGTCTCGTGCTGGGGCATGCGCTGTCGCGGCATGTCGGCGGCTCGGGTCGTGCCGACGGATTGTTCGCGCAGCCGCGGCGGATGCTTGCGCTGGCTGCATTGACGCCGCGCAGCCGAAGCGTCGAATAATGGCCGGCACGCCACCAAGACCCGGAGACCGCACATGGCCTATGCCGATGCCCGCCTGATCCACGATGCCGACAGCCACCTGATGGAGCTGGACGACTGCCTGGACGCCTTCTTCACGCCGTCGCTGCTGCCGCGCTTCCGTGACAGCGCCGGCTACCGTGCGGCGCTGCAGCGCAACCTGCGCCCCGGCCGCTCGCGCGAGGCGCATGCCGACGCGGCCTTCCGCGCCGACGTCGATGCCAACATCATGCTGCGCAAGAACTACGAGGCGCACGGCGCCTTCATCGCCGCCGACCGGCCGCATGCGCTGGACCTGCTGGGCTTTGCCAGCCAGCTGGTGTTCACCACCTTCTGCCTGGGCAACTTCGGTCTCGACCAGGGCGAGGACATGGCACTGTGCTATGCCGCCGCCGACGCTCACAATCGCATGCTGGCCGACTTTTGCCGCGTCGATGCCCGGCTGCTGGCCACCGGCTACGTGCCGCTCGAGGACTTCGGGCGCGCGCGCGAGACCGCCGCCGCGGCGCTGCGCGAGGGCGCCAAGGCGCTGATGGTGCCCTCGCGCTGCCCGCGGCACCACGCGCCCAGCCACGTGGCCCTGGACGCGGTGTGGGCGCAGGCGCAGGAAGCGGGCGTGCCGGTGCTGTTCCACGTGGGCGGCGAAGAGAAGATGAACCCGGTCTACAAGCTCAACGGCTTGCCGCCGGTGCCCGACTTCCACGGCGGCGACGACAACTTCACCTCGGTCAGCTACATGCCGATCCCCAATGCGGTGATGCAGACGCTGGCCACGCTGATCTTCGACGGCGTGTTCGACCGCTTCCCGCGCCTGAAGTGGGGCGCCATCGAACTCGGCGCGGCCTGGCTGCCGGGCTGGCTGCGCGCGCTGGATTCGGCCGCGCACGCCTTCCGCCGCAACGAGGCGCGGCTGCAGGCGCTGTCTGCCGCGCCGAGCGAGATCGCGCGCCGCCAGCTGCGCGTGACGCCTTATCCGCACGAGGACACCGGCTGGATCGTGCAGCACGCCGGCGAGCAGATGTGCATGTTCTCGTCGGACTATCCGCACGTCGAAGGCGGGCGCCATCCGCTGAAGCGCTTCGACGAGGCGCTGCAGGGCTGCAGCGCGCAGGCGCGCCGGCGCTTTTATGGCTGCAACTTCATCGACCTGATGGGCGCGGGCCTTGCCCCGGCGCTGCGCAGGCCGTCCGCGCTCGCCGCTTGACGCGGCGCAATGCGGGTGTTCGTCTCGGCACCATTGCCGAAACCACGGACCTCGCCGGCTGCAACAAAGCAGCCGAGTCTTCTGCGCGGTTCGATGAACAAGATCCGATCCGGTCCGGCGAGATCCGTGCTGGTGGTGGCGACTGGCGGCATCGCCCACGCTCCCAGGGTTTTGCATGCCGGACAACTCCAGGACGCTGAGCGCGGGCGTTCGCAGGCTTGAGCGCCGGAGCCCCGGCAGGGGGGGCGTGTGGGCCGCGGACCCCTCATGCGTTGCACCGGCTCGCTCGTGACCTCGGTCGTGCTCGGCGGCGCCGGCGCAGCCCGTTAATGCGGTCTTAAGGCGGGCCGCAGAAGATCACGCCCGTCAACAGGTCGCCCTCGGCGGCCGCACGAGGAGCCCTCTTGCTGTCACTGCCCTTGCCAGCCGCCCCGCGGCCAGATGCCTTGCACTCCACCGCACTGCCGCGCCTGCGGTTGCACTGGCCCGGGTCTTCCGGCCGCGCGGAGGTGGAGGCCTTCATTGGCGAGGTCTACCGCGCGCGATACGGTGCCGAACTGAGCCAGTTCGCTCCGTTGCTGGCCAGCCTGCACGATGCCGACGACGACTGCGTCGCAGCGGCCGGTTACCGCGCCGCAGACAGCGGGCCGCTGTTCCTGGAACGCTACCTGCCTGCCCCGGTGGATTCGTTGCTGCCGGCACCGGCGGGCCGAGGGCCGCTGCGCATGCGCATCGTCGAGGTCGGCCACCTCGCGGCCACGCGGGCCGGCGAGGGCCGGCGCCTGATCCTGCTGCTGGGCCTGCACCTGGCAGGGCAGGGCTTCGAGTGGGTGGTCAGCACGCTGACGCAGGAGTTGCGCAACCTGTTCGTGCGCATGGGCGTGGCGCCGCTGGTGCTGGGCGTCGCCGACCCGGCCGCGCTGGGCGGCCAGGCCGCGCATTGGGGCAGCTACTACGACCACCGGCCCCTGGTGCTGGCCGGGCGGCTCGATGCAGCGCTGCACACGCTGGCGCGGCGAAGCGCTGCCGCATGAGGCCGGCGCTAGAAGACGGCCGGCGCCTCTGGAACGCCGCGCAGCTGGACGAAGCCGCCGCCGAGGCCGGTCAGGCGCTGGCCGCGGCCGGTGTGCGCGTGCTGGCCACGTTGCTAGACAACGGTGCGGCCTTCGTCGCGATCGATGAAGCGGCCTTGGGTCGCGGCATCGTGCATGTGCCGCTGCCGCAGTTCTTTAGCGCAGCGCAGATGCAGCATGCGTTGACGGCCGCCGGCGTCGACACGCTGCTGGTGGCCGCGGAACTGGCGGCGGCCTGGCCTGCGCTGGTCTGGCAGCGCTTCCCGGTGGCCGGCGACACGCTGATGCTGGCCCGACTGCCGGCGGTCGCGGCCGTGATGCCGGCACACACCGCAAAGATCAGCTTCACCTCGGGCACCACCGGCGCGCCCAAGGGCGTTTGCCTGAGCGCTGCGGCATTGCAGCGCGTGGCGCAGGGCCTCGTCGAAGCGATGGCACCGCTGCGGATCGAGCGCCACCTGAATGCCTTGCCTTTCGCGGTGCTGCTGGAAAACATCGCAGGCCTGATGGCGCCGCGCCTGCACGGCGCGACTGTCGTCACGCTGCCGCTGCGAGAACTGGGCCTGACAGGATCATCCAGCTTCGATGCAGCGCGTCTTCATGCCGCCGTGCAGCGGCACCAGCCGCACAGCCTGATCCTGCTGCCGCAGATGCTGCGCGCCTGGTGCGGCCACCTGCTGCAGACAGCGCAGCGAGCACCGGCCTCGTTGAAGCTGGTGGCGGTGGGCGGTGCGGCGGTCGGCGAGGCGTTGATCCGCGCTGCGCAGGCGCTGGGCATCCCGGCCTGCGAGGGCTACGGCCTGTCCGAGGGCGCGTCGGTTCAGACGCTCAACCTGCCCGGCGCCGGGCGCCCCGGAAGCACCGGACGCCCCTTGCCGCACGCGCGGCTGCGCATCGCCGACGATGGCGAGATCCTGGTCGCCGGCAGCCTGTTCGACGGCTACCTCGGCGATGCCGACCCGGTGGCCGAGTGGTGGCCCAGCGGTGACCTCGGGCGCATCGACGCCGACGGCTACCTGCACGTTTCGGGCCGTAAGAAGAACCTGCTGATCACCGACTTCGGCCGCAACGTCTCGCCCGAATGGGTGGAGACCGCGTTGCGCAGCCACGCGGCCGTGTTGCAGGCGGTGGTGTTCGGCGATGGCGAACCGGCGCTGTCGGCCGTGATCTGGCCGACGCGGCAAGACGCGGACGACACGGCGCTGCAGGCGGCCGTCGATGCAGCCAATGCCACGCTGCCCGACTACGCCCGCATCGCGCGCTGGGCACGCGGCTGCGCCGCCTTCGACATGAGGACCGGCCTGGCCACGGCCAACGGCCGGCCGCAACGTGGTGCCATCCTGCAACGCCATGCCCACATCCTGGGCCTGGCCCTCGACCCTGCCTGAACCTGACCATGAGCTTCCACGCGACACTGATACAGCAAAGCACCGACGCGCGCCAGGGCCTGCTGGCCACGCCGATCATCCAGGGCTGCCTGAGCGGCGAGGTCTCGCTGCCCAGCTACCTGGCCTTCCTGCGCGAGGCCCACCACCATGTGCGCCACACCGTGCCGCTGCTGCAGGCGACACAGGCCGCGCTGCCGCCGCGCCATGCCTGGCTGCGCGGCCCGCTCGACGAATACATCGAAGAGGAAGCCGGCCACGACGAGTGGATCCTGAACGACATCGCGGCCTGCGGGGCGGACGCCGAGGCGGTGCGCCACGGCGCGCCCGGGCATGCCACCGAAGTCATGGTGGCCTATGCCTACGACACCATCGCGCGGCGCAACCCGCTGGGCTTCTTTGGCATGGTGCACGTGCTCGAAGGCACCAGCGTATCGCTCGCGCTGATGGCGGCCGACGCCATCCAGTTGCCGCTGGGCCTGCCCGACCTGGCCTTCAGCTACCTGCGTTCGCACGGTACGCTGGACCAGCAGCACACCGCGCATTTCGCGCGCTTGATGGACCGTATCGACGACCCGCGCGACCAGGCGGACATCGTGCATGCGGCGCGCGCCTTTTTCCGCCTGTACGGCGACGTCTTCCGCAGCCTGCCGCTGCCGCAGTTGCAGGAGGTGGCGGCGTGAAGGCCGCGCAAGCCCGCGTGCTGCTCACCGGCGCCAGCGGCGGCATCGGCCAGGCGATGGCGCACGCGCTGCGCCAGGCCGGGGCCCAGGTGCTGGGAGTGGGTCGCGGCGCAGCCGGCCCGGCCGGTCTGGCCTGGCACCGTGCCGACCTGGACGAACCCGGCGCGGCAGCCGGGGTGGCCCAGGCGGCCGCCGACTGGCGTGTCAATGTCTTCGTGCACGCCGCTGGCGTGCCCGGCTTCGGTGCGCTGCAGTCCATCGCGCCGCTGCAGATGGAGCAGGTGCTGCGGGCCAACCTGCTGGTGCCGATGCGTCTGACGCAGGCGCTGCTGCCGTACCTTTTGCGCCAGCCGCACGCGCAGCTGGTGCTCGTAGGCTCGGCGCTGGGCCGCATCGGTTTGCCTGGCTTCAGCGTCTACGGCGCCAGCAAGGCGGGGCTGCACGGCTTTGCCGAAGCGCTGCGCCGCGAGCTGGCGGACACGTCGGTGCGCGTGCAGATCCTCGGGCCGCGCAGCACCCGCACCGGCTTCAACGGCGCCGCGGTCGAGGCCTACAACCAGGCTACCGGCACGGCCATGGACACGCCCGAGACGGTGGCCTGCGCGCTGCTGGCGCTGATCGAGAGCGAGGGCGCCGAATCCTTCGTCGGCTTCCCCGAGCGCCTGGGCGTGCGCCTGAACGGCCTGCTCGGTGCGCGCATGGACGCAAGCTTCACCAAGCACCGGCGCAGCCTGCGCAGCATAGACAGCCAACCCGCGATCACTGGAACGAACCCATGAAAAAGACCCTGCTGATCCTGGCCCTGCTGCCATTGGCCGCCTGGGCTGCCCCGTTAGACGATGCAGTCGCCGAACTCCAGCGCGACTGGGAGGTCATCCGCTACCAGACGCCGCAGTCCGAGCGCGAGAAGCGCTTCGAGGCGCTCAGTGCCAAGGCGCACAAGGTCAGCGAGACCTTCCCCGGGCGCAGCGAGCCGCTGATTTGGGAAGGCATCATCGTCAGCTCGTGGGCTGGTGAGAAGGGTGGCCTCGGCGCCTTGAGCCTGGTCAAGCAGGCCAAGGCCGGCTACGAGCAGGCGATCCAGATCGACGCCAAGGCGCTCGACGGCTCGGCCTACAACAGCCTGGGCGTGCTTTACTACAAGGTGCCAGGCTGGCCGGTGGGCTTTGGCGACAAGGCCAAGGCCAAGGATTTGCTGCAAAAGGCGCTGGCGCTCAACCCGAACGGCATCGACCCGAACTTCTTCTACGCCGAGTACCTGGTCGAAACCAAGAGGGCCGAAGAGGCCGTGCCCTATCTGGAGAAGGCGCTCAGCGCGCCGGCGCGGCCGGGCCGGCAGATTGCCGACTCCGGCCGACGAGAGGAAGCCCGGGTGCTGTTGGCGAAGGTCAAGGCGACTTGAGCGCAACGGCCATGCGGCATGGCCGGCTGCCGCGCCGCGGTTCGTGGCGCCGAATGACCAACGGTCAGCCGCTGCCCTGAATGAACTTGAGGATGGGCCCGTTGGAGCGAGTCGCCACCGAAGAGACGGCCGCGTGCGCCGGTCGGCCGCAACAGCCGCGCCATGTCGAGACCGTGATCATCGGCAGCGGGTTGTCGGGGCTGTTGGCGGCGATCCGATTGCAGAAGAAGCGATGCGACGATTTCGTGCTGCTGGAACGAAGCTGCGAACTGGGCGGAACCTGGCAGGCCAACACCTACCCCGGTGCCGAGGTCGACATCCCCACCAGCCTCTACTGCATCTCGTTCATCGGCTACCCCTTCCGGAAATCGTTTGCCCCGCAGAGCGAGTTGCTGGCCTACACCAACCACATCATCGACCGCTTCGGCTTGCGCAGGCATGCACACACCCGCCAGAACGTGACCCGGCTGACCTATGACGAGCAACAGTTCCTTTGGCATGTGCAGACCGAGTCGGGCCAAAGCTACAGCGCCCGATTCGTGATCGACACCAGCGGCGTGCTGGCGAACCCGCGCATGCCCGCCATCAACGGCGCGGACAGCTTCCGAGGCCCGATGTTCCACTCCGGGCAGTGGGATCACTCGGTCGCGCTGGAAGGCCAGCGCGTCGCGGTGATCGGCTCGGGCTGTTCAGCCGCGCAGATCGTCCCGGCCATTGCCGGCAAGGTGGCCCGGCTGACCGTGTTCATGGGAAAGGCGCAGTGGATTCTTCCGCGCGCGGACCGGCAGTACGGGGCGGTGGAGCGCCACCTTCGAACGCTGCCGGGCCTGCGGCACCTCATCCGATGGCTTGTCTTTGCCATGTACGACGCCCGCTTCATCGGATTCCGCCGCTATCCAGGTACGGCCTGGATCAGCGGGCTCCTGAAGAGCCATTACCTGCGCAGGCTGAAGAAGGACCTGGACCGCTACATCGACGACGACAGGCTGCGCCAGCACATGTTGCCCGACTACGAACTGGGCTGCCGCCGCGTCATACCCACCCGTGCCTATCTGCCCGCGCTGGCACTTGAGCATGTCGACGTGGACATCAGCGGCATCGAATGCATCACGCCCGACGGCATCAGGACGAAGGACGGCAAGGACATTGCGCTGGACGTGATCGTCTGTGCCACGGGCTACCTTGCGTACTCGAACATGAAGGAGGCGCTGACCTTCCAGGTGCATGGCGTGGGTGGCCGCAATCTCAACAGCGAATGGGAAAGGGAAGCGGTCTCGTACAAGGGCATCTGCGTTTCCGGCTATCCCAACTACTTCAAGGTGAACGGCCCGAACACCGGCTCCGGACACAGCTCGCAGATTTCGTACATGGAAGCGGCAACCGACTACATCGTTCAGGGCATCTGCGCCGTGAAGCGGGACAAGTCCGTCAAGGCCATCGATGCGCGGCGCGAACTTCAAGACGCCTATGTCGCCAAATTGCGAAAGAACCTGAAGAAGACCGTCTGGCACAACGCCAGTTGCACAGCCTTCTACCGGAAGAACATGACCGGGGAGGTGACCAGCCTCTCACCGCAACCGGTGACCGGGTTCATCCTGGCCCGCAAGTGGTTCCGCCTGAGCGATTACCGCCTGCTGAGATGAGGGGTCGGCGCGGCCGCCCACGACCATGCAGCGTCGCCAGCAGCATCCGCTGCAGCGAGCACGCAGCCTTTCAAGTCGACGTCTTGCGCATCGGCGGAAGCAGCCGCCCGAGCACCAGCACCTTGCTCATGTGCAACAGCGGCACCATCGCCAGACCGGCCGCCAGTGCGGCACTCCACTGCGACGGCGCGAGGGGCAGGAACCCGAAGTTCCGTGCCAACCAGGGAATGGCCGTGACGGCCAGCAGCGCCAGCAGCGTGCAACCCAGCACCCAGCGGCTGGCCGGCGTCAGCCCTGCTGCCAGGCTGTGCCAGTCGGTGCGGGCGGTGCGGCTGGGCAGGATCAGTGCGGCATTGGCACTGACAAGGGCCACGAAGGCAGCCGTGCCAGCCGTTCCGGCCGGCGTGCCGAGCCCCAGCAGCCCAGCGTACATGCCCACCACCATCGCCGTGACCAGGCCGCCTTGCAGCAGGCTCTGCGTGACGAGTGCCGTCGTCAGCAGCGCGGCGCCGGCTTGTCGAGGTGGTTGTGACATCAGGTCGGGGCCGCCCGGCTCGGCTTCGAACACCAGCGAACAGGCCGGGTCGATGACCAGTTCCAGGAAAGCGATGTGCAGTGGTGCCAGCACCAGCGGCAGGCCGAACAGCATCGGCAGCATCGCCAGGCCGACGATGGGCACGTGCACTGCCAGCGTGTAGACCATCGCCTGGCGCAGGTTGGCAAAGGTGCGCCGGCCCGCCTGGATGGCATGCACGATGGACGCGAAGTCGTCCTTCAGCAAGACCAGCGAGGCGGCCTCGCGCGCCACGTCGGTGCCGCGCTGGCCCATGGCGATGCCGATGTGCGCTGCCTTCAACGCCGGCGCGTCGTTGACGCCGTCACCCGTCATCGCAACCACCTCGCCGTTCGCCTGCAGGGCCTCGATGAGTGCCAGTTTCTGCTGCGGCTGCACCCGCGCGAAGATGTTCACCTCGGCCGCTTTCTGCGCCATCGACTTGGTGTCAAGCTGCTGCAGGTCGTCGCCGGTCAGCACTTGGTCGCCGCCGATGCCTGCCTGAAGCGCGATGGCACGCGCAGTGACAGGGTGGTCGCCAGTGATCATGACGACACGGATGCCGGCGCGGCGGCAACGCGCCATGGCCTCGGGCACTTCGGGCCGCAGAGGGTCGGCAAAGCCGATGAGCCCGACCCATTCGAAGGCGAAGTCGTGCTGCGAGCCGGGCCATCCCCGGCCCTTGCGGTGCGGGGCCCGGGCCACGCCGAGCACACGCAAGCCGCGGCCGGCCAGCTGTGCGGCCTGGGCCATGATGCGCTCGCGCCGGTCCTCGGGCAGATGGCACAGCGCGGCCACCGCCTCGGGCGCGCCCTTGCTGGCCACCGTGTCGTGCGGCTGCGTGGCGCTGCGCCACAGGTGGGTCATGGCCAGCAGTTCGGGCGACAGCTCGTACTCGCGCGCCAGTGTCCACTGCGGATGCAGATGTTCGCTGCCGGCCAGATGCTCTGCGGCCAGGCGGTGAAGCGCCTGCTCCATCGGGTCGTGCGGCTCGGTCTCGCAGGCCAGCAGCGCTACTTCGAGCAACGCATGGAATGCTTCAGTCAGATCGCCAGGCGGCAGTCCCTGCGTGTCGATGGCTTGTGCTTCGGTCGCCAGCGTCGACACGGCCATTCGGTTGCGCGTCAGCGTACCGGTCTTGTCCACGCACAGCACCGTGGTCTGGCCGAGCGTCTCGATGGCGTTGAGCCGCCGCGTGAGCACCTGCTGCGTCGCCAGCCGGCGCGCGGCCAGCGCGAAGAACACGATCATGATGACCGCAAACTCCTGCGGCAGCAGGCCCATGGCCAAGGTGATGCCTGCCAGCATCGCTTCCAGCCAGCCGCCGCGCAGCAGCCAGAACAGCGTCATCGAGGCGACGCTCAATGACAGCGCGATGACCACGAGTCGCCGCGTCAGCCTGGCCACTTCGTCGCGCAGCGGCGAGGCCTGCAGCGCGATGGTCTGCAGGGACAAGCCGATGCGCCCAAGCTCCGTCTGGCGGCCCACGGCGTCCACCTTCACCAAGCCCTGACCGCTAACAACCAGCGTGCCCGCGAACACACGCCCTGCACCCGCCTGCTTGGTGACTGGCTCGGATTCCCCGGTGAGCATCGACTCGTCGGTGGCCAGCTCGTGCGCTTGCAGCAGCAGGCCGTCGGCCGGCACGCGGTCGCCCTCGGCCAGCAGCAGCACGTCCTCGCGCACCACGTCGCGGCCCGGGATGCGCACGGCCTGGCCGCCGCGCATGACCAGCGCACGGGGGCTCGACAGGTCGCGCAGGGCGTCCAGCGCCTTGTCGGTACGCCGCTCCTGCAGCACGGTGATGCCCATGATGATGAAAACGAACCCCAGCAGGATCAGTGCCTCGTGCGCGTCGCCCATCGCCAGATAGATCGCGCCAGCGCCCAGCAGCAGTGTGAACATCGGTTCACGCAACACTTCCCACGCGATGCCGCGCAGTGTGCGCCGCTGGCTAAGACCCAGTTCGTTGGGGCCTTCGTCACGCAGGCGAGCAGCGGCCAGCGACGGATCCAGGCCGGAAACGGTGCTCGGTGCTTCAGCGGCCATTGGTCCTGGGCGTGGATCGCAGTGGGTGAGAGTGGTTCTTCACGTGCGTGCGAATTTACGCTGGCTTTTCTGTCGAGGTCGGCGCCCCCCGCGCGGAAGCGCCGCCGACGATGCCTCAGTCGTCGTCGTCATGATGCCGGTCCGAACCCGTCTGCATCATCCCCTGGGACGGGATCAGGCCCTTGGGAGACTGCTGCCACTGCGAACCGATGAAGGCCAGCACGCCGGCCAGCAGCAAGGCGGCCAGCCAGGCGTGGTTGTGCTTTACCAGGTCGGGCCCGGCACCGTCGACGCGGCCGGTCAGCATGGGCAGCGCCTGGTTACTGCGCCGCAGCAGGCTCAGTGCGGCGATCATTGCGATGTGGCCCAGCACCACCGCCATGAAGGCATTGCCGAAGAACTCGTGCACGTCTTCCAGCCAATCTCCATTCAGTATGCGGCCGCCCAGGAAGCCGCCCCACTCGTTGAGGCTGCCGTATCCGCTGAGCGTCAGCGGCACCGTCAGCGCCAGCATGGCCAGCACGGCCAGCGCCATCAGCAGGTTCTGGCCTTGCCGCCAGTTGATGGCCTGGCGGGGGCTCGGCAGCGGGCCGTTCTTCAGGCTCTGCGCCGCAGATCGCAGCCATGCCGGTGCGCTTGCCAGCCTGCGCAACAGCAGGCCCAGGCGTGCGTGACGCGGCCCGAACAGGCCGTAGAGCACGCGGAAGGCCAGCAGGCCCGCAAGCGTGTAGCCGAGCGTGACGTGCAGCGCGCGCCAGCGCTCGCCTTCCGCCGTGAGGTAGGCGCCGAGGAAGCTCAGTGCAAACAGCCAATGGAACATGCGTGTGGGTGCATCGACGACGCGGCGCTGTGGCCCGGCGACGGCCTGCGGCGCTGCGCCGGCAGGCTGCAAGGTGGGTGAGCTCTGCATGGCGGGTCTCTTTCGGTTTGTTTGGTTCATCAGTCCTCGAACGAGCGCCGCATCCGCGCATCCATGCCCACTGGGTAGCGCAGGCGGTCGTCGTCGAAGACGCCTTGCTCGGCGCCGCTGTGGCAGGCGGCGCAGTGGGCCGCGCTCTCGACGCTGCTCAGTTTCCAGACAGCCGGGTCGATCTTTCGATGCTTGCGCTCGAACCAGGCTGAGCGTGTGATTCGATCCTGCGGCGGCTCTTCGTTCACGCGCTTGTAGGTGCCGGCGTGGGCTTGCAGCCAGTTGCCGATCTGCTGCAGCGTGGCCGCGTCGAGCGAGGCATCGCTGCCGAAGTGCTTGTCCAGCCTGCCCATCAGGCGTTGCCATGACCGGGCGGGCAGCATTGCCGGCGGATAGGCGAGGTGGCAGGACGCACATTCCTGCGTGTAGGCGGCGGTTACTTTCGCCGGCATCTGCCTGCTGCTGTCGGCCCGTGCGGTGACGCCGGCGGCCAGGGCCAGCACGCCTGCCGCAATCAAGCTGCGATGCCAGGCGCGGCGGCCGGTGGGTCGAGCCATGGACTGCATTGCAGTCATGCTGAAACGCGGCGCGGTGCAATGGCTCATGGCTTCAGACCGATCAGGTAGGCCAGCACGTCGGCCTTCTCCCCGGCATTGCATTCGCGCTGCAGCACGTCCTTGCAGTTGCGGCGGAACCACTTGTCGACCTTGGCGCTGTCGGTGAAGGCGCCGGGGTTGGCCGCAGGCGCCAGCGGCTCGATCGGCTTGCCGGTGCTGGCGTGCTTGTCCGCCCGGGTCGGCGGGTTGCCGTGACAGGACGAGCAGGACCACTCGCCGCCATGGCGGCTGGTGAAGAAGACGCGGCCGCGCTCGGCCTGCCCGGGCGCGCCGGCCTGCGCACTGAAGCGGTCCAACTGCTGTGTCGCAGACGTGTCTGCCGCCTGCACCGCGCCCGCCGGCAGCGCCAGGCAAAGCGCCGCCGCCAGGCCGCACAGCCGGGTGCTTCGGTGGCTTCGCGGCAGGCGCGGCGCGGAGATTGGCGTCGTGGAGGTCATCGCGGATCCAGGCGTTGACCGGCAGCGCCGGTCGATGGAGCCATTTTTCGCGGCCGGGCGTGAACCGACCCTGAAGGGCTCGTTCATCCGCGGTTCAGATTGGCTCGCCGACAATTCCATGGTGAGCGTCCTCCCTCCGCCCCCACGCAGGCAGCGCTGGCCCGCACGGCCGTGGCGGCGCGCGTTCGCGCGATGCGTGCTGGCGCTGTTGCTGCTGACTGGGCTGGCGCTGTCGGGCGCCTGGGCCAGCGACAAGCACGACCATGAGAAGGCGCGTGCGGCGGTGGAGGCCGGCCAGGTGCTCCCCTTGCCGACGCTGCTGGAGCGGCTGCGGCGTACGCATCCGGGCCAGGTGCTGGAGCTGGAGCTGGAGCGCGACGACGGACGCTGGATCTACGAAGTCAAGCTGCTGCAAGCCAACGGCCAGTTGCTGAAGCTCGAAGTCGACGCCGCCACCGCGCAGGTGCTTCAGGTCAAGCGGCGGGCCGCACGCGAACCGCGCGCCGGTGCCGAGCCTGCCAAAGAGCCAGCCAGGTGAAGCGCCACCAAGTGCCGCCATCCGCATGAGAGTGCTGCTCGTCGAAGACGATGCGACGCTGCGCGCGCAGTTGCGCAGCGGGCTCGAAGAGGCCGGCTACGTGGTGGACGAAGCCGACAACGGCCGCGACGGGCAGCACCTGGGCGCCAGCGAACCCTTCGATGCCGTGATCCTCGACCTGGGGCTGCCGCTGCTTGACGGTCTCAGCGTGCTCAAGCGCTGGCGCGAGGCCGGGCTGAGGCTGCCCGTGCTGATCCTGACCGCCCGCGACAGCTGGCACGAGAAGGTGGCTGGCATCGATGCCGGCGCCGATGACTACCTTGCCAAACCCTTCCACATGGAGGAACTGCTGGCCAGAGTGCGTGCCTTGATTCGCCGTGCCCAGGGACTGGCGTCGCCGCTGTTGCAGTGCGGCGCCTTGATGCTGGACACGCGCAGCAGCCGCGTCACGCTCGCCGGGAAGCCCGTCATCCTGACCAGCCACGAGTTCCGGCTGCTGTCCTACCTGATGCACCGGCCCGGCAGCGTGGTCTCGCGCACCGAACTCACCGAGCACCTGTACGCGCAGGACTTCGATCGTGACTCCAATACCATCGAGGTGTTCGTCGGCCGATTGCGGCGCAAGCTGGCCCCACAGACCATCGAAACGGTCCGCGGCCTGGGCTACCGGCTGGTGGCGCCGCCTTGAAGCCCCAGGCCGGACTGCGCTGGACACGCTCGCTGCGCTTTCGGCTGCTGGCCGCCACGCTTGCGGCCCTGGCGGTGGCGCTGGTGCTGGCCGGTGTGCTGCTGGCCGGATTGTTCCGCGAGCATGTGATGCGCCAGTTCAGTCAAGGCCTGACGGCGCAGCTCGACCAGCTCACGGCGCGGTTGGACTTCGATGCGACGGGGCAGCCGAAGATCGACCCGCAGACCCTGAGCGACCCACGCTGGTCGCGTCCCTATTCCGGCTTGTACTGGCAGATCGATGGCGTTGGCTCCGTGCCGCAGCGCGGTGTGTCGAGATCGCGCTCGCTGTGGGATGCCACGCTGTCCGTGCCCAGCGATGTGCTGGCCGACGGCGTGGTGCATGTGCACGAGGTCGCTGGCCCCGGCGGCGCGCGCTTGCTGCTGGTGGAACGCACCATCACGCGCAACGGCGCGCTCGCCGCGCCCTGGCGCCTGATCGTCGCCGCCGACCTGGACCAGACCGTGGCCGCCGTCGAGCGCTTCAACGGTGTGCTGTCCGCGTCGCTGGCGACGCTGTTCGTGCTGCTGTGCGCGGCGGCACTGGCCCAGGTCGCAATCGGTCTGGCCCCGCTGCGTGGGTTGCAGCGTACCCTGGCGCGGGTTCGGGCCGGTACCGCCCAGCGGCTGGACGGCCGGTTTCCGTCGGAAGTGCAGCCGCTCGTCGATGACTTCAACGCCGTCCTGGCGCGCAATGCCGAAGTCGTGACGCGGGCGCGGACGCAGGCGGGCAACCTCGCCCACGCGATCAAGACGCCGCTGGCCGTGATGTCGCAGGCCGCGACCGTCGCGCTGCAGCGCCCCGAGACCGCTGCCGAACTGGCCGCTCTGGTCGAGGAGCAGGTGGGCGTGGCACGGCGCCACGTCGATTGGCATCTGGCGCGTGCCCGGGCGGCTGCGGCGCAGGGGCTGCCGGGTGCGCGGGTCGCGCTGCAACCGGTCGTCAGCGGCTTGCTGCGTGTGCTCGAACGCGTGCATGCCGAGCGAGGCCTCGCCTTGCACTGCATGCCGATGGCACCCAGCCTGGCTTTCGCGGGCGAGCAGCAGGATCTGCAGGAGATGCTCGGCAACCTGCTCGACAACGCCTGCAAGTGGGCCAGTCACGAGGTGCGGCTCAACGCGGGCGCGATGGGCTCCGGGCCTGACAGCCGGTTGCGGATCGTGATCGACGACGACGGCCCTGGCATCGAGGCCCAGCGGCGGGAGTCGGTGATGGCCCGCGGCGCGCGCCTCGACGAATCGGTTCCCGGCAGTGGCCTGGGCCTGGCGATCGTGAACGAACTGGCGGGCCTGTACGGCGGCAGCCTGCGCCTGCAGGCATCGCCAATCGGCGGACTGCGCGTCGAGCTCGAGTTGCCTGGCGCTTGACGGTGCGGCCGAGGTGCCGCATCGGCGCGTTGCGGCCACTGATTCACGATGCCTTGACAAATGCGGCTCAGACTGCCCGTCCCAGTCCGGACAGGCTCATCCAACCGGGCTTGATTCTTCGATCGACAAAGGGAGCAGCGCTCAATGGACGAATTCGAGGACGATGCCTTTGTCGTGCGCCAACCCAGGGCCGGGACGCCCGAAGCCACCACGGTGTCGCGCATGCGCTCGGCGATTGCGAACGCGGTGTCGTGGGTCTATCGGGCCGCGAACGACGCCATGCGGGCCGACATGTTGACGCAGCTGCTGCGTCCGCTGGGCATGCTGGGTGTGGTTGCAGTGGCCTCGGGGGCGTTCGCGCGGCTCGTGCGTGGCGACGGCCAGATGCCGGTCACGATCTCGACCGACGATCTGGTGCGCTACTCGGGCGAGCAGATTCAGGAACTGGCCCTGTTCGCCCACGAGGTGAATCCCGAGGCCCTGCAATCGCTGTTCGAGCAATGGGCGCAGAACGGCATGGGAGTCGCCGCGCTCGGCACCGCGGCGCTGGTGCTGCTGCATCGCAGCTCGCAGGAAAGGCCGGCCTGTGCAGGCCAGGCAGGGTCTTGTGCCGCGAACGCTGCAGAGCCGTTGCCTGGCGTTGCGGAACCGGCGGCGTCGAAGCCGTCGCAGGCGCGATCCATCACGCCGGCCACCGCAGAAGAAACCCACCCCGTATGGTGATCGAACAGGTACGCGGCAATGCCCGCGTGGGCCAGCGCGCCCACTGCGCAGGCGACCGAGAAGCCGAGCCAGCTGCGCGGGCCCCGGTCAGGGCAGGTGGATGCAAGGTTGAGCATGAAGGTGCTGCTCATCGCCGCCAGCGTGGCCGCACCCCGCGAGATCACGAAGTCGAAGCCAGCGGTCCAACACAGCAGGCCCGGCACCAGCAGGCGCAGCAGCACCGCCCGGCGCAACTTGAAGACACCGCTCATCGGGTCGCGCAAGCCCGCCTTCAGGACTAGGGCCTGTTCACACCAAGGAGGCGCACCCGCCTGCGCAGTGTGAACAGGCCCTAGCCGGTCGACAGGTGGCGGCTCGAGCTCCAGCAGCAGGACTCCTGCGGCCGCAGCGTGCTGGTGGCCAACAGCCGCCGCAGCAGCGTGAAGCCGGCGATCACCAGCGCGGGGCCCTGCGGCCGTTACACCCGCGCCGGTCGCGGTCTGCCGCCATGGGCCGATTTGACACTGCGGAGCTGAGCTTGGTGGGCATGAGGGACAGGGCGTGCGCGTCTGCGTCACGGCGACGGTTTGGCGCTTGCGCCTGCACGCCGCCGGCGCGGCGAGCATGGCAGCCGGCTACCGCCGAGGACGAAAGGCTCGAGGCGAGCCGGATGGTCTTGGACCCGGCTCAAGCGCCCAGCAACGAGCGCAACAACCGCTTCAGCGAGCGGCGTCCGGCCCGACCTCGGCGATCACGCCATGCCCACGGGCCTGGGCGCGGTAGCGCAGGCCGAGTCCATGCAACGCGGCGATGCGCTGCACGATCGACACGCCCAGGCCGCTGCCGGTTTCGGCCTGGCCGTCGATGCGGTGGAAGCGCCGGCCGGGCCGGGCCATCACGTCCGGCGGCAGCGCGGGGCCGTCGTTTTCCACCACCAACCGGTCGGCGCCCAAGCGCAGGCGCACCGTGCTGCCCTGCGGCGCATAACGCACGGCGTTGTCGAGCAGGTTGCGCAGCAGCACGGTCATCAAGTCGGCATCGCCTTGCAGGGGCAGCGGCGGCGTGCCCGCCGCCGGCCAGTCGCACTCCAGCTCGATGCGGCGGCGTTCGGCCAAGGGCAGCACGTCGCTGATGGCCTGCTCGACCAGCGGCTCCCACTGCAGCGGCTGGGCCTGCGGAAGCTGTCCGATGGACTCCAGCCGCGACAGCGCCAGCAGTTGCGTGACCAACCGGTCCATGCGGTCCATACCCGCATCGAGCTGGGCCTCGGCGCGGCGCCGCTCGCCCTCGCCGCTGGCGCTCCGCAGCACGTCCCACTGTGCCCGCAGCACCGCCAGCGGCGTGCGCAGTTCATGCGCGGCATCGGCAGTGAATCGGCGCTCGCGCTCGAGCGTGGTGTCGATGCGGGTGAACAACCCGTTCATGGCGGCCAGCATCGGCTGCAGATCATGCGGCGCATGCTTCACGGGCACCGGCCGCAGGTCGTCCGCGCTGCGACCTTGAAGCTCGCTGGTGAGTGCGCGCACCGGCGCCAGCGCGAGGCGCACCGCCCAAGCCATGGCCAGCAACAGCACCGGCAGCACCAGCAGCCAGGGCAGCAGCTGGCTGCCCACCAGGTTCCACACCAGCTCGTCGCGTTCGGAGCCCCGCTGACCGGCGGCCACCAGCCATTCGCTGCTGGACGACTGCAGGTAGTACACGCGCCAGGAGTCGCCATCGAGCTTCAGGTCGACGAAGCCCGACGCATCGACTTGGCGCGGCAGCTGCACGCCTTCGCGGTCCACCAGCATCAGCTCGCCCTGGCGATTCCACGCTGCAATCGCCAGGTCCCGCAGGTCGGCTTCTCCGCCCGAGGGCGTGGCGGGCAACGACTGGCCTGGCCTGGCGCCGCTGACCAGCACCGACTGCACCTGCCGCGCCAGGCGGATGATCTCGGTGTCGAACAGCTCATTGACCTCATGGCGCGCGCGGTGGGCCGACACCACCAAGGCCGCGGCCCAGACCAGCGGCGCGCAGATCAGCAGGTACAGGAGCAGCCGGCGTTGCAGACTCATCGGGTGTGGTCGGCTGCGCCCAGTGCATAGCCGACGCCGCGAACGGTCCGCACGATGCCGGGGTGGATCTTGCGCCGCAAGTGGTGCACGTAGACCTCGAGCGCGTTGCTCTCCGGCTCGCCGCCGCTCCAGTCGTAGAGCTTTTCCTGCAACTGCATGCGCGACAGCACGCGCTGTGGGTGTAGCAGCAGCATCTCCAGCAGCGCCAGCTCGCGTCCGGTCAGTTCCACCGGCCGGCCTTGCCACTGCGCCTGCTTGGCGGCCGGGTCGTAGCGCAGCGAGCCATGGGTCCATACCGACTGGGCACGGCCCGAGGCCCGGCGCAGCATCGCGCGCAGCCGCGCCGCGAGTTCGTCGATGCTGATCGGCTTGATCAGGTAGTCGTCGGCGCCGGCGTCCAGGCCGGCGATGCGCTGCTCGACGCCGTCGCGTGCGGTCAGGATCAGCACCGGCAGCGTCTGCCCGCGCTGGCGCCAGCGGCGAAGCCAGCCCATGCCGTCGGTGCCGGGCAGGCCCAAGTCGAGCACCAGCGCGTCATAGGGCGCGGTGGCCATGGCGGCGTCGGCCTGCGTCCCGTCGCGGAACCAGTCGACCGCATGGTCGAGCTGGCGCAGGCCGACAGCCAGCGCTTCGCCGAGCAGCGGGTCGTCTTCTAGGATCAGCAGGCGCATCCGGGGGCTGACCTTAACGCGGCAGGCTTAGGCACGGCTTAAGGCGGCCGGTGCCAGCGCCGCCCCCTTCAGGCGGCCGCGAAGCGCGCCAGCCGCTGCTGGATGATCGCCTCGGCCTCGGCCATGATGCGGTCGATCAGCTGCTTGCAGGTGGGCACGTCGTGGATCAGCCCGGCCACCATGCCGCAGGACCAGGCGCCCGCGTCCATCGTGCCTTCGAGCATGATCTTCGGGTAGACGCCAGCCACCTGCTCGATGATGTCCTCGAACTTCAGGTTCGGGCCCATCTCGCGCTCCTTCTGCAGCAGCACGTCGACCGCGGCATTGCGCAGCACGCGCTCGGTGTTGCGCAGCGGGCGCATCACCAGCCGGGTGTCCAGCTCGCTGGCGGCGACGATGGCCTGCTTGACGTTGTCGTGCACCGGCGCCTCTTTCGTGGCGATGAAGCGTGTGCCCATGTTCATGCCCTCGGCACCCAGCGCCAGCGCGGCCACCAGGCTGCGGCCGTCGGCCATGCCGCCGCTGGCCACGAAGGGAATCTTCAGCTCTTCGGCCGCGCGCGGCAGCAGGATGAAGTTGGGCACGTCGTCCTCGCCTGGGTGGCCGCCGCATTCGAAACCGTCGACGCTGACCGCGTCGCAGCCGATGGCCTCGGCCTTCAGGCTGTGGCGCACCGAGGTGCACTTGTGGATGACCTTGATGCCGTGTTCCTTCAGCACCGGCAGCCACTTCTGCGGGTTGTTGCCGGCAGTCTCCACCGCCTTGACGCCGCCTTCGATGATGGCCTTGATGTAGCCCGGGTAGTCGGGCGAGGTCACGGTAGGCAGGAAGGTCAGGTTCACGCCGAAGGGCTTGTCGGTCATCTCGCGGCAGCGCGCGATCTCCTTGGCCAGCAGCTCGGGTGTCTTTTGCGTCAGCCCGGTGATGATGCCCAGCCCGCCCGCGTTGGACACCGCCGCGGCCAGCTCGGCAAAGCCAACAAAGTGCATGCCGCCCTGGATGATCGGGTGCTCAATGCCGAACAGCTCGGTGATGCGGGTCTTCATGAACGGAAACTCCTTCTGTCTTGGTTTCGGTTGGGTGTGTCGGGACGTGTCTACAGCAGGCGCATTCTCGGCGATGCGTCGCCATCAGGGCAGGCGTTGCACCGGCGGCATGTGCCAGAGGCCGTCCAGCGCTTCCGGCTTGGGCCAGTACAGCCGCGCGTTCAGCAGGAAGGGCTCGCCGGCCTTTACCGGCAGCCAGTTGGCCAGCCGGTCGGCGCCCGGCGGCTCAGCCTGCACCCACAGGTCGAGCGAGCCGTCGGCATTGAAGACCAGCGGGTCGCGGTTGCCCAGCGCATGCCGGTTCAACGGGTTGGCGATCAGGAAGTCGTCGGCACCGTAGGCGGTGACCGACCAGAACGCGCGCACCGGCGGCAACTGCCTGGCTGCGAAGTGCAGCCGGTAGCGCCGGCTGCCGTGCAGCGGCTCGCCATCGCCATCGACGCGTGTGTTGGGGTAGGTGGCATCGGCTGGCAGGTTGGCGCCCAGCCCGACCATCGCCACCACCGCGCGGATGTTGTAGTGCGTGCCGTAGTTGCCCAGCAGCGCGGGCGGCGTCGACCAGCCGTTCACCAGGTCGCGCGGCTGCGCCAGCTCGCGCCGCACGCGCCGCTCGGCGATGCCGCGGCCCAGGCTCACGGCCATGCGCTCCAGCGGCCCCCAGCGCGGCGGCTGGCCCGGCGCCACGCCGATGCGCGCCAGCTTGGCCAGCATCGGCGCGTCGGCCGGTGCCGGCGGGTTGTCCACCATCAGCAGCGCCAGGCGGGTGAAGAACTCCTCGCTGCCCATGCCGCCGATCTGCTGCACTGGCGGCGGCGGCCGCAGTGCGGCGGCTTGCCAGGCAGGCGCCGGCGGCTCGATGCCAGCCTGCCAGTCGGCCAGCGTGCGCAGGCGCAGGCCGTCCTGCAGCCGGTGCACGACGACATGGTCGGCGCTGCCGTCGGCCTGGGTGCGGCCGATCAGCCAGACCATGCGCGTCGGCGCGCGCAGCAGGCTCAGGCCCTCGGGGACCGCGCCGGCCCAGCCCGGCCCGGCCAGCAGGAAGCGGCCGCCCGACGCGCCCAGCGTGCGGGTACCCGGCGCGGCGAAGACGTTGGTCCAGCCGTCCATCAGCGGCATCAGCTCGTAGCGCTGGCCCTGCGCCGGCATCTCGAAGACGAAGGGCCCGTCGGCCATGTCGATGAAGGCGCTGGTGTAAAGGGTGTCCACGTTGGGCCGCACGACCTCCTTGAACTTGGCATCGGGGAAGGCGCGCACGCGCTTGAGCTGGTTGGGCGGGCCGATGCCGGCCTCGCTGCCGGCACGCGTCAGCTCCATGATGACCAGCGGGTAGCCGAACATGAAGCCTTCGGCGCCGAGCACGATGTGTTCGGCCTTGGCATACAGCGCCGCCGCCAGCAGCGCCGCCGGCAGCCCCAGCACCCACAGGACGCGCTTGTGCCCGGCCATGCTCAGACCTCGCCACCGAAGCGCTCGGCCAGGTTGCTCAGGTACTCCTCGACCAGCTTTTGGTTCTCGCGGGTCACCACCGGCTCGACCAGCATCTTCGCCAGCCCTGGCAGCGGCACGGTGATCTCGCCGTGGATGTGCAGCAGGATGTGGGTGGAGCTTTTCTTGGCGGTCAGCGTCCAGCTGCCGCCGATCAGCGCATTGCCCACGCCCTTGACCGGGGTCCAGCTGACCCTGAGCTTCTTCCTGTCGGCCCCGTAGGTCGCGGCGTAGACGGTCTGGATGTGGATCTCCGCGCTGCCAACCTTCTGCAGCTCCCAGCGGTAGCTGTTGCCGCCCAGGTCCACCAGCTTGTCGACCTTGGGAAAGTGGCTGGCCGAGGCGGGCACGTCGGCCAGCACGGCGAACACCTCGGCCGCCCTGGCCCGGACCTCGAGTTCATACGACAGGTCGAAGGGGATGTTGACGGACATGCGGTTGTTTCCTGTCGGGCGCGCCGGGCAGCCGGCAGGCGGCACCGTGCTGCCGCGGCCTTCAGCTGCGGGCCGGCCTGCCGACCACGGCGTAGTCCGCCAGGTGCTCGTGCAGCCAGGCATGCCCCGGCTCGGCGTCGTGCTGGCTGGGGTGGAAGTCGCGCCCGAAGTAGTCGCGCCAGGCGCCGAAGCTGGCGCGGAACATGCCGTCGCGCGCCAGCAGCAGCCGCCAGCCGCTGCGCCAGGTGCTCCAGCGCCACAGGCTGCCGTCATGCCGCAGATTGATCAGCGTCTGCCGCGCCAGGTCCCACATGAAGACGACGCTGACATAGCGGAACAGGCGGATGCGCCAGGCATGGTCGCCGCTCAGCGCCTGGTACACGTCGAAGGCCGTGCTGCGGTGCTCGGCCTCCTCGGCTGCGTGCCACAACCACAGCGTGCGCAGCCGAGGCTCGGCGCCGTCCAGCGCCCAGCGGTGGCGCAGCAGCCAATTGGCGAAGATCGCCGTGAAGTGTTCGGTGGCCGCGGTCACGCCCAGGTGCACGCGCACATTGCGCTGCGCGTTGGCCTGCATGCGCCGCAGCGCACGGCGCTCGATGTCGTTGGGCAGGCCCTGCCCGGCCAGGTGGGCATTGAAAAGCCCATGCAGGCGGCGGTGCGTGGCCTCCTGGCCGATGAAGCCCTGCACCTCGGCGGCAAAGGCTTCGCGCCGGTCCTCTGGCAAGGACTTCAGCGCGTTGCGCACCGAATCGATGAAGTACTGCTCGCCCACCGGGAAGCTCAGCGACAACGCATTGAAGAAGGCGGTGCGGAAGGCATCGCCGCCATTCCAGCGCGCGTCGATCGGGGCATCCAGATCGATCAGCAGGCGGCGCACGGTCAGGTCGGTCATCTCACGGCGGGGCGGCAGCACGCAAACGGGCCGGCGCAGTGTAGCGGGGTGGCGCCGGCGTGATGGCCTGACGAGTACACGGCCAGGCGCCTCACCAGCGGTGCAGCGGCTCGCCGCTGGCCTGACGCCGGGCATAGTCGAGCGTCAAGGCCGCCAGGTCGCCGCCCAGCACTTTCAGCCGCGACAGCTGCCAGACCGCACCGGTCAGGCCGCTGTCCAGTCGCTCGTGCAGCAGCTGCAGCCAGGCGTCGGCCAGCGCGCCATCCACCTGCAGCTGCTCCAGCCCCTGTCGGGCCACGGGCAGCAGCTGGCGCAGCCACCGCAGCGCGCTTTGTGGCCTCCCGTCCAGGCCGGTCAGGCGCGAGCGCAGCCCGTCGCGTGCCGCGGCACGGAAGTTGGCGCGGGCTGCCGCGAAGGGCAGGCGCGCTTCGGCCGGCTCGTCCTCAGCCGACCACGCGGCCACCAGGCCGATGCCGAAGGCCAGGTTGGCCATCATGTCGGGCAGCGACGGGCCGGCCGGCAGCGGCCGGTGCTCGGTACGGATGTGGACGCGGCCGTCCTCGGCATCGAAGCCCAGCACCGGCCGGTGCCAGCGCCAGATGGTGCCGTTGTGCAAGCGCAGGTGCGCCAGCCGCTCCACAGGCTCGTCCAGCGCCACCGGCAGCAGCGGCTCGAAGCGCTCCAGGTTCTCGCGAAAGCACTCCACCATCGAGTAGCCCACGTAGCCGCTGCCGAAGCCCACGCGCGCCAGCGCGCCGCCCTGGCCGGCCTCGCGCGCGCCGATGCCCAGCGCCTGCTCGAACAGCGGGATGCGTGTCTCCTGCCACAGCGCCTGGCCGAACAGCAACGGCGAGTTGCCAGCCATCGCCAGCAGCGGCGCCGCGGCGATCATCGCCGCGTTGTGGCCGCGCACCGCCTGCGTGGCGGGCAGCTGCAGGTGCACCTGGAACGAGGTGGCCGCGGCCTCGAGCATCACATCCTGGTGCTGGCAGCGCAGGCTGGCACCGTGCGGGCCGGCGATGTCCAGCCGCGCGGGCCGGCCGTGGCGCTGGCGCAGCACCTGCTGGTTGAGCGCCCGGTAGCGCAGCGGCTCGGACAGGTTGGCGGCGTTCAGTTCGGCATCGCCCAGGCTGGGCAGGATGCCAATGGCCACCACGCGCAGGCCCATGCCGGCCGCGACTGCGCCGCAGCGTGTCCAGGCGTCGTGCAGCGACTGCGCCAGCCGGCCCAGGCCCAGCCCCCGCACCGGCTGCGGCGGGACGTTGATCTCGATGTTGAAGCGGCCGATCTCGGTGACCACCTCGGGTGATGCGCAGCGCGCGATGAACTCGGCATTGCGCGGCGCGGCGCGGCCTGAGGCGTCCACCAGCCAGGCCTCCAGCTCCAGCCCGGCCATAGGCGCATGCTGCGACAGCTGCTCGCGCTCGACCAGGTCGTGCAGCCAGTCCGTCTCGGCGCGCAACGCGCGCTGGAAGCGCACGAAGTCGCGGCGCTCGAAGTTGCAGCGTTCGACCGATTGGCCCATGGGCCGGATTCCAGGCGCAGCGCGGCCCGTCGTCCTTGTCCTGCGTCAAGGCCGGCGCATGCCTGGAAATTAGGGATGGGGCTTCGTGGGCCGATATGCTCCGATACGGCCCGCCGCCGGCATACGAGGAGCCCGCATGAACCTGCCCGTCGACATCACCCGGTCCCGCCAGTTCGTGCGTTCGGCCATGCTGCCGCCCGCACCGCCGCGCCTGCGCAGCGGCGGCGAGACGGCGGACGAAGCCTTGCAGGCCGGCAAGGCGCAGGCCGCGGTGGTCGGCTCCGAGCTGGTCTCCTTTGCCACCCACGTGGCGCCGCAATGGCGCCAGGACCTGATCAACTGCTCGCTGTTCGCCCAGCTGTGGGCCAAGGCCGAGGTGGCCGACCCGAAGCGCATCTTCGACTGGTACGACGCCTATTTCGGTGCTCTGCAGCAGCTGGGCTGGATGGTGCAGGACCAGGGTTTCGCGGTGTATGTCGAGACCAGCCAGAACTTCTCGGCGCACGACGCCATCCTCAAGGTGGCCGAGGGTCTGCTGATGCCCTCGGCCGGCTCGCTGGCGCTGGTGCAGGCCACGCTGGACGCGCTGTCGGCGATGGACGAAAACAGCCCCTTCATCACGCTGTTCAGCCGCGAGAGCCAGCAGGCTCAAGCCGCGCGCTTCCAGATCAGCCTGGCCGAACAGGCGGCCGACGGCGGCCTGACGGTGGCGCTGATGGCCTTCGGCCTGGAGGCCAAGACGACGCTGACCCAGGTGCTGTTCTTCAAGTCGCTGGCCAGCCAGGCCACGCTGCGCCACTGCTCGGGCAAGGTGTCGATCAACACGCCGCTGCTCGAGGCACTGCGCCCGGACCTGTCCGAGCAGTTGAAGGAGCATTCGCGCAGCTTCATCCGCAAGCTGCCTTCCAAGCTGCTCAAGCCCGCCGGCTGAATACCCTGTGCCGCTCGAGAAGGCGCGCTTGTGCCACGATATCGCGATGGACATTTCGCGTTTGACGGCCCGCCTGCGCCTCGGGCTCTGGCTCGGCCTTGGTTTGCTTGCGGGCGCCTCGGCCTCGGCCCAGGCAACGGCCCCTGCGCGCTGCCCGGCACTGCTGCAGCACAGCTTCAACCGGCTCCAGGACGACGCGCCGCAGGCCTTGTGCCAGTACGCCGGCAAGGTGCTGCTGGTCGTCAACACTGCCAGCTACTGCGGCTTCACCTCGCAGTTTGAAGGCCTGGAGGCCCTGAATGCCGCCTACGCCGCGCGCGGGCTGGTGGTCATGGGTTTCCCGTCCAACGACTTCCGGCAGGAGGACGCCGACGCCCGCAAGACGGCCGACGTCTGCTTCAACACCTATGGCGTGAAGTTCCCGATGTTCACTTCCGTTCGCGTGCGTGGCC